>CAWGHH010000001.1:0-366472 GCA_963822405.1 Candidatus Uhrbacteria bacterium | reverse complement strand
TGCCACGTATTGCTCTTGTCGTGCAAAGCCTGCGGCGCGCGGATTTCGATGTGGACTTCAAACGCGTGCAGAACGAGCCTGCGCTCTATGCCGCACTGCAGGACGGTGCATGGGACGCCGTCATCTCGGATTTCAACATGCCCGGGTTCGACGGCCTCCTTGCGCTCAAGCTCGTCCGCGCGGCCGGACTGGACATTCCCTTCATCATGATCTCCGGCACGGTCGGCGAGAGGACGGCGGTGGCGGCGATGCGGGCCGGCGCGAACGATTACGTGATGAAGGACAACCTGGCGCGGCTCGCCCCGGCCATGCGACGCGAACTGCAGGAAGCGGCGCGACGCGCCGAACATCGGCGCGCCGAAATCGAACTCGAGAAGCTCTCGGTCGCGGTCCGCCAGAGCGGCACCGGAATCGTCATTACAGATTCCGAAGGACAGATCGAATTCGTCAATCCCGGCTTCGAGAAGATGAGCGGCCATACCGCAGCCGAGTCGCTGGGCAGGAACCCGCGCTTCCAGAAATCCGACCGCACGCCGCCGGCCGTCTACGAGGACCTCTGGAAAACCATCCGTGCCGGCCGCGAGTGGCGCGGCGCCATACAGAACCGCCGCAAGAACGGCGAATTGTATTGGGAGGACCAGCACATCTCCCCCGTCCTCGACGAGAGCGCGCAGTCGAAACTGCGTCGTTCGTGTCGACAAGAGCGACATCATGACCGTCGAGTAATGCGAGTTCAGCGGCCGAGATGGTAACGCCGTTCCAAATGATCGACGAGCCGGAATTACCAGTAAGTGCAACCGTATCAAGTGCGGAACCGATGTTGATTGCATCAGCGACCGAGTTGTTCGTGCCGACGTTGATTGTGTTTCCGGCAGTACCGGTGCCTACATTAACAGTCTTGGCGTTATTGCCGGTACCGAGGTTCACCGTACCCGTCGAACCAGAATCGACAGTTAAAGCACTAGCTGTAGTCGAAGAAATAGTACCGGCACCAGCAAAGGTCAATGCACTCGCAGATGTAGCAATAGTGTTCAACGAAGCCACACCCGTAAGACCGCCGCTCGTCGAAACATTCAACCCGGTTGAGGTGAGCGAGAAGGCGTCGAGCGTGTCGCCGATAGTAATCGTGTCAGCGTCAGCGTTTGTACCGAGAGTGATCGTGTCACACGCCGCGGAGTTACAAACGCTCACCGAAGTTGCGGTGGTGTTGCCGAAGGTTAATGCCCCAGCCGTCGAACGATCAAAGCCATTAGCGAGACTCGAACCAGTTGTGGTGATGTTATCAGCGCCAACGTCAATTGCACCGAATCCAGAGGTGATCGATCCGGCACCAAGTGCTCCAGTACCAGTGATCGCAGTAGCAACCGCGTCGTTAGTGTCAACGAGTGCGGCGTCTTTGCCGTCAAGGCGTGCAAATTCTGTTGAGCTGATCGTAACGCCACCAACAGTTACATCATTCAAACCAAGCGCGAGAGCAGTGATGATGTTAACGTCAGACAAATCTGCTGCAGTAGTGACAGTCGAGCCGAGACCACTCGAACTAATAATAAGTGCAGTGCTGATGTCACCAGTGCTCGTGTTATCAAGTACCAGGTGATAATCGTTTGTATCGTCAGCTAAACTCAATGAAATGTCGGCCGAGCTCAAAGTAACCGCGGCACCGTTTACGTAAGCGTCATTAAGCGTTCCACCACCGCCTCCACTCAAGTCCGCGCTACAAGCCCAAACGCTCGTACCGTCGTTCCATTTTAAGATCTGTCCGTTAGAACATCCCTGAAGAAGGCCAAGACTATTCGTGTCTACCTCAAGACCAGAGCCCGAGCTCAATCCCCCAGCACCAACGCCAGAGATCAAGCCGAGAGCGGCTGCATCAAGCGCGCCGGTAGCTGTAGTAATATTTACATTTCCAGAGCCAGCCTGGATAACGCCAGCGGCATCAACGTTGCCCGGCAGAGTCAAATCATTCGCCGAGAGAACCGGGATCTGGTTGCCAGTTGGAGTCTGCGAAGGAGTGAAGCCACCAACCGTGTTTGCGTTGATTGCGTAACCAGAAGAGTAAATAGCTTGGCGAGGACTTAATGTCTCGAATGACTCAGCACCATCACCGGCGGCACAAGTAGCGCCAACTTTAGTAGCGACGTCAATATTCAAGTAAGTTGTGTCTGTGCTCTGAAAATTGAAATCAAGTGTATCGCCTCCAGCCGCAGTATCGCCGATGCCAACATTGAACACGCCGTTCTTGACGTTAGCAGTCATGGTTGACGGTGCGCCAGTTGGCCAAAGCTTAACATCACCTCCGCCGACTACTGCGTCATCATAGAAAGAAAACTTGAAACAATATTCTGTGCCGGTTCCCCCAAGAAGATTACCGGTGCTGTCTAAAAGTCTACCCTGGTGATTAATAATTTGTGGTGCGCCGGTAGCCGCCAAAGCAACCGGAGTTAGTCCGGTTGGGAATAATAAACCTATCAATAAAAATGTGCCAAGAATTTGACGTAAACCTCCTGCCATAGTTTGTGTGGTTTTGTACCACCAAAACATCACCTAAAAATTATACCCCGGATCGGAATGACTCGGGGTACTTACACACAACTAATCACCGCGTGTTTTCTAGCTCAAACTACTTTCACCTGTTTCTTTTTTACTACCTTCCCAGCTGGTACTTTTTTAAGTCTAAAAATGAACGTACTGCCCTTCCCTAGCCCCGGACTTTCTACCCAGATTTCTCCCCCCATGGCATCGACCAACCTCTTACACACATAAAGTCCTAAACCAGTACCGGCGTGATTAACCGTAGACGATTCAACCCGCGAAAATTTCTGAAATAGTTTTTCTATATTAGCTTCCGAAAGCCCAATCCCGGAATCCCGCACCTCCGTACGTACATAATCAGGTTCGTCGATAAAATTAATCGAAACCTTCCCCTCGTCAGAATACTTCAACGCATTTTCCGTCAGGTTCATCATCACCTCTTTTACCTTCTCACTATCCGCTAAAACTAGCGGTAATTTCTCGCCTTCACACACCAGATCTAGCCCTCGTTCTTTAGCCTTAATAGCTAAAATTCCGGAAACATTCTTACAAATTGGCAACATGTCTATAGCTTCAATTTGGACGTTAGTACGTCCACTCTCAATCCGCGAAACAGACAAAAGCTGGCCTACTAGTTCAATCAATCCCTCAAGTGCGCCATGGATCTTCCCAACCACCACCAGCTGTTTCACCGGCACCTTCCCGTAAGACCCGTCCATCATCAAATCCACATACCCCCTCACCGCCGCCAACGGAGTCCGTAACTGATGACTCGCAATAGAAAGAAACTCAGTCTTTTGAGCGTCGAGTTTTTTTAGTTTGGTATTTACGGACTGTAGCTCGATGGTAAGTAATTCTAATTTCTTTCGCTGTTCAACCTCCTTTTCAACCGACCGAACAAGAGAAAATCCCAGAAACAACATCCCAAAGAAGAAAAGAAGGTTGAGGAATAAATCAGAAAGACTCGTCGCGAAAATTACCCGAGCCAATAGCATCGAAAGAATCGCCAATAAAAATGTCTCAGTGACTACAAAACGGATCTGTAAAAATGCATGTTTAACTATCGCATAAGCCACCCCAATTACAAAGAATGCTACCGAATAATTGCCGAAACGAAATAGCTCTGTCGGCAAAACATTTTGCAAAAAAAGATTAATGCCCAATAAACCGACCGTCATCAATGCAATGCCGGCCGAGATCGCGCTAGCCTGCCCGCGTAGTTCTCCTTTTGTGTTCCGTCTATGCCAAAGCAACATTCCGCAAGGAACAAGGAAATACACAAGAGAGAAGATGATAAATATTGGAAAAGTCGGTCCTTCGTCAAACCTAATTTCTCCCGTATCAGAGAAGAAAATCCTTGAAACGTGCCAGGGAGTTAGGGTCAATAATACGGAGATACTAATAGGAATTACAGCTAAAATCTGGGTTTTGATCGAAACCTTTGGTTTTATAAAGTTCAATACAAATAACATCAAGAATATCTGGAGTGTGGATCCGTAAGTAAAATCTAAACGCAAACAAATCTCTCTCATTATCCCAGGAAGTGCTGGCATTGTTTCAAGATAGTTTGTAACCATCCAGATAACCATGCAAATAACAGTTATGAAAAACCATTTGTTCGTCCTCGTAGTTGAGTCATGTGCGTAAACTACTCCAGCTAAAAATAGCATGAGTAAAGTGATGAACAAAAAAATGCTAAGACTGATCATAATTTTCCTCAGTATAGCAGAAGGGATCGGATCACCGAGTGACCCGATCCCCAAGATCATCCCTACTGGATGACTACAAGCGCCTAATCAATGTCAGAACGATCCCAGCCCATGACTACTCCGTAATTGAGGCTGTCTGGATCAGTAAAGTAGTCTTCCTGCACCTGAAAGACGCGGGGATGATGACCGCGCACGCACACACGGGAGAAAAAACGGACGCCGGCATCAAGCGGCTCAAGAGGCTCAGGAATTATTCCAAGCCATGGGTTCCACCGACGAGGATCCACCATCCTTCCTTCCGCTCTCAACTCTTCATGATCCGATCCACCAAGCAGTACGCTCGAGTTAGGATCACGGAAAAACACTCGGCCATCACATACCAAGGCGCGAGCGTAATCATCAGGCGTCAACACACCCTTCCACTGGTGATATTCCAACATGCGACTTCCGAAACGGAAGAATGAACGCCCGCATTTGAAGGCAAGCGTAACGACATGCTCAATTAGCGCATTCCCGATCCGTTGATCCGAGAACTCTTCACGCACCGCTACGTTCACACCGAACCCCATCTCTCCGTAAGGGTTACAGGTAAGGTATTCTCCATCACCCGTAGCATTCTTCCACGTAGTAATGCTAATGGGATCAATAGCCACAGACCACACGGAGCCAATCAAGCGTCCATGACTGTCCACGGCGGCGAAGTTACCGAGCGGGAAACGCTCGATCCGCTTTTGCATGAACTCGTACGTGGCCGCCATTTCCGTGCCACACCTCGACGTCAATCGCGTGTAGCTGAGCCAGCATGGACGGAGTTGCAATTTTGATAAAGAATCCATCCGACCTTCCAGTCATTTCTTCCTCCGCAGCGTTGTGAACATGTGCAAGTATAACAGTTTTGCGCCGATATCAAATTATGTTATAACCATGCAGCCAAATGGAGGTTTCGTCATGAGCAGTTATTCAAAGCTTCTGAAAGAACGAGGTCAGCGGGTTGTCACAACTGACTCCCCGAGGGAAATGTTTTCTGAATATACAGCGCGCACTAAACCGTGGCTTGAAGCGGCGGCTCAAGCGGAAGAAGTAGTGCTTGCGCACGGCGCGGACAACGCCCGTGAGATACTAAATTCCCAAGTGGGCAATGAACTATTCCTTAAAACGAATCGCTACATACCTGAATTTGGAGAAATCGGAATTCATGGTTTTCTCCTTGTGCCTGGTGGCTGTCAGTGGGCACTGAAGCGTCCGCAACCTGGCCAAATAAAAGCAGGTTGTGGATTCTGTGAATTCCAGGAAGAAATTGACCGCATCGTTGGCAACCTGGCTATTCAGGAAGATGAATTCAATGCCCTCGTCACTGTCGGCATGGCCATCTTCACGAAAAGTGCAGATCACGTCCGTTTCTTTACCGGTGGTTCAGCCCTGAATCCCGGGGAAATCCCAATTAGAACCATGCAACATATCGCGTCGCTTGTAGCGACGTCAGATCGCGTGCGCACGCTGGGAGTAGAATCGCGCGTACAATTCATCGTGCCAGAAACAATTGCAGTCTATCAGGACATCTTGAAGCCCGCCGGAAAGATGTTTGAGGTCATGATTGGGTTCGAAACGCAGAACGATGCGATTCGCAACAACCCGAAGACCCTGAACAAGGGCTTGACGCGTAAAGGCTTCTTCCGCGCCATGGAAGTCGCCAAAAGCGCGGGAGCTCGGGTAGCTGCTTACGCTATTCTCATGCCGATCAAGATGACGGAGCGTGAGGCTATTGATGAATGCATCAAGACCATCCGCTTCCTGGCAGAGTCTGGCGTAGATGAAATCATGTTGCAGGCGCGTTACTCCCATCACGAGTGGGTAACGAGCCCGTGGCTGTGGTCAATCGCGCATGTGCTTTGGGAGACTCGTGACCTCGGGCCAATGATCACGCTTGGTGATTGGCAAGGAGAGATTCCACCGCCCGTTGTCTGGCCCAAGAACTGCGGCCAGTGCGACGGTCTGGTCATTGAACGTTTGAACGCGTGGCGCGACAGCCTAAACCCAAACGTCTTTGATCCAGAACAGTTGCCCGCGTGCAACTGTCGGGACGAATGGAAAAAGCTCGTCTAAACAGAGCGTCATTCAAAAGGACCCATCGCGCGATGGGTCCTTATCATTTTCTACCCCAGCAAAACCTGTTTAATTCGCTCCACCATCATGGCCAAAGGCATGTCAACTTTTAGGAAATAGTCTTTGACGCCGAACTTTTTTACTCTGTCCATGTCTTCGGGTTGACCCAAATTTGTAGTGACGATGACGGGTGTTTTGACCTTAAGTTTCTTGAGTTCCTCAAGCACGCCAAAGCCGTCTAGCTTGGGCATGATGAGGTCAAGGAGGATTAGATCGAATTCCTGCTTGCCAATGATCTCAATTGCTTCTACGCCGTTTGTAGCTACTGTAGCTTGAAAACCACTATTGTCTAATTTCATTTTCATCACCTCCGCAATAGATGCCGTGTCCTCTACGATGAGGATTCGCTGTCCTTTTTGTTTAGCTCCTTTTGTCTTAGCCATAAGTAAATTTTTAAGTAAGTGTTTTTGTGCCATTCTGTGATTTCATTCCCGCGAATGGCAGAGTGACGTAAAAAGTAGTACCAACATTTTCTTTTGACTCGAACCAAATCTGACCGCCGGACTGGTCTACAATCTGCTTAGTGATGTAGAGGCCGAGTCCTGTTCCTTCCTCGTCTTTGTCTAGAACGTTATCCGCGCGGAAGAGTTTTTCGAACATTTTATTTTGCTGGTGCTCGGGAATTCCGTAGCCAGTGTCAGCAATTGATAATCCGACAGAAGTTTCTGTGACACTTCGACGGCCAAACATACTTCCCACTTCAAGCTTCTTAAGAACCACATCCACTTTTCCGCCCTCGGGTGTGTACTTAAGCGCGTTGCTAATTATATTCTCAACCACCATTCTGACATATTTAGCGTCAAGCGGAATCTCGGCCAGATCCTCATAAGATTCATTAATAGTGAGCTTTTGCTGCCCTATTTTTTCTTGGGCATCAGCCACCACACTCTTAATTAGTTCTTGCAACTTCGTTGGTTTTGCGGTCACACTCAAATGACCAAGCTCCAAACGCGAAACGTTTAACAATGAGTTCACAAGAGTCACCATTCTTCGGTTTCCTACGCCAATCTCATCTAGGAATGTTTTCTGTTCTGAGGTTAATTTTCCAGCGTCACCAGACTGAAGCATTTCGACGTACCAATTGATCGTCGAAAGAGGAGTGCGAAGCTGGTGTGAGGCCAGAGAAACAAATTCTGTTTTTGTTTTTTCTATCGCCTTAGCCTCAGTGATATCTTCAATCAGTAGCACGCCACCAAGCGAGTGTCCGTCTCCGCCGTCAGCGAATACAGGGGCAATAAAAATTCGTAGATATTTATGTTTAAACGGAATTTCGGTTACCACCGCAGTACAACGCTTGCCAGTACAGTCGCGTAGTTTTTCGGTCAGCTTCACATCTGCTCCGAGTAAGCTCGAAACAGCATCAATCGTGCCCAAGCTCTCCCCCGAATCCAGCAACGCCAACAACACCGGATTATGAATCATCAGCGAACCATCAGTGTCAATAATCGTAAAACCGATCGGCAAGCTATTAACGGAAGCCAGGAATCTAGCACGTTCCTCGTTCAACTCTTTAGTCTTCTCCTTAACCTCAATGTCGACACTCTCCTTGGCCTTTTTAAGGTCGAGTGCGACCTGTGCCAAATCATCTTCAGCTTGACGTTGTTTGGTTATGTCACGCTCAATGCCAACGAAATATCTGATCTGTCCGTGCTCATCAAGAATCGGATAGACACTGGCGCTCGCAATATATATTTCTCCATTTTTACGCTTATTCTTAATTTCCCCAGCGAATGACTGATGATCTCTAGCTATTGCTTTCCAAAGTTTTTTGTAAAACGCCGCTGTCATTTGCCGTCCCCATAGAGAAGGTGTCTGCCCGAGCATTTCCTGTAACGAGTACCCAGTTATTCTCTCGGCGCTTGCATTCGCGTAAAGAATTTTCCCCTCAGCATCAGTCATGATCACGTGCTCATCGGTACTATCTACAGCTAATTTAAATTTTTCAAGATCAATCTCGGCGTTTGAAATCTGTTGCAGCATTCTATTTATAGTCATCTCAAGCTCCCCTAACTCGTCAACGGATCCCTCGGTAACTCGTCTAGCTGACATTGTGACATTGCTAACATTTTCTAATTCTTTATTCAATCTAGTCAATCTAAAGAATATTAGTCTCTGCAAAGTAGCTAGAACCAAAAAGCCTAAAAATGGCGTGATTGATCCCATCATCAAACCATATGTAGCGAGAGTCTGTCTTCCCTGAAGAAAGATAGGTCGCGGAGTTGTAATACGCAAGATTGAGATGTGCTCCCCGTATAAGTCATGAAGATTTACATATCCAGCAATCAGGTCGTTGGAAAGAGGGCGCGCGATTGCTTGGTCGTTGTCAGCCAAGGTAGCTCTAGCGGACAGCATATCCGCTGATGGTGTCTTACTCGCATAATCAACTATTGAAACATCAAGATGGGTCAATTTCCCGATTTCCAATATCTCATCATCACGTAATAATTTAACAAAAATTAACGTGCCCTGGACTGGCCCGGTAGCCTGACTAGTAAGGACCGGTTCAGAAACCACTAAAGCTACCCCTTCTGGGAGAGAAATCAAACCAGACACCGGACTTCGCTCAGCTGGATGGGTTGTAAGCTCAGGATGATCACGAAGATGCGAAATAATTCCATCCATCGGTAGCTCAGTATGAGTATGATAATCAAACATTTTAGCAAACATTACATTCCCCTGATCGTCAACCAACACAAATCCATTTATCTCAAGGTTCGACAGCGAGATCATCCCCAAATTCGAATCAGCATAGGCTGAATTTTGATCGATCGCGAACTGATAAGTATCATCCCAAAAAGCCCAATCAACTAGTTTAACGTCTAGTTTATTAATCATGTTCTCCAAAGCGTCATTAGCCCGATGAACATTAGCTATTGTGCTATCGCTTTCAATTTTCAAATAGCTTCCTAATAAAATCTGTGAAGAAATATAATATACAAGCACAGTAAAGCTAACTGCACTTAAAATAACCAATCCGACAACTTTAGTTCTAATTGAAAGGTATTTTTTGGGCCTGTTCACAACGGCAATGTATTACCGTGTCACACTTATGATTGCTCCGTTTTCCGCGTAAGGAGCGGCAATAGTTACCCGGCCAGTTAATGATTGAAAAACCGTATAGCACGAACTACCGGTCTCGCATGACGCATTTGGATCCTGAGGTATGGCGGTAATGTAAGTGGCGTCAGTAGTTAAAACAGTAAAATCCGCGTTCAAACCACAATCCACCACTCCTTCCTTACAAATTGGCGACTCCGTCCCAGAAGAAATGCTCGCTGGCAAAAGACCATTATGATCAATGGCGTACTGGTAAACGGCGTTCAGAATAGTATTCACATCTGATCGTCTCTGAGCATTACGCGCCTCGGCCAACTGTTTTCCTGGGTTAATAGCTAAAATAACTATGCTCGCCAAAATTGCGATAAGTGCGACCACGAGAAGCATTTCAAGGAGAGTGAATCCAGCTATTTTATGCTTTTCTTTAATTGGCGTCAGTCTTATGCCCATACAGGTTATGTATAAAAATATCTCGTGAATTCTAGCTTTTAAAAATCTGCCACCTCCCGCCAGGACAGCACTACCGGCGCTGGAGTAACACTGGACAATATAACCTTCGTACGCCTCACCACTGTGCCAACAGTTCCCGCCGAAGCGATCACGCACGTAGCCCCTGCGCTCGAGACGGTCGAAGCGCAAGACCCGCGAACAAACGTTCGAACTCCGCCGCCAGCGCAAACTGCAGAACTGTGAATTTCCCCAAGCGCATCTTCTGCGCAGGCGTCCGCAAAACCCCTCGCTAGTGCCGATTCCTCGACCACTGAACTAACTCTGGTCGCGCCAATCCCAAGGAGCAAAAGCGAAACGGTAACTGATACTCCTACAGCTCCAACTACGAGTACGCTAATGAGCGTAATATACCCGCCACGAGATGTAGTATATAGCCTTTCTGGCGTCCGTGAAAATTTGTCCATAAGAAAGAGAATTTTTGCTACCGCAAACTAGCCGATCCTTCAAATGTCTGAGCGTAATCATACTCGTTTCCTCCCGAGAGATTAAGACGAGACAGCGTAAAAGTAATTCTCACGTTACCCCGCGTGCCTACTCGCGAAGTGTTCTCAATTTGAAATCCAGTAACCTGCACATTTCCATTTGTGAGCGCCACTGGAGCATCTAAACCGCTCGTCATCATTAATGTATTGTCGACAACAGAATAGATCATTGGACTCGAAGCAACGTCGTCGATCAGTAGAGTCAACGACGAACCTGATGCGCCAGCTACCGGTAGAGAAATGCTGTCTGCATTTCTAATTGATTGAGTCATTAAGCTCATAATCGCCATGCCTTGCCCGTCTACTTCGGCCACAGTCTCACTTTTGATTCGCGAGTTAAGCAGAACCGAGAAGAAGACTGACAACGAAAATAATACAATGCCAGAAATACCTATATATAGTAGTAGCTCAATTAGCGTAAAACCCTTTTGATTATGCATATTCTTACGGTGCTGGCGGTGGCGGAGGAGGCACAGTCCAATCGGATAAATGCGTGACCAAAATCACATCGCCGAGTCTTCGAGCGGTCTGCGTCCACGTGACCTCAGACGATATTTCTTTTGCCCCGACCCCAGCGTCCGAGATAGTAATAGTTCGTGTGAATTCGCCACTGACGTCACTCGATCCCGAGAGAGTCCATGTTCCCGTTGCGTCTGCCAATCCATAAACGCCGTTCGTCAACAAAGTGTAATCCTCGTCACGAATATTTCGCACAGCCTCCAGCCCTTCCTCGGCTAAAAATATGGCGCGCGCCCGATTGCCAGCCAAAACCGTGGACTCCTGCCCATACAACAACGCACTGCCGAGAGCTACCACGAGTAATAAAAAAAGAAATGACGCTAACATGACTTCCACTAAAACGAATCCGGCGGGTTGGTGTTTCATATTAGTAATCGACCATTCCCGTTGCGTTCACAGTTACGCTCGCTGAGTTGCTGGGAGCCGAAGTGAACGTCATCGTTCCAGTAGCTGACGGAAGACCGGTAAATTTTGCGAATACAACATCTGACAAACCAGCTACTGAAATAGTTCCTGGCATGGTCGAGGATTCATCGAGCTCGACGTTCCGCGAAGCGTAATCAACCCCTTGAAACAAGACGATACTTCCAGATTCAACATGAACGCCCCACGAGGTATCGCCGTCGACCGCTTGAGCAAGCACCTGAGCATGACGAAGCGACTGAACCGTGGTTTCAAGGGCAATATGAAAATCATTCTTAGTCTGATATGACGAATAAAACGGAATAGCAATAGCGGCCAAAATGGCAATGATCGCCATGGAGAGTAGCAACTCGAGGAGAGTGAATCCCTTTGGCGCGGTGATCATATCAGCTAGATACTTTGCGAATTAAACCCACCAATCAAACCATAGATCGGCAGAATCACGGAAAGTGCGACGCCGAGCACTCCAAGCCAAACAATAACCAATAGAATAGGCTCAAGAATGACCGTTAAATTCTTCGTCGTCAAAGAAGTCTTCTCCTCATAAGACGCACTGATCTTGGCGAGGATTTCAGTTAAGTTCCCCGACTGCTCCCCCGCCACTACTAGCTGTTGAACTGGCGCCGGAATCCAATGAGATGCTTTTGGATATGACGCAAAACTTTTTTGAAAAGAATAACCTTCGTCTAGATGCAATCGAAGATGACGATAATGTTTTTGGTAATACGGAAAGGAAGTTGCCTTCTCGAGCAAATCGAGCGAGTGAGTCACCGGAATACCGGCTTCTAACAAAGTACCTAGAAGATAGGAGAAGCGAGCAATCTCGAGTTCCTGGATTAGTCGACCAATGCCAGGTAACGAGCTCATTAAGTTTCGACCCAAGAATCTAGTCGGCGGATAGAAAAATACAACAAACAACAAGACGGCTATAGTTCCAAGAAATAACGGAACAATAATTATTCCCTGTCCGGCCAACAAGCTACCAACTGCCATTAAAATTTTTGTAATCAAAGGCAGCTCTACTTTCATCGAAGTAAACACTGTGGATAGTTTCGGCAAGATGAACCAAGCTACGCCCACGCCAATAACAATAGTAAAGGTGAGAACGAACATCGGATAAAGCATGGCCGCTTGTAACTGTCCGCGAAACACTCGCTCTTTTTCTTCTTGGGCACCAATAACCTTTAGATTCTGCACGAGCTTTCCCGACTCCTCACCGATCCTTAAAAGCGAAATCGTATGCTCCGGGAACAAACCAGTCTTTTCGAGCGCCCGCCAAAGCGACGATCCAGACTCGACATCATCTTTCATCTTGAGAAGAATGGCACGCATTTCTTTTGAACGAACTTCGGCCATGATAGAGTCGATCGATTGCCCCACGCCCATACCAGAAGAAGCGAGCAAACTCAAATTTTCAATAAAATATTCCTTGTCCTTGCCAAGACCAAAATGAATACTCTCAAGATAAGTTTTTATCTGGGCGAGATAGGATATTAGGGTAGGCATAACTTAACGAGAATCCGCCGGCTCGCCCGTAGGACGGACTACGCCCGAGGGTGGCTCAGCTACACGCAAAAGTTCAGCCAAAGTAGTCATGCCATTTTTTACTTTTTCTATGCCGTCTTCAAACAAAGAATGCGAGCCTTGCTTTTGAGCAAGCGCCCAAACCTGTTGCGAAGAAGGGTTAGATAAAACCAATGCTTGAAGTTCTGGAGTTGCCTCGATAATCTCAACAATCGCCAAGCGTCCTTTGAAGCCCGTAAAATTACAGGCTGCGCAGGTCTTACCCTCATACACGGTCGCCTTACCTTTACCAAAGAATCGCTCGGCATGTTTTAGAGGCATGTCTTTCAACGGTACCTCGATGCTATGTTTGCAGCTATCACAAATTTTGCGCACAAGTCGCTGAGCAATGACCACATTCAAGGTCGAAGCCAACAAGAATGGCTCAATACCCATGTCGAGTAGACGAGGAATGGCAGTGGTAGCGTCGTTAGCGTGAAATGTCGACAACAAAAGATGTCCGGTCAATGCGGCATTCACGGCGATTTCAGCCGTTTCTTTATCACGAATTTCTCCCACCAAAATAATGTCTGGATCTTGGCGAACAACGGAACGTAAACCCTTAGCAAAAGTTAAGCCGGTCTGTAAATTCACCTGGATCTGGTTAATGCCTTCAACTTTATACTCGACGGGATCTTCAATCGTCGTAATGTTCACATCCGGTTGATGTAGCATCTTAAGAACGGCGTACAGCGTGGTCGTCTTACCGGAACCAGTTGGACCAGCCACCAGGATCATGCCGAACGGTTTCTTGGCGGCTTTGGCCAAAATTTCCTGTTCGCGGTCGAGTAGTCCCAAATTCGCCAACGAAAAACCCTGGACATACGACGTCAACAAACGCAACACGATCTTCTCCCCCTCGATCGTAGGGACAATAGAAGCGCGAAGATCCACAACCTTATTCCCCTGCTCAGAACGCATCGAACCATCCTGGGCCGCAAAGTGCTCATCAATCCGCATGCGCCCCTGAATCTTTATCCTGTTTAACAAGTTTTCGTAATATTCTTTGGGAATTTTCCCAGCCTCGCGCAAAGCACCGTCTACACGGAAACGAACCACCACCTCATTCGGCAAGGGCTCGAAGTGAATATCAGACGCACGAAACATGAGAGCATCAGAAATAATCGCATTGAAAAGTTCCGGCGCCACCTGATGCTGACTCTTAATAATTTCGGAAAAGCGAGTCGCGAGTGAAGTCTGATAATTAATAAAACAAACGTCAATATCCTCCGGAAGAGAGTACGAAATAACTAACTCGCGATTTGGAAAAATTCCCTGTACGGCCCGACGAATCCTGGCTTCGGCGGGGTTATCTGAAGTGACGACGACTTTCTTTTTATCTTCAGCAAAAACAACAATTCGTAATTTCTTCGCTATCGCCTCTGGAATCTTTAGTACCTGCGCTTTAGAAGGCGGATGAGCCTTGAGATCAGAAAAAGAAATTTTCAAGTGCTCGGCAATAGCCTGACCGAGCAGATTCTTAGTGACGTATTCTTTAGCTATTAGATGATCAATAAGTGGCATCTTATGCTTACTGACATAAGCATCCGCCTTTGATAAAATTTCTGCCGTGACGTAGCTTCCGTCAAGGAGTATTTTTTTTAATATGTCATCATCAAAAATCATCATACATCTCCTAGGAGATGCTTAACCTGGGTGACGATGGTAGAAATTGGGGTATCGGATTTAACAAAAAATTCCTTAGCACCCAAGTCCTTCACACGTTTTTCATCTTCAGGCTGGCTCAAATTAGTAAGTACGATCACCGGCGTCTTGTCACCGCTCTTCTTCATAAACTCAAGAACACCAAAACCATCCACCTTGGGCATCATGAGATCTAAAAGTAAAACAGCAAAACCGCCTTTCTTGAGTTGGTCAATGGCTTCCTGGCCGTTTGCGGACACAATAACCTCGTAGCCCGAGTTAGTAAGCTTCAACTCCAAGGCTCGTCCCAATGGCTTTTCGTCCTCCGCAATAAGCACTTTCTTCAAACCAGCGTTCTTCTTCATAATATACAGACAAAAAATACCCCCTGTTAATTCTTCATGAAGTATACCGCACTTTTCTGGGCTAGACGTGTGCAAAGGTCTTGCCAAGCCATTTAATACTTGGTATCATCGCGCTAAGAAATTCCCCGGGTAGGGGTTTTTTAAAAACTTATATGTTTAGTCTGACAAAGAACCCAGCTGTCCGGTACTTCCTGGAAGCGCGGGACGAACTCAAAAAAGTGACCTGGCCCACCCAAAAACAGGCCTTGCTATACTCTAGTGTAGTGGTTGGTGTCTGCTTCGTCCTTGCCACTTACTTTGGGGTAATTGACGAGCTATTCACAGTTGGCCTTAAGGCTTTGGTACAGCTCACTTCAGGCAAATAATTTTTATGGCAAAACAAACAGCCAATTACGGCCGACGCTGGTACGCTATCCACACCTACTCCGGATATGAGGAGAACGTGACGGAGAGCTTAAAACAGCGCATTGACACCATGGACATGTCGGAGAAAATCTTCGCGGTTATTGTGCCAAAAGAAAAGAAGATCAAAATCAAGAACGGCGCTCGTAAAGTAATAGAAGAGAAGATCTTCCCTGGCTATGTGCTAGTCGAGATGATCGTAACGGATGATTCTTGGTACGTTGTTCGCAACACCCCAAACGTCACCGGCTTCATTGGAACCGGTAACACCCCTACCCCAATTGCTCAAGAAGAAGTCGACGCCCTCATGAAGCGCGTAGGCGTCTCAGAACCAGAATTCAAGATTGACGTCACTAAAGGCGACATCGTGGCCATCACTGACGGTCCATTCAAAGCCCAACAGGGCAAGGTCGAGGAGGTGGATGAAGCCCGTGGCAAGATCAAAGTCATGGTCTCTATGTTCGGCCGTGAAACACCACTTGAACTGGATTTCCTTCAAGTCAAAAAGGTTTAAAAAGCACAAAACGAGCCCCTCGCGGAGCTCGTTTTGTTTTTGATCTACAAACTACTTGATCCCGTGGGCATTAAAGTAATCAGAATACTTCTTATCCATATGCAAGATATGTCCCAAGATCCAACTCACAGCAAAATCTGCAATGTCTGTCAGTTCTTTAGTCTCGATACCACCCTGCCGAGCCAGATCAATAACACTCTTCGCTTTCTCTCTAAATTTGTCATGGACTTCAGTATGCAATGGACCGTCTGGATAGCCTGTCTTCACGAATAATTCTTCTTCAAAAGCCAAGTGATAAAAAGCGTAATCTCCAAGCTTAGCGACTCTCTTCAAGGCCTCTTCCTGCGTAAAAGATGGATCCTTGGACAATTCGACCAAACCATTACAGATATTCAAAAACTCTTTATGTTGTTCATCAATTTCAGCTACGTGCACCGAATACTCGTTCGTCCAAATAAACGTCTTTTCCATAATGAAATACTTTACGATCAAAATTAGCTAGGCAACAGTGACAGTGTACACCCCCATCTCTGTCGTATTTGACATTACTTCGCAAAAACGGCACAATCCGGCCGTAATTCACGAGGTAGTCGCTCAGGTAAATTCCTGGGAATCTACTAATAAAAACACTCGTATGGCCAAGAAAATCAAGGCTATCATCAAAGTGCAAGCAATTGGAGGTGCGGCTACACCAGCACCACCACTTGGTCCGGTGCTCGGTCAGCAAGGTATTAACATCCAGGCCTTCGTCATGGAGTTCAATGCGAAAACGCAGGATCGCCGTGGAGAAACCGTACCAGCTGTTATCACCATTTTCGAAGATCGTTCATTCTCTTTCATCCTGAAGACGGCTCCAGCCTCTGACATGATTAAGAAGATGCTGAACCTCAAAGCAGGTTCCGGCAAGCCACTCACGGAAAAAGTTGGCAAGCTCACTAAGGCCCAGCTCCGTGACATTGCTGAACGCAAGATGCCAGACTTGAACACAAAAGATGTAGACGCAGCTATGAAGATCATTGCTGGTACTGCACGACAGATGGGAGTTGATGTAGAGGCCTAGGCGTATACTTGAGGCCTATGACCAAAGGCTCATCATGGATTCTACGTTTGTACTTCGCCGTCATCTCGGCGATCACGCTCGTCACGCTAATGTTTGGAGCGATTGATCTTGTGTCACTCGGCCTGAAGAGTTATATCTTCAAAGTGGCTGACGTTCCGGATTACCTTGAGAACTGTTCTAACGTTCTCATGGGCTATCCGGCCGCACCTGTGCCGATGACTAAAGACTATGTGAAGCCAGACGAAGCGGCCCTGCGCAAAGACTGTGAAGCGCGAAATGTAACGAACGTGGAAAACTATCGTCGCATGAAAGCAACGAACGCCATCCATGACATCGCTCTAATCATCATTGCCCTGCCTCTGTTCGGACTTCACTTCCGGTTTGTGTATAAGGATTGGTTAGAGGAAAGAAAAGAATCTAAATAAGTAAGGACGTGGCTTGCCACGTCCATCGTGGGAGCTCCAAAAGAGCACTAATACCACACCAAACATATGCACGGTAAACGCTTCTCAGAATTAAAAGCTACAGTAGAAAAGAGCAAAGCCTACGCCATTAAGGACGCGGTTGAGCTAGTGAAAAAGGATGCAACTGCAAAATTCGACGAAACCGTAGAATTGCACTTCAACCTCGGTATTGATCCAAAGATGGGCGACCAGCTCATCCGCGGTACGATCACCCTCCCACACGGGACGGGCAAGAGCAAGAAGGTTATTGCCTTCGTTGACGCAGCTAACGAAGCCGCTGCTAAGGCCGCTGGCGCAGATATCATTGGTACTGAAGAGTATCTTGAGAACCTAGTTAAGACTGGCAAAATCGACTTCGAAGTCGCGGTTGCCGTTCCTAGCATGATGCCTAAGCTCGCCCGCGCCGCTAAGATCCTTGGACCTCGCGGACTCATGCCTAACCCAAAGACTGACACTGTTGGCCCAAACATCAGCAAGATGATTGAGGAACAGAAGGCCGGTAAGCTCTCCTTCAAGAACGACAACACTGCCAACGTTCACATGATCATTGGCAAGGCTTCGTTTGACGCAGAGAAGCTAGTTTCAAATGCTAACGCAGCTATTGACGCTATCAGCCGTTCCAAGCCACAGAGCTCAAAGGGTATCTTCATGAAGTCCGTCACTATGACGTCCACCATGGGCCCTGCAGTTCGTTTGGAAGTTGCTGGACTGTAAAACAGAATCAAGCAAAAAGGAGAAAAAGATCCAAGAACCAAAATACGGTCCTTGGGTCTTTTAGTTTATACTGCTCATATATGTTAGAAGTCGGTCGAGGAAAACCATATATCGAAGAACCAACCCGAATAGCCCGCTGGCAAAGAACAGCGCGTAACTTTGCATTACTCGGTACGCTCGGGATGAATCCAATAAAAGACGAGTCCATCCCCGATTCTCATCCAGGAAAATTCGACGTGATTGCGCTTGATGACGATGCATTTCGTGAAGTCGAAAATGGCGAATTCTCTGAGGAGGAACGAAGGCTTCGAACGGAAACGCTAGAACATGGCGAGGTAATTTTTCATGATATCGGACTTGATTTTTACGAGGTCGTACCAGGAGACACTGTAGCAAGCATTAAAGAAAAGCTAACCAAATACCCACAGTATTCTTACTTAAAAAAACAAAATCGCCGGCTCGTCTCGTTCAATATCGATGATAAAGATTTGCTGGACGCAAGAGAGATTCCAATTCCCCAAAAAAATGCCGAGAGAATAATTAGTGATGAGGATTTTTCAGAATATGCTCGTCGAGCGATTCATGAAATGAAACTAAATCCAGAATACCGAGATGGCATCAATCACATCTTGAAGATTATCTCCGAAAAAGACCTAATTGCCTCACTGGCAGCCATTGCCAAGCAAGAATCAGGAAAAGAGCATATTGGAGATTTTGAACAACATCTCTATCAGCCAACTCACCACGCGTTCTCATATTCGTATTTTCATATACTCGACGAAGGCGAGGGATTAGAGGCCAGACAAAAACTTCAGCTGACTAGAGGTCAAACGTATAATCCAGTAAATGCCGCAAAACTGTGCCTAGCTTTTCTTATAGAGAAAAGTGGAAATTCTGACGCGAAACTGCGCTCTATTCTGCCACTTGAGAAACATGCTGACGAGTTTGCCAGTTTCTACAATGGCCAAGACTGGAAAACAGCTAATCCTCTTTACGCTTCAAATATTATTGATTACCAAGCTGACGCCCGGGAAAAACTCATGCACACCCGCCCTTCTCCCCCATAATCTGACTTGCTAAGGTGTGTGCGTATGAACATCCCCCAACGCTATATTACGGATAAGGCTGAACTGCAAAAAATCGTGCAAAGCATGAAGAATTTGGGGATGAAAGTAGTCCTCACTCAAGGCGTTTATGACCTTATCCACGAGGGGCACGCGCTGTACCTCGAAAAGGCAAAGGCACTGGGCGATGTTTTAATTGTAGCTGTTGATTCTGACGAGCTGACGCGCATGCGCAAAGGACCAAAGCGCCCGATCGTCCCACAAAACGAACGCGTGAACATGCTATTGCATCTGCGCCATGTTGATATTGTGACCATCAAAGAAGCAAGCGAGGGGCTGGGTGATGTTATTAATAATATTCGACCTGATGTCATGGTCTTCTCTGGCTCGACTAAAGACGTGAGTCAAGAGCACATAAACGAGTATAAAGATTGCTGTGGTGAAATCGTAGTTCTTCCAGCACAAGCAACAACAACGACGACTGCGCGAATTAGAAACCTAACAATCGAAGGGGCTGAAAAGCTCGCCAAAGAAGTGAATGAGCTTATTGCTAAATTTCTCCAGCAAATTGGCGAGTAAGAATATGCTCATCGCGTTCGTGCCGGTGCTTCATAAAGGCTATGTAGAGCTATTCAGAAAATATCCGGGGCAACTCGGGATTCTTGGCGCTGATGTCATTGCGGATTTCACTTCGCTCACAAGGGATCTGCGAGTGATTGATCCGGCCGAGATGCGTAAAGCTGTTTTTGCACTGGAGCTTTTTGATGAGGTGTTCGTCATGAATAAATCGAGCCTCGAGACGCTCGACGGGCAGTCACTCATCATGCCAGAAGACGACGTTTCGCACGCAATTCATGCGCAGTATTTTCCAAATGCTGAAGTGATTTTTGAACCTGTGTTCTTGCGCTGGGACAAGCAGATTACTACGGCCGAACATGTCGTTGACCCTAATCGAGTTATCACGCACGAAGAACTGCACAATCATTTCATTCACCTGGCAACCGACGAATCTGCAAAGAGCGCCGACTGGTGGCGGCAAGTTGGCGTAGTGATTGTCCGGGACGGCATGATGGTAGCGAAGGCGCATAACCGACATCTGCCAACGGACTATCACCTGGCAGCGCACAGTGACCCACGAAGCAATTTTGACGCCGGAACTAACCTGGACATCTGCACGGCAATTCACGCCGAAGCAAGCGCCATTGCTCAAGCCGCTCGTGACGGCATCGCCCTTCAAGGCTCGTCTCTCTATTCAACGGTCTTCCCCTGCCCCAACTGCGCCCGTTTGATTTGCGAAGCAGGAATTTCGAAAGTTTATTATGAGAAGGGATATTCAAGAGTAGATGCTGAGCAAATCTTTAAAGCGTTCAATGTCGAGATCGTACTAGTGCAATAAGAGGAGATTCTTTTAAAGGAAGAAGGGCGTGAGTGATTTTTTGTAGAGTGTCGGGGTAGGTATTGTTCTGTTGGAGCACTCGAATCTGGTGTACCGCAAGTGTACACCTGGAGGACGGTTTGCAGAAAAGAAAATCTGTATCTTGAAGTCACTAAACGCATCAGCATCCTTTTCTTTGTATCTCATCGAGGAGACCCGCGGCATTTAACACAGCTCAATGTTTTCAGATAGAAGTTTCTCGTGCCATCAAGGACCCTCCCCGCCGAGAAATGCACATTCCAATAGCATCACCTCTAGACCCTTCCTGGCGTCAGGGTCTACCCCCTCTTAAATAGAAGAATCAGGTCAGTATGGATATTCACCTAACCGATTCTACACATGACTCCCTTCGTCGGATCGTATTCAGGACTCTCAGGATCTCCTTGGACGAGCTGGGCGTGTAGGTGCGTGACGGAAGCTCCGGTGTATTTAGTTTCACCGAAACGCATCATCAAAGCCCCGCCGAGAATACCCCTGGCCACAGATAGCTCGACAATAATATCCTGCAACTCACTCCAGGCCTCCTTCGACAATTCACTGACGTGTTCAATGTGCGCTCTGTACACCAGAAGAATGTGCTGTTTTACCGGTTTATACGGATACGCATTATCTGTCACTAGCCAGTAAGTCTTTTCAACAATTGGATTCGGATGAATTCGATGAATATGTTCAGCACAAAAAGGACAGATTTTTTCTTTGGCTATGTCGTCAATTACTTTTGCGTAGTCGCCGCGCTTTGAGTTATTCGGATTCACAAAGCTCATACTGGCGTCGGAATTACCATGGCTGGATGCGCCTCGTACTCACTGACAACGAAATGTTCTGGTCTAAAAGCGAAAATATCGGTGATAGAAGAATCCATGGTCATGGTCGGGAATGGCTTTGGCTCGCGGGCGAGTAGCTCCTTCACTTTCTCGTACTGGCTCTCATAGATATGCGCGTCGCTGATCGTATAGACGAGTTCTTTTGGCGTGTAACCAGTGACTTGACCGATCATCATCAGGAAAGAAGCGTACTGGATCATGTTAAATACAACGCCAACTGGAATGTCGCCGGAACGCTGAAAGTGATGAACCGAAATTTCCTTCGTCTCCGGGTAAACAAGAATATGCAAATAGCCGTGGCACGGAGCGACAACAACTTTGCGGGGCGGGAGCGTCGAGTTCTGAATACAATACTGCGGAATCCAAGGAGAAATAATATGAGTGCGTAAGTTCGGCTTGTCTTTGATCTGCTGAACGACTTCTTTGATCTGATTAAATGGCATGCCTTCCGCCGTTGGAAACGCCGTCCAAGCTGAACCATAAGAACCGGGACCAAGGTCACCCTCAGGCAAGCCGAAAATATCGCAACGCTCTTTAGTGACCCAGCGCTTCCACCAGGCACAACCCCACTCCGTCAGCTCAGCTTGCGTGCGAGCGCCGTGCAGGAACGCAATATGCTCGGCCAACGCGCCGACCATGAACTTACCGGACAAGTCGCGCTCCGTAATCATCGGGAAACCATTCGAAAAAGCAAAACGCATCTGATGACCAAGTACCATCTTTGACTTCTCCCCCTGGATAGGCGAAACCTCTACCCCTTCACGCATAATGCGCTCAAGGAGATCGTGATACTGACGGTCTGGCGTGCGTTCACCGTAAGGCTTCATCATATTGGCGAAAATTCATTCTTACCGCATATTAGCAAGGGTCGACGCACGGGTCGACCCCTACATGCACATGGGGATAACCCAAACCAATACAAAGACCCGTTGCGCATAACGCAACGGGTCAAAAGGAGAAACGTGGCGTACGCTCTAACCGATCGGGAAGTCCACCGCTACGGCGCGGGTCACCCCGGGGTCTTCGTGGAACTTCTGTCGCGGGCGGAGGAAGTGCATGTGGCGATGAACGATCGTTCGCCCAGAGATCGCGGGATCCCCAAACCGCCAACCAAGCCCACCGCCCGTCCACCCGAGCACAGTCGTGATGAACTCGTACGCAGCGCCAAGCGCAGCCCAGTCCTCACTGTTCATGCCCTCGCCGTGAGCGCGTGGATAGAACAAGAGGTGATCCTCCACCTCAACGCCCTCTTTGTCTCTCCGGCGCGGCCGGCATTCACACAGCACCCATCCGTGCCCCTCCCAAACGATCCGCTGATCATTCGGGAATCCCGGAGCACAGAAGATGCACTGACCGGTTCGCTCAGACTCAAGCAATTGAGCGTAGTACGCCGGACTGCGTTTGGCATAGTCCGTGTTGGCCACGGGGCTCAACATCCAAGCCGGCAACTCTTTCTCGTCCCTCGTCGTATCGTCGGACATTCGGCCTCCTAATTAGCCAGAGGAGATTATCAACGTTTCAATACATAGACAAGACCGAACTCCTCGCGCATACTCTTGAAAAAATTCCTATGCATGTCATTCTCCTCGCCGCTATTACCGCCAACGGATTTATTGCTCGAAATACTAATGAACTGGCGGATTGGACCAGTAAGGAAGACAAGAAATTCTTTGTCGAAGAAACTAAAAAAGCTGGCGTCATGATCATGGGCCGGACAACTTTTGCCACTATTGGCAAACCACTACCAGGCAGGCTGATCATCGTACTGACAGAAAACCCAGTCGATGTGCAAACGGTTCCAGGAAGTGTAGAAACTGCTTCGGGTAATCTACGAATTATTCTGCAAAACCTAGAAACACGTGGCTTTACATCAGTAGTAATCGCTGGCGGATCAAGCGTGTACTCTCAATTCTTGAATGCTGATCTAGTGGACGAGCTCGCCCTTACCGTAGAAGCTCAATTATTCTTTTCCGGCGTCCCACTCGCCCAAATTCTACAAAGAGATTTTTCCTTCAAACTCTTAAGTGCGGAAAAGTTAGGCGAAACAAGTGCCCTTTTACGGTTCACAACGCATCTGTCCACATCTCCTCGTTGATTTGTTTCCCGGGTGATGGCACATTCGGCTCTGAAGCCGACGCACCCCATGCTTGTACGTCGGCTTTCCTATTTCTATGCAAGTCACTATTCGAAGACTTACCCCGGATGTCCCAATGCCTGAGTACAAAACTGAAGGTGCCTGTGGATTTGATATTGCGAGCATTGAAGAAGTGGTCCTTTTACCTGGAGAACGAAAGAAAATCCGTACCGGTCTAGTAGTCCAAGTTCCAGAAGGCCATGTTCTTCTACTCTTTCCCAGAGGAAGCAATGCCAAAAAAGGAATTCGCATTGCAAACGGAACGGGAGTAGTCGATATGGACTACTGTGGTCCAGAAGACGAAATTTTTGCTTTTATGCATAATTTCGGCCAGGAAGCTTATAAAATCGAGAAGGGAGAACGTATTGTCCAGGGAGTGATCGTGCCGATTGTTAGACCGGAACTCATCGATGGCGAAATGAACGCGAAGAACCGAGGGGCATTCGGGACAACGGGATGATATAATTCCGTCATATGGCTTCTCTCATCTCTCTTGGGCAAGTTATCGACAAAACAATTGCTCACTACAGGAAACATTTTGTTGAACTTTTGAGCATTACGGCATGGATAGTTATCGCCTCAATACCGGCGGCTCTAGCTAAATTGCTTCAACCATACACGGTAGACACAGAGCCAACCCCGCTCCACATTTTCACTCTAGTGCTAAATTATTCTGGGGCTATTTTGTTGGCCGTAGTTAGTACCTGGGCCTTACTCAGCATCATCATTGCGGTTGGCGAGCAAGCATCAGGCGCCACCAGAGATCAAAAAGCTGAAGGCAAGCGTGCCTGGAAACTGTTCTTTTCTTATGTCTGGATCTCGGTCTTAGTGGGTCTGGTTGTGGCCGCCATCTTAGTTCCTCCATTCCTCGGCATAATCCTCATCCTCATTGACGGCGCTAGGAATACCTCCTCAGTTCTCTCGTCTATTGGCGGAGTACTCCTCCTGGTTGGTGCCTTCATCTCCTTCGTCCTACTCGTCAAATACAGCATTCAGTACGGCTTTGCTCCGTATTCTCTTGTTTTGAACAAGGAACATGGCGTCAAAGCGCTCCAACATTCAGCCTCTCTTGTTTCTGGCCGATGGTGGGATACGTTCTTCCGTTTTGTTATCCCGAAGCTTATTTACGCTCTGGTGGTTTTTGTGCTTAACTTCCTACTGTTAGCGGCGCTGGCCATCATCCTCATGATAATTTTTACAGACAGCTCTCTGTACCAAGGAATCGGCAACGCTACCTGGTTTATTCTAAGTTCCATCATAACCGCCCTCTCTGTTCCGCTTCTAGCCGTAACGGATTTCTATATTTATGACAGCCTCAGAAACACCCGAGCCTAAATCGTCACTTCCCGGAGTTAATGATCTTCTCAAATCTTCGTACAAGTTCCTAGCCACTCCCCCAAATTTTTCTGTTCTCCTTGGTTTTGCCGGGTGGTTACTTATTCCAGTTCTTACTAGCCTAGCATCATCTTTTCTTGATCCTCAAGTTGGCGAGATAGTCGATCTTCTGTCCGGCATCACTCTTTTCGCTCTCTCGCTCTGGGCTACCGCCGCCATCACTATCGTAGTTACAAGCACGATTAGACCGGATCTCGCGCCTAAAGACGCGGCTACAAGCGTGAGTGAACTGGCCTGGCGCAGAGCTCCAACACTGCTTTGGGTAGGACTCTTAGTGGGCGTGCTCCAAATGTTTGGTTTTCTGCTCCTCATAGTTCCCGGCATCATCTTCACCGTCTGGTTTGCCTTTGCTGAAACAGAAGCTATTTTAACCGGTGTTGGCACGTTCTCGGCCCTAGAACAAAGCCGCGAGCGGGTAAAAGGTCATTTCTTCCCAGTCCTTTGGCGAATGTTTGCTTTCTCATTTTTGCTAACTCTAACCGTCTCTTTGATTCTCTGGCCGATTCTTGCCCTCTCCGGCATCACTGACCCAATGACTATCATCACCACTCCCCCAGCCTGGATAAACGCCCTCCTTAGCATCATAGAAATTCTCTTCATGCCCCTTATTTTGACCTACGAACTGCTTCTTTACTTTAGCCTCAGAAAATCGTAAGGTGTTAACTGATATGAAACTCGAAGCCATCATCGGACTTGAAACCCACGTTCAGCTGAACACAAAGACAAAACTCTTTTGTTCTTGCTCAGCGCATATAGATGACGCCGCCCCGAATACGCACGTTTGTCCGGTCTGCACTGGTCACCCGGGCACATTGCCAACTCCTAACCGCCAAGCGGTTTCTTGGGCGGTCATGCTTGGACTCGCCCTTGAGGGTCGCATTACACCAAAGAGCAAATTTGATAGAAAAAACTATTTCTACCCAGACTTGCCAAAGGCGTATCAAATTTCGCAGTTCGACTTGCCAATCATGAGCGAGGGCAAACTTGATGTGGAAATTCCAGCAGAAGGTCGAACAGCCCGCATTCGCATTGAACGCATGCACCTTGAGGAAGACGCGGCGAAAAATATCCACGGCGAAAACGGAAAAACCTACGTCGACTTTAACCGCGGAGGCACGCCTCTGTGCGAAATCGTCACTCGACCAGACTTTCGAACAGCCGCGGAAGCGAAAGCGTATGTACAAGAGATTCGTCTAATCGTCCGCACGCTTGGAATTAGCGAGGGCGACCTTGAAAAGGGTCATTTGCGTTGCGACGTGAACATCTCAATGCGCGAAATCGACGAAAACGGCAAGCCACTTTCACCGGATCTGTCGCCGAAGACTGAAATCAAGAACATTAACTCGTTCAGAGCTATCGAACGCGCCATTGCCTACGAGATAAAACGCCAAACCGAACTTTGGCAAGCTGGTGACGCGCCAAAGATCACCATTACTCGTGGTTGGAATGATGCGAAACAGATCACGGAAGGTCAGCGCGAGAAAGAAGATTCGGCTGACTATAGATATTTCCCAGAACCGGACATCCCACCTCTTGAGCTCGAAAGCCTCACCAAAGAAATACGGTTCAAAATGCCAGAACTCCCAGCTGCAAAACGCCTTCGCCTAAAGCGCGAATACGGTTTTAAGGATGACGACATTAAACAGATCGTGGACGACCCAGCCCTTGCGAACTTCACGGAAAACGCCATGAGTGAACTTGGCGCGTGGCTTCAGGCTAGACCAGATACAACGCCGGAACAGATGGAGGACGAACGCAAAAAACTCACCAGACTATTTTCTGGCTGGTTATTGTCGAAACTCATGGGGCTACTCGAGGAACGCAAAATCGACGTTCGCATCATGAAACTCACTCCAGAAAACTTTGCCGAGTTCATAACGCTACTCGCCGATGGTCGGATCACCGGACCGAAGGGTCTCGAAGTCCTCGGCAAGATGCTAGACGACGGCTCTGACCCATCACACGTTGTCGACGAGCTCGGCGCCACCAGAATGGACGATATGGCCGCGCTGCAAACTATCGTAGAAACGGTTGTCGAAGAAAATCCAAAAGAAGTAACCCGCTACAAAGCCGGCGAAGTGAAACTCATCCAATTCCTAGTTGGCCAAGTGATGAAGGCGACCAAGGGAAATGCCGATCCAGAAAAAACCGCGAGTGTGATTAAGAACGTGCTCGGATAGCCTCGACCACCGCTTCTTTCGTGCTCGTCACCCACGTAATCCGTGAATCGTGTTTGAACCAAGTTTCCTGGCGTTTGGCGTAATGACGCGTATCAATCTTGATGCGCGTTATTGCGTCTTTAAGAGTAGCCTTGGCGTCCAAGAACTCGCAAATTTGCCGGTAGCCAATGCCGGTCATCCCCGGCGCGTCGCTGCCATATTTAGCGCGGAGCTTACGGACTTCGTCGATCAAGCCCTTGGCGACCATAATATCTACACGTGTGTCGAGTCTATCGAATAACGTCTCTCGAGGCACAGACATGCCGATCATCACCGGCTCATAAATCTTCTCGCCCCACGAACGTGACTCGGCGAGCGTTTTTCCAGTGCCTCGAAGAATCTCAAGCGCACGCTCAACTCGTCGGCGGTTCTTTTCGTCGAGTGTTGCCGCTCCGTCAGGATCAAGCTCGGCCACAGCGTCGAATAACTCGGCATCACTCAAAGTTGCGACCTCGGCGCGGAAATTTGGATTAGGCGGAACCTCAGCAAAAGTCGGTCTGTCGATTACTGCGCGAATATACAAACCTGTGCCACCAACTAAAATTGGCATCTTGCCGCGCTTTACGATGTCCTTGATTTTCTTATCGGCGTAGGCCTGAAACTCGGAAACAGTGTAAACCTCGTCGGGATCAGCCAAGTCGAGGCCCCAGTGAGGGACGCCATCCACCATGAGAGGACGCTCTGAACCGAGTCTAGGTGGGTCGACATTGAAGTCGACCCCGACACCCCAGTTTCGTTGCCCTTCAGGTTTAGCGGTGCCGATGTCCATGCCCTTATAAATAGTTCGTGAATCGGCACAGATCACTTCCCCGTCTACGGCTCGCGCAACCGCAATACCAGCATCCGTTTTGCCGGAAGCTGTGGAACCGAGAATAACTATAAGACGTTGAAGCATAATGAAATGCTAAGAACCAAAGGTGTCAGGTTAAGGTTGGGGAATTACTGAATTGGATTCTTTGGTCAGACTCCAAAACCTGATACCTCTTTCCCCTCCTCCTGTGTACATCCCACTATATAACAAAAAAACCATAAAGTACCATGGGGCCATATGAACAGAGAGATTCCGAGACCATCACCAGAAGATGCCGCGAGGGCAGAGGCTGTGTATAAAGCGGCTGTAGAAAAAAGCAAAAATAAATCTGCAGAAGCCGTTATGGAAGACGCAGAAGAAGCACCAATGGTTCTTACTCGAGAAAAACCAGTATTCCCTGAAGGTGCGAACATTGAGCTTATAGATGACGAGCCCGTGAACATTAGTACGATTCAAGCCGAAAGAGACGCCGAGCAAACACGAAAAACGGAAATGGAAGAAAGAAAAAGAACAGCCGGAGATAGGTTACAAATGCTCAAAGAAATGGCTATCAATGCATATGACGGCCAAGTAGGGACAGCCCCAGCCGGAACTGAGAAGCTCAAAAAAGCTGCCTAAAAAAGAACGCGGCCTTCCCACTGGGAAGCCCGCGTTTTTCGTCACCATGAAGATGGTGACTTTCGCTTGTTGAAGCTGGCACTGACCTGGTCCTGAACGCAGCGGTAGACCGCGACGATGACCGGCTCGTAATTGACGCACCACTGTGTGCTGACCTCGAACATGGCGCGCTTCATGTCCTTTGGAAGGAGTTCCGAGAGGCAGTTGTCCCGAAAGGTGAGGTTGAAGTAGTGGCGTTCGCTACCGACGCCGAGAGCAACGATCAACGACCGCTCGCCATCATCAGTGAATCCGGTTTCTGCCAGTTCAGCCTGAGCGGCGATGACCTTGTCCTTGATCGGGTCACGAATGTCTGATCCCTGGGCAGCAAGCCTGGCTTCCACAGCCGAGACAAGCGACTCAGACTCTTCTTCCGTCAGCCTCCCCGCCTCCACGCGCGTCCGCACGAGATCTGTCAGGAACGGACCAATGTTTGGCCAGTTCCGCTGGAATTCGTGAGCGCGGATGTTGGCCCTGTGGGCCGGAGTCAGTTTCTCCGGAATGGGTCGCTCCTTGATCGAGCCCGCCATGACCCGCTTGGTTGCCCGTGCGATCAAACGATCCTCAAAATTGATGACTTCGGCCGGTTGATCCTTGATTCCGGCGGGTCGGTGCGTACATTTTCCATTGAAATCTAGTAATTTGAAGTTCGGATTCTGTGACATGCATCCTCCTGCATGTGGCTAAAACTAGCAGAAAAGTAGCATTTTGTCAACTGATGTATACTATAAGTAATTACTCGCCAATATTTTGCTATGGCCAACGAACAACAAAAAAAAGCTGAGGTTACAGAGAAATTTCCCCGTCCTACTCCTCAATCAAGAATAGAGGCTCCAACCCCAGAAACCATTAAGTCTCCCGAACCCTCAGAGCCAAAACTGCCTGACTTTAAAAGGCTTGGAAACAATGGGGAAACAGAAACCTGGACAGCTGTTCCAGTCACCCTAGAAGAAGACGTTTCTGGACGTCTAAAAAAAGGCGATAAAGTTTTCTTGGTCAGCTCTGGAGACGGACGACGTGGAGCAACCCCATTCACTAAAGCAGAATACGAGGCTGAAAAAGCTTTATTCGAGGCTACAGAAAAATTTAGCAAAGGAAAAGCCTGGGACATTATCACCTCTCTACTCGTCGAACACAAGGAAGAATCAGAGGAATACACCAAGCTCGATAAATATCTAAAAGAAAATAAAGGCCGTATTTTAGAATTTGCCGCTCTCATGCATAGAGATGAGAAGCTCTCCTATGAGGCAGCGGCGCAACTGGCAAAAAGCGAGGTAAAGGCCGTAGCCTTAAAAGACATAGGAAAAGACTATTTCGAGATTGATTACTCGACTATTGCTAGAGCACTAAATGAAGTAACGAGAGATCATCTAATGTATGAGCGAGGAACTGAAGACTCTCAAGCTGTAGCCAGAAAAGAATGTGAAAAAGTGATTAATGCCGGTTTCAAAGCGGTTCAATTTGGTGGCACGAAACCAACCGAGATAATAACAGCTACAATTCCAGTAACCGCGTCAATGGTCAGTAACGAAAGAATATGGAACATTCTTGTCCATGGAGAGACCACCGTTTCATCCGCAAAAACTAGCAAGAAACTTTCCCTAGAAACCATCCAGAGTAATTTTCTGCATGATCTTTACTTTGCGACTTCCTATATAGATAACGTTCCGCTGTCAATTAAAGAATTGCAATTTAACGAACAAATTCTCCTTGATGATCTTAACGCATTACGTAACGCAGAACGAGACGCGGTACTACAAGCCACAAACGATGTTGGCCCAGCCTGGCAAGAATTCAAAGCCAAGTCAGCCAAGGCTCAAGCAAAGAAAAAGAGCCTCGCCACACCGATCCCGGTTATGATTGAGGAATATGACGTCAATAACACTCCGGAGGTAGTAGAAACAATAGATAAGCCAAGTTCGTTCCATGAACAGGTCACCCGTCAATACAACCCAGACGCAAATATAACTCCTGTCGCCCCAAGAACTATCAAGCAGCAGCTGGCAAACATGCCAGAGGCAATTGAAGATGAGGTCACATCAGACATTACCCCAGAAGAAGGTGCGGCTCGACTAAAAAAATCTGAGGAAAAACTGGGTATAGTTGAAGCCCGTGCACGGAAAATTCGAGCTCGACGAGAAGTTACAAAAAAACAAGCCGAAACCAAAATCGTGTCGGACGCGATTCTTGCTAGTGAGAGAAGGACCGCCGCTAACAAAATCGAGATGCCTCGCGCTATAAAATCAAACATAACTCCAGAACAGCTGGCTGCGATGCATCCAGATCTTGCCCCTGCTCGAGAAGCGCAACCAACGAAACCAGAAGTAAAACCAACTCCAGCCAAAACCATGGCTACCACTAGATCAGCAATGAAAGCGGAGGCGAGAACAGGAGGTGGCTCAAGTGGCGCGTCAGAAGAGGCATTAAAGCGCAATCCACTCAGAAAATTAATTAACAAATTTTGGACTGCGATCGGTGTTGAAGTAGATAATACGTTTTAGAATTAACAATGCTTATGAGAATGTACAAATATCCGAATGGTTTTGACGGGATAGCTGGAGCGCCTCCTCGAGAATATAATTCCAAAACTGGAGTTCCAGAAGGTGAAGGAACCGTAGCCAAAGCCAAAGCCGAATTGGCGCGACGAGCCACGGAAACGGCGGAAATACGTGCTCAAAAAATCGAAGAAGGTGCCCGATTATCAATTGAGAGAAGTGGAGGAAAACGCGAGGCGACTGTTCTTGAAGCTGGTGATGATGGTGTAACAGAAATGGCATACGCGATAGATAAAGAGGGAGTGCCACAACTGGTAGCAGAATCAATCGAAACCAGTGCCCTCAAACAGGAGCTAGCCGAACAAGCTGAAGTAAAACTTACCGAGAGTCCAGAACAACGCGGCGAAAGATTTTTAGGCGATACCCTCGCGGCCGTGGAAGCGACGAATAAATTACTTGCAGATAAAGTAGTCAAAGCAGGAAAACTTTTCTCAGGACGAACTACAAAATTCCTCACAAAGGCACTTGGAGCTGGCACGCAAGTCACAGAACGAGCCAGGCTTTTTGCTAATGACATCGCGGGCGGATCCGACGCCGAAGAAGAACAGGCTCCGAGCCTTGCAGAGATAAAAGAGTTACGGATTCCGTTCCAGCTGCCAAAAGAAACAATCAGCGCCACTATCAAACGCGCCGGAGAAGAAATGGTTTGGTTGAAAAATATTCTGACCGGACAAGAGAAAGGCGTTGATTGGGCCAACGCGTTGGGACCAGAAGTAGTCATCCCCGCCGAGATCATCGAAAAACCAGCCAGCGAAACCGAACCAGCAGTCACACCAGAAAAACCTCAAATTATCGAGATGGTGGTCGCTGAACTGGCCGATGGCGAAGAAATTTTCGGTACAGCCGAAAGTATACGAAAAGCACATGAGGGAATGGTCGAAAAGATGACGAAAGAAAATGCAAAATTAGCAAAAGTTGTTCGTCAACAAAACGTCACAGCCGCCGAAGAAATGTTCTCCAAGTTATTCGCGGGTAATGGCGAGTCATCCGATTTTGACCAGCCAAACGAAACCTCCGTCGAAACAGTTGTGAATAACGAAGAAAGTGATGTTAGTCAGGCAGAAAAGGCTCAACTAGCAAAAGACCTAGCGAAACGAGAACAAATAAAGAGTGGTAGACGCATGTCCACTCTGGCAGGACTTCATGCTCTCAATAAACGAATCGAAGCTGGCATCAATGGGTTGAGGTCAGACACCGAACAAGCTAAAGCAGAAAAAACTGCGCTAGAAAAGAAACAGAAAGCTCTTCTCGAAGCTCAAAAATGGCAAGATGCCCAAGAAGAACTTGATCAAGTTGTTGCAGAGACAAAAGAACCAGCCGCCGCCTAATACATACTATGGAAACCGCAAAAGAAAAAATTCAGGCTATTCTGGATCGGGCGCCGTTGCCGGAACAGATGCGAAAATACTATAAAACTAGATTAGAGAGAGAAGGCGTGACGCCGATTTTAATCGAGAGCATTAAAAGCGCCATGAGAGCACTTGAAAATGATGCTTTTGGTCGAACAGGAATTACGGTAGACGAAGACGATGACATTGAAATTCAAAAAGCGGTCAACATGTACTCGTCAGCTGTGGCAAAAGCCGCTGACACGTACCTGAAGGCCGCTAATGAAGCCACTGAAAAGATAGTGAAGATTACGAACAAGGCAGCTAAGAGTATTGAGAAGGCGGAAGTAGCAATGCTTAAACAGGGAGTTTAGAGAGGTCGGTTACGTGCGTCAGGAGATCCGCTTGGCTGATGCTGAGCGGATTTTCTGATCCAAAGACTTTCACCTGGAAGTCGCCACCTTGAGCTTCTTTTTCGCCAATGACGATCGTCCAAGGGACTTTGACAATGGCGGCGTCGCGGATTTTTTTGCCGAGTTTTTCTGAGGAGTCGTCTAACATAACGCGGATACCGGCGGCGTCAAGCTCATTTCTGAGTTCGACGGCGAATGGTGCGAAGGCTTCGTTCACTGTGGCTAGGCGAACCTGTTCAGGGGCGAGCCAAAATGGGAAGGCGCCGGCGTAGTGCTCAATCATGATGCCGATGAAACGCTCTACGGAGCCAAGAATAGCGCGGTGAACCATGACTGGACGCTTCTTGGTGTTGTCGGAATCTGTGTACTCGAGCTCAAAACGCTCCGGAAGATTAAAGTCGAGCTGAACTGTAGCCAACTGCCATTCACGACCGATTGCGTCTGTAGCGATGAAGTCGAGCTTCGGCCCAGTAGAATGCCGCCTCCCCTACCCCGATGAAGTATTCGCGACCGAGATCGGTCAACAATTCTTTGAGCGTACCAACGGCCTTCTCCCAAACTTCTGGACCACCAAGATATGCTTCTGGCTTGGCTGGATCATTAGTCGACAACCGAATCTTGAGTGGCATGTCGAACGCCTTATAGAACTTCGTGATGATCTCGTAGATGGCTCTAGCCTCGTCTTTGACCTGATCCATTCGGCAGAACACGTGAGCGTCATCCTGCGTGATCGAGCGTACTCTCGATAAGCCCTGGAGCTGGCCAGTGTTCTCGTCGCGATACACAGTCGTAACTTCGGAGAACCGAAGTGGAAGATCTCGATAGCTGCGAGGCTTTGACGCGTAAATTTGGGTGTGGTGCGGACAGTTCATTGGCTTCAACACGAAAATTTCATCTGTTTTTTTGCTCGAAACATGGAAGATGTCGTCCGCAAATTTATCCCAGTGGCCGGAAGTCTTATAAAGATCAGCCTTAGCCATGTGTGGGATGTTCACTTTCTGATAGCCATATGGCTTCATGAGCGCCCAAACGAAGTTAGTCAGTCCCTCGCGCAAGAGAGTTCCTCGAGGAGTGAACAGCGGCAAACCAGGACCAACGAGTGGTGAGAACGCAAAGAGATCAAGCTCAACGCCAAGCTTACGGTGATCACGCTTTTTAGCCTCTTCCTGCATCTTCTCATAAGCCTCAAGTTCTTTGGCCGAACCAAACGCGAGTCCGTAAATGCGGGTCAGCTGCGCGTTCTTCTCGTCACCTCTCCAGTACGCGCCGGCGAGCTTAGACAACTTGAACGAGTTCACATCAATATGTGACAGATCCTCATCATGTCCGCCGCGACAGAGGTCGACGTACGTTCCGGAGGTGTAAAGCGACAAAGTCTGCCCCTCTGTTGCGAACTCACGAATGAGCTCTAGTTTGAAAGGATTATCGACGAACAATTTCTCAGCTTCTTCGCGAGTGATCTCGGTTCGATCGAACGACTTAAACATGGTCAACATCTTGCGCATCTGCTTCTGAATGGCTGGCAAATCCGTTTCCGAGATAGGCGTCGAAAACTGGAAATCATAATAAAAACCATCGTCGATCGCTGGGCCAATCGTACGCTTTGCATCTGGGTACAGCTCGAGGACTGCAGCTGCAAGCAAGTGAGCAAGTGAGTGTCGGCGATGCTCGAGTTCTTGGGGGGACATAGGGGGTAGCGTATAGGGAGTAGGGTGTATGAAAGGTAGCAAAAAGCGAGTGAAAAGAAAAGAATGTGAGGTGTATGGTTCTGATACACCCCACACCCTACTTCCTACACCCTATTTAGGATCAACAATCTCAATCTTTATATGATCCTTCAAAGTCGGTACGCGTTTCAGCCAGAATGGAGTGAAAGATACGGTGACTTCACGGATGCCTTCGTTTGATTTTAGAAGGGTCAAAACCTCGTTTGGCGAGCGGCCAGTGAAGCGGTCTTTACTGAGGGCGGAAGATTCGAGAGAAAGACGAGCGTTGCCGTCTAGGTAGATTGTAATGCGTGCCTCGCCTACCTTAGCGTCTGAAGCTTCTACTTTAGCTTGCATGCCATCTAGGTTAATCTTAGTCGCCTCGTAGCCCTCTGGAATGCGCTTCTCGAATAAGTTTTGCGCATAGGTTTTCACAAGGTCGCCCTGGTAGTAAACGCCGGTCACATCCATTGATAACGTCAAAGTAAACGAGCCAGTCTGTGTGCCAACTGGAACATCAGTTTTTTGGTCGAGGATGCTCGACTTCAAGGAAACGCCATTTAATGAAGCGTCGAGTCCTTGGCTAAATTCGTCGCCGGCCTGCTTAACTAGATCAGTAGACAAAGCTGAAACAGCGTCTGCAATGTCTTTATCAGTCAATGATCGAACATACACCACGCCACCAATCATTGGAGCAACGCTCGAACCAGTAATTTGCTTTTGGAGCGTGGCATTCAAGCCTGGGATAGTAAACTTGGCTGGGGCAATTTCCCCGTTCTTTCCAGCAGCGTCAGCATGAACAATAACGTCTACTTTGCCATTAGCTGGAACAGTTGTAGCCTTGTCGAGTCTAAACAACACGCCAGTGTCAGACAAAACTCGAGTAGTCGCCACAAGTAATTGATTGCTCGTGGTTGTGTTCGTAATCGTCACTGTTCCAGTTGCCTTAGCTTCAACAGCCTGTGAACCCTCGCTTGGCAAAGTAAAAGTTTTAGAACCAGTAAACGTTTTTTCTTTAACTGCGCCAGCAATCTGGCCATCAATAGTTGGATTAGCCACCACGTCAGCCACGGCGTTTACGGTGATTAACTTTGGATTTGCAGTAATCTTGATAGTTGCCCTGGAAACCGACAAATAAAGTACTGACAAAAGGAGAAGAAAAGTGACGCCAACAAAGACAACCGCAATGCGTTGATAGAGTCTTAGCGAGCGAGATAAAGGCTTTTTACCGGCGTTTACGAACTTTGCACCGCCGTACCTAGTGGAAGGTGGAGGTGGCGGAGCTGGTGGACGTTTCAGAGGAGAGGCGGTCATAGTAACGTGATTATATCACTAATATTTCACGTTTTCCTCCCCCACTATCTCTCCGACCTTGCGGGCGACTTCGCGAGTGGCGGAAATGCAGTACTCGGTAGCGATTTTCTTGGGTTCGCCGGCGCTCATGACTTCGAGATGTACGCGAACGGTGCCGGGAGAGGCGCGGAAGATGTCGCGCAATTTCATGATCATTTCATTTGAGGGGCGATCGGGGACTTTGATGGTGAATGCGGACACGACCGCGGTGTACGGATTTGGCGCCGCCAAATCCCTACGCTGCGCCGCGGGCCGCTCTGCATCAAATCCGCCAGCCCCGAGCATCCCGGCGATTTCAGGGATTTCGGCCTCCGTGAATGAAATGACGCCGTCGACCAGAATTGAATGCTCTTCGATATCGGATTCTTCGCGTTTGCGAACGGAGACCTTGCCGGTTATGACGACGAAAGTGTCGGGATTCAGCTTTTCGCGGACAATGACGTAGGTTTTTGGGAAGACTACGCATTCTACTCCCCCGCTCGGATCCTCGATGCGAACAAAGGCCATCGGCTCGTTCTTGGCCTTAGTATAAATCTGTTTAACAGCTGCGATGACACCGCATACTTTGATCAGTGTCTTGTCCGGCAGCTCGTTTATTTTCTTAGTCGGCACGACGAACCTTGAAAACTGGTCGAAAAACAAACCAGCCGGGTGACTCGACACATACAAACCAAGCAATTCTTTTTCCCAGGCGAGCATGGCGCTCTTTGGCAACGGATCAGCTGGGCGCAGAATCAATTTCTTCGCATTCATCTCTGGCGTCAGCTCGAACAACGACGATTGATTGCGCTCCCGTTCCTCGTTCACTTGTTTGTTGTACATCACTAAACTGTCGAGGTTAGTCACGAGCGTGATGCGGTCCCCGAACTTGTCGAACGCGCCGGTCTTCAAGAGCGCTTCGAGCGTCTTCTTGTTAAACGCACGCGAATTTACTCTAGCCAAAAAGTCCGGCAAGTCTTTAAAGTCCCCGTTAGTTTTTCGTTCTTTAACAATCAACTCGGCGACTTCAGTTCCTACGTTCTTAATCGCCATCAGTCCCCAACGAATATTGCGTGTCCCCTTCACCACCGCAAAACCGGCGAACGATTCGTTCACATCTGGGGGCAGCACCTTCATGCCCATACGCGTACACTCGTCGACCTCGATCGTAATACGGTCAATGTTCCCCGCGTCCGAATTCATGAGCGCGGCCATGAAACATTCGGGATAGTACGCCTTAAGATACGCAGTTCTGTACGCAATCATGGCGTAACAAGCAGCATGCGACTTGTTAAAACCGTAAGCCGCAAAGTCTTCGAGTTTCTGAAAAATCTTGACCGCAACCTGCTCCTTCACGCCATTTTTCATCGCACCTTCAACAAATTTAACCTTCATCTTCGCCATCAGCTCCGCAATTTTCTTACCCATGGCTTTACGCAAACTGTCAGCTTCTCCCCCAGTAAAACCGGCAAGGTCTTTCGAGACCTGCATAACCTGCTCCTGGTAAACCGGAATACCGTACGTTTCTTTAAACGCATTTTCCATGAGCGGGTGCTCGTAAACTACTCTTTCAAGTCCGTGCTTTCGGCGAATGTAACTATCAATAAACTGCATCGGACCAGGGCGATAAAGCGACACCATAGCGATGATATCTTCGAACGCCGACGGTTGCAGCTCTTTGATGTAACGCTTCATGCCGTCGGACTCGAGCTGGAACACACCGGTAGTTTCGGCTCGACCGAGCAAGGCAAACACTTTTGGATCTTTTAAGTTAATCGTGTCTATGTCGATCACGTCGCCAGTTACCGCCTTAATAATCGCCATCGCGTCTTCAATGACGGTCAAGTTCGACAAACCAAGGAAGTCCATTTTGACTAGTCCCGCTGCTTCCGACGAGTTAAGTGAATACTGCGTGATGAGCGCCATGTCCTCATGCTGACCACCTTGAAGTGGGGCACGCTCGACCAAAGGCCGGTCACCAATAACAATTCCACAAGCGTGCTGGGACGCGTGGCGCGGATTGCCTTCCAGCTTCATGGCCAGATCAAGCACTCGCCGAGCCATTGGATTCCCTTCGTACATCATGTGCAGATCGGGCGACTCGACAATCGCAACTTTTAGTGGCGTCTGCTTACCCTGAACCGGCGGGGGCACAACCTTAGCAATCACGTCAGCCTCCTGGAATGACAAACCAAGAACGCGTGACGCATCACGAATAGCCGCCCGGGGCATGAGCGTTCCAAAAGTGATGATGCCGGCCACGTGATCAGCGCCGTACTTTTGCGTTACATACTCAAGAACCTTACCGCGACCAGTGTCCGCGAAGTCAGTATCGATATCCGGCAAGCTGATACGGTCAGGGTTCAAGAAACGCTCGAAAAGTAGGCCGTAAGCGAGCGGATCAATGTCCGTAATCTTGAGGGCGTAGGCGACGATTGAACCGGCGGCCGAACCACGACCAGGACCAACCAGCACGCCATGATCCTTAGCCCAAACAATATAATCCTGCACGATCAAGAAGTAAGATGGAAAACCCATTTTCACGATCGTTGAATACTCGAACTCGAAGCGCTCCATCACGTGAGGCGGAATCGGGTCAGCGTAACGGAACTTCAGCCCCTTGATACATAATTCGTGCAGAACGTCGGCGTCAGTTTTTCCTTCTGGTAACGGAAAATTCGGCAAAAAGTTTTTACCGAGCTCCATTTGAAAATTAATGCGATCAGCGATCTTTCGAGTGTTCTCAAACGCCTCGGGAGTATCTGCAAAGGCCTCAAACATTTCGGCTGGCTCGCCAAAAGAAAGATCAATCTCTTCTGTACTAGTTCGGCGATATTCTTCAAGCGTTCGGCCACGCTGAATACACAACTGTGCCTCGTAACCTTCGCGATCCTCAGTATCGAGGTAGAAAGTATTTCGAGTAACCACTAACGGCGCGCCAGTTTCGGCCGATAACTTTCTAAAAGCCTCGTTCACCTCCACCTGCCGGGGCATGTCCGGGTGATGGATCATCTCAAGAAAAAAGTTTTCTTTGCCAAAAATATCCTGGTACTCAGCAATTAACGTTTTTGCTTTCTCCATGTCACCGTTACTCGCCGCATTCGGCACCTCCCCCGCGACAGCACCTGAAAGTGCAATCAGGCCTTTCGAGTGCGCGCGCAAATATTCCTTATCGACACGAGGCTTGTAGTAGAAACCTTCAAGGAATCCCGCGGTCACAATTTTACAAATGTTTCTATAGCCTTCCTCATTCTCGATCAAAAGAACTAACCGGTAAGGTCGATCATCCACGCGCGCTCGCTTGTCCGTCATGCGGTGCTGTGCTACGTACATGTCGACACCCAAAATCGGCTTCATCTCCGCGTCCTTACACGCTTTGAAAAACTCAACCGCCCCATAAAGGTTCGCGTTATCAGTGAGTGCAACAGCATTCATCCCCAATTCTTTAGCACGCTTAACAATTGCTTTTGGCTTAGGAAGAGCCTCAAGCAATGAATAGTGGGAGTGATTATGAAGATAGACGAAGTCCTTGGATTCCATGTCCCAGAGCTTACCAAATCCCCCACTTAGCCGATAGCATGGAAGTGCTATGTTTCTCTAGCTATCCGCACGTTATCCACAGGAGATTGACTAAGCGCTCGGGGATATGGTGAAATGTATATATCCGGGCGAGGTAGCAATACCTTCCAAATGGATGACAACAATACAAACTCCCCTTTACTGGCGGGGTTTGTATTGTTTTTTACCCCGGGCCATTGGGGCCTATGGAGGTAATTGGTTAACCTTGTCCGGATTGTCATCCAGAAATTACGGGTTCGAATCCCGTTGGGTCCATAGGAGAAAATCCCAGGCCCGGGACCACAGATTCCCCAATGCTCAAAAGGCTGAGGGGAATTTGGTTTTAGTTGTACTCAAGAACACATGTGCTAAACTACTTCCCGTTCGACAATTGAATATATCAAGAGTCCGTCGAGGGTCCTGGCCCAATGACACGGCAGCAACCCTCTCTCGAGAAGGTGCTAACTCCAGCCCGAAAGGGGCAGATAATTATTATTAGACGCCCAAAGAGGCGTTATTTTTATGTTCACTCCCCGTCTCTACACAGTCGAATCCGTCACTATTGGTCACCCAGATAAAGTCTGCGATCAGATTTCCGATGCAATTTTGGATGCGTGTGTTGCGCAAGATAAGGATAGTCGAGTCGCCATTGAAACCTTCGGCAGTCACGGTCTCCTTGTCCTTGGTGGCGAGATTACTACTAAGGCCAAAGTCGACTATTCAGCCGTCGCGCTCAAGGTCTATCACGATATTGGCTACGACGATACTTTGAAAGTTATCGAGCATATTACTACGCAATCCCCCGACATCGCCCAGGGTGTCGACACCGGTGGCGCAGGAGATCAAGGTATCATGTACGGCTTTGCGACGGATGAAACACCGGAATTTCTGCCTCGGGGATTGGTCTTTGTTCGCCAATTAACCGATAAACTCACCGAACTCCGACGGGGCGAAGTACGGGCCGACTTCAATGTCGGCCCTATCTCCTGGCTCCGCCCCGACGGCAAAGCCCAAATCACCATGGAGAACGGAAAGGTCACCGTCGTTCTCATTAGTACCCAGCATGACGAGAACGTTTCTCAAGAAGAGATTCGAAAAACGCTCATTGAAAAAGTAATCTTCCCCGTTATCCCCGAGGAATTCCGCGCGCCAAACATGGAGATTCTTACAAACCCAACCGGCAAATTCGTCATCGGTGGATTCGCGGCCGACACTGGACTCACTGGTCGAAAATTAGCTGTCGATTCATACGGTGGAATCGTTGCTCACGGAGGCGGAGCTACGGCCGGCAAAGACATGACGAAGGTCGACCGCTCAGCCGCCCGCAAAGCCCGCGAAGTCGCTGTCGACATCGTGAGGTCCGGCAAGGCGCACGAGTGCCTGATAAGCGTCGCATATGCAATCGGAAAAGCGGAACCGGTTATGCTCTGCGCAAAACGAAAACCAAGAAGACATCACCCCATTACTCGCCGGGATTAGTTTCTTGCCGAAGGATCTCCGATAAAAAGCGAAAGGCCTCCGAATGGAGACCTCGTACGAGTTGCCGATTATTCAGACGAAGGAACGGGACGGATGCAATAGACGCTGAAGGCGATGATACCGCTTGCGATACTGACCATCGTCACAGCGAATGCGCACGCCTCCAAGAGGCCAACGACAGTACGACCGAACGTCGTCCAATAGCTGAAGCCGATTATACCGAAGGTGAATAGTGCTGTTGTCTTCCAACGCTCCCTGTTCTCCATACTTCGAGTGAAGATATCGTTGCTCCCACCCCAGCAGACAGAGAGCAACAGCATACCGATTACCGTCATTGTCAGCACAAAGTTCAGATACGCCACAAGCTCCATGAGCTCGTTCGCGTTGGTGACCTGGAACATGAGACCTCCAAAACAAGGGCGTGGACATGACATCACACCAGTACGAAAAGGTCAAAAGCAAAAGGCCTCCGGTGGGAGGCCTCGAGATGCACACGGCTTCAGCCGCTGATGCTGGACAGACCGAGACGTTTCGCACGGCGAGACAGTCCCTGTAGGCGAGCGCTCTCATTCGGAGAAAGCGGGTTGCCATCATGGTCGTATCCGGGCAGGAGCGGAAACACGCCGTTGACGGCTGGCCCCGCCCCGACTTCGTCAATATGACGTCTGGTTTCTTCGATCAATTCCTTACTAAGCATGTCGTCCTCCCTGGGTTGCCTATGATTGGAATTCTCTACTCGATAACGCCCGCCCGCTAAACGGACAGTGTAACCCTCTCGAAATAGAAGCTGACTTCGCGCCAGCCGGCCGAAAGAAAACGCTGACGGATCACGGACTGAACCCGCCAGGTAAGGTACTCCTGGCCGAGCGACACGTCCACGATCAATTTGCCGCTTCCGGGATACTTATCACGAATCGCCTCGTCGAGGCGCATCTCGCACAGCTCAACGCCTTGATTCTCAATTCGCGAAAGGTGGAGCTTCGGTGTAAGTGCCATGATGCCTCCTACTAAGAGATTAACAACTGGATATAAAAGGGTCAATTTGTTGTGCTGGCTATAGAATTACTAAGTGAAACTTCCTATAAATCTCCACCATCGCTAGCGTGTCGAACTCACAATAGACGAGCACGCCTTTGCGGAATCGAACTCTATAGCGGCTATTTTTTCAGCAACTGCAAAACAAGTTTAGTCATCTGCTCTTTATTCTTAGGATCACTTTCAGCGATAAACAACGTTAAAGCGGTGAGAGCTGGCGGAGTGATTCTTGAGCGATCAAGGGTGCCCGCACGGTGCAAGAACCAAATAAAGGCATAGGCGCCGCTGCGCTTATTCCCGTCCGTAAATGGATGATTTTTGATAATGAAATATAGAAGATGCGCCGCCTTCTCCTCAATGGTGGCATACATCGCCTTTCCACCAAAAGACTGCATGACATTCCCGACAATACCCTGCACATTCCCAGCATTCCGTTCGATGCCGAACAATTCAGTCGCCTCGCCTTTCTTTACGAGTTCCGTCTTAAAATCCGAAAGCGCTGCCGAAAGTTGTTCGGCCGTTAAAGTAACGGACTTTTTCGTCGCCCCTTTTGTTACGAGATTCTCCTTGTCATAAGCATCGAGCGACAACCAAGTATCAGCAAAAGCGGAAATGAGCTCGAGTACGCTCGCATGATCAATCGGCGACCCCTCAGGCAAAAGATGCCTAATTCCCGCAATAGCCCTCTGGAATTCGGCGTAGTTATTCTTAATTACCTTTGGGTTTATAGTGTATCCTTTAGTAATGTGTTGACGTAAAGTTTTCGTTGCCCACTGACGGAATTTCGTGGCAGTAACCGAATTAACACGGTATCCAACCGAGATAATCGCGTCCAAATTATAAAACGCTACTTGATAGGTTTTGCCATCAGCGGCAGTTGTTGCATTTTTTGCAACAACTGAATTTCGGTCAAGCTCTTTTTCTTTGAAAATACTCGAAAAATGGCGCGAAATCACAGATTTATCACGTCCAAAAACATCAGCAATCTGATCGAGAGTTGCCCAGAGAGTCTGTTTTTCAGCATCGCCCCGAAGCTCGATCGCTCCGGTCTTTGTCTGATATACAACCAATCCGGTTTTCTTTTTCATATCAAGGATCAATATACCAAAACTCAAAACTTACACAATCGTTAAAAACTTCTTATAAATTTCCACCATCGCCAATGTATCTAGTTCGCAATAAGCGAGCATGTCTTTGCGGAGTTGAGCTTTGTCGGCAGGCGTGGTCGACGGGTTCGTGAGGACAGGCCAGCTGGCGGAGGCGGTGCCACCTTCATGGATAGCCAGAGAGTCGTAAGAAAGTTCGGGACACAGAACTGGGAGAACTTTTTTCAAGGATGCACTGCCCCCAAAGCGTGCGTCTTTGTAGTAACCCTTTTTCACGATCATCATGAGGTCGAACATCCGTTCGTTAATGCTTCGTAGTTGATCAGCATATTCAGGAACGAGGTCGCCGAGTTCTTCATTTCGAGAAGCCTCGAAAATCATGTTCCAAGAAATGACACTGCCCGTCGGACCGATATGCTCGGCCAGCGCTTTTGCAATAATCGGCGCCGGATCAACTAACTCGTCAACCAAAACCTCAACGTGTTCTAGCTTGGCCTTTGGTGATTTCAAAATATGGATTGAATATTGAAACACGCACTGCTGATACGGCTTGTAGCCATCAAAAGCCGGAATAGCAGGATTCCATGTTTCGTAATCTAAAAAGTAGAGAGGATAAGTTAGGCTGTCGAGCTCTTCTTTAATGGCCGTCTTATCAATCTTCAAATTTGGGTTGGCAGGACTAATCCTGTACGTCTCGTCCTCCTCCCCCATCGCCTGTAAAATACATGCTCGGAATTCGCATTTCTCCGGGTCAGTACAGTTATTGATGATGTCGAGGTTCGGTTCCTTCCCCCAATCGAGCACAGAGAGCGCACGCGGAATTTCTTTTCGACACAATGGCAATAGCTCCTCAACCTCATGAGTTACATCTGTACGCGCGAACAACTTCTCTGGCTCAATTTCTCCCGCTCGAACATATTGATTGTCGATGTGGACGTGAAGAGTCTTTCGAATCTTCAATCCGGCTTCCTCAAGGACTATACGTTGAAACGCCATATCCATGATGTGCTCTTTCTTCACCTCCGTGGTGCTTTTTACCTCTAGAAGATCCCAAGAATCGTCACTATTTTTCTTCATGATGTCAGCTCTACAGGTAATCTCTCCCCCAAACGCATTCACAATAAAAGTCGGCTGTAATAACGCCTTTGCGCCAAGAGCAATCGCCTTCTTCATATCCTCCGCTCCCCTCTTCCCAAACCCCATCACATTCACCGCCTTGGGGTACAGCTTCTGCGCCCAGCTGTCTACCTCATTACCCGTCGCAAAAACTCTCAAGGTCGCCTCATCAAACTCCGGCGCCAAATCCGGCCGTTGCTTATACAGCCACAGCTCGCAACTACACCGGAGAAACTGCATGAAAGAGGATTTGGAGAGCATAGGCTAACCAACACTATACGCCATGTTTGACTCCGATTTTCCAAATACCTTTTTCCAAAAACGCCTCGATTGTTTGACGGCTAGCTTTATTCACTAAATTCGTCCGTGAAATCTTATTCTTTTTTCCGTATTCAGTTAGTGTCATTATTTCCGCCCCCTCTAGATACGCAAGTCGTTTGTGATAACTATTAGTCAACGCCTTTCCAACAATTTCCTCCATCACCCTAGTCTCTCCTTTAGTATCGAATTCCTTAAATGCTTCATAGTACATGTCCCGATCGATAAACTTAATATTGATCGGCACGAAGCCTTCTCGGAGAAGAAGATAATTACTGATTACTCGACCGATGCGACCATTCCCGTCAACAAATGGATGGATATGCTCAAATGTTAAATGTAGGCGAGCGATACGCTTAATAATATTCTCGTGACTTGAAGCATTGTATTCGGCGAGCATCTTTTCAAGAAGCCCAACCACTTCTTTCGGGTTAGGCGCGATATAGCTGCCCACGCGAACAAATTCTTTTTCGTTCCTGAATCTACCAGCAATATCATCTTGAATATTCAAGATCAGCATCTGATGAAGTGACAACATGACATCAAGCGTCAATTCCTGCTCTTTCGCCTTGTGATCAATATAGCCCACAACACGCGCCAAGTTCTTAGCCTCAAAAATCTCCCGTCCTTCCACGTACCGATCCAGATCAATTTGCAAAAGAATCTTTTCCGTCTCTTCAAGACTAAGAGTGCTATTCTCAATAGCATTTGAGTTATAAACCTGCTCCGCCACTTCCACCTCAGCAATAAGCTTCAAAAGTGCATCTTTACCCGTTGCTACCTGATAGTACCGTTCGCGCAATATACTGATCTTTTTATAAGAACCCAACGTTTTTGCCATATATCAGCATTATACACTACTGTCACGGTTTTGGCAACATAACCGTGACAGAATGCAATAAAATGCACTTTTGTCACGATTTACGAGCCATAACCGTGACAGAATGCCATTTTTTACTACTTTTTCACGGTTTTGGGGCTATAAGCGTGAATAAAATCAATTTATTGACCCAACCCCGCCCGTTGTTTTTCCATCTCTGTCTGGAGAGCAAGGATGCTCGGCTGAACAAATGGCGGTTCCTCCGTGATCATTCGACTAAATGGCATAGTCTTAGCTAGGCGAAGCATCAGCGTGGCTTTCACTTCAATCATGAATCGTCGGTTATCGAGCGATAGGCCGTGACACTGCCTCAAGTTATCCGTGAGATCAGCAAGCTTAATCCGCCAAGCATCTTCATCTCGAGCCTCAATAAGTTTAGCGATCATCTACCCGCTTTCAAATCTTTTCCTTCTTTCATCGAGTGTTTCCCCTTCATACAACCAATAAACCGTTCCCTGTACTTGGTACGGGTACCCAAGTAACTCTTGCGCCGAAGCTGACAAACTAGTGATTTCTCCGTTAAACATGACTGACCTATTGTCTATAACGGTTACTTTCTGATTATCATCCCGACTAAACGTTAGCTCTGCGCCAACCGGAATATTTACCAAGCCAAAATTAAACACCGCTCGTCTTGTTCTAGCTTCGTTAAGCGCCTGCTGATCCTCCTGCGTCTCCACAAAGTCCTTCTTTGGCGTAATGTTCTCTATTTCGGCAAGCTTCAGGGCTGCGACGGCACGTTCGGGTGATATCTCAAAGAATTCTCTGCTAGAGCGCACTCGATGATCCAAAAATGCATCATGCAACTGACGCTCAACAAACGTACAATCCTTCACCGTACACGCGTAAAAACATTCAAACGGCAACGGAACACCAGTTGTATCAAGCGAACGAATTCGCTGTTCTAGATTAGTTGTCATGCCTATCTTCACATAACCAGGCATGGCTTCATTGATGAGGATGTAGATTATTTCGGGCATATGTTATGTAGCAACCATTTCCTCTCTTTTCACTTTATTGATTTTAATATAAAAGGAGTTTTGTTTTTTGGGTTATACAACTCTTACAAAATAAATTTTAGACTAACTCAATATTGGAGTAATTGAAATTGTACCATCGACACAAAAATAACATCCATTATTAAATTCTACCGCCGCAGGCAACGAAATTACTTTGGGCCCATTAAACATTGCTGTAAAAGTCATCGTATCAAAAATAGCTGCACCGGAATTATCGGCACCATCCAGGATTCTCAATGTAGCGCCTGAGATTACTGAGTTTATCACAAAACCTAAGAGATAACCGGGACCACTTTTCACCAGGCCACTGGAAACGATAGGAGGCGAGTACGTTCCCTTTGTCATTATTCTCATTACTCCATTATTCAAATCTTCACCGGCAATTTGAGTAGCCAATGTAACCATAATACTTCCAAGGGCATCAGAAACAATCGGACCATTCTGACCATTAGATCGTGTTTTTGCCGTATATACAGTTTCAATCATCGGAAAAACCTTTTGAATCTTGCGCAAACCATATAGCATCAACAAAATTGTAATCAATCCTAATACAACCTGACATAAATATATAATAATTGTGATTGGTTCGTAATTTGTCATAAATACATAATTATTGAATTACATATTCATACTAGCACTCATCACTAATGACTGCTAACTAGACTGTGAAGCCGATACTAATCTATCCCGCGATCAATCTGAAAACTTACCACCCGAAATATCAAAGAATCGCTCAAAGAAATGTGTTAATTTCCCCAATACGCTCTCGCGCTTCTTTGTACGTTCACCGCCCGGAGAAAAACGTGTTACCGGCGGTATTATTTTGGCGATTGCGGTTCCGGTACCGACGATATCCCCGTTACGGAACGCATTTTGCACAAATTTATACGTTGCGTCGTGGTCGAGCCCTTCATTGGAGATAATCTGATCCAGCTCCTCAACTTTCTTCTCATCCACAAACTTCTGCCAGTCATCTTCAACGACAGAATGAACATCAAGTCTGGTGATGAATTGATTGATAAGATCTTTTTTATTACGTAATTCAACACTAGAATCAATCGCCTTGTTAATATCAACGAGTAGCTCTCGATCCTTCGTGTGACCTTCGTGATACTTTTTAATGAGTCCGATCACATAATCAATATTGATCTCGATTTGTTTAATCAACTCCATTTCAAAAACTACATCATCATTCACGTTCTCCTTCTCCCCCTCCACTTGCTTGCGGAATTCATTGTATAGATCAATATATGCACTGTGATAGTCCTGCACGTCGCGCTCGGTCAGAATCTCATTACCCACAAATTCATCGAATGTGGTGAGGATATTCCGAACACGCAAAATCGCACCATATAACCTAATAAAGTCCTTCCGATCCTGTTCACCAAGAATTCTCTCGCCAACGGGGAACTTTTCCTGCAATTCCTTTACCAGACTTTCGTAACCGCGCACCTCTGTGCCGTCATTCTTATAGCCATTGTAATAATCAGCGTACGCCTTAAGAAGAACGATACCGCTAGCTTCTTTGTCACCAAATAACGCAATCGCCTCATTCGTCGCCTTCTCTAGGTTACGGAAACAAACGATGTTTCCGAACGTCTTAACGCTATTAAGAATGCGGTTCGTGCGCGAAAACGCCTGAACCAATCCATGCAATCGAAGATTCTTATCAACCCACAAAGTGTTCAACGTTGTCGCATCAAAACCGGTCAAGAACATGTTCACCACGATGAGTACATCTATCTCTCGATTTTTCACGCGTTGACTCACGTCCTTATAGTAGTTCTGAAATTTATCAGAAGAGGTGTCGTACGAGGCTCCGAACATGACATTGTAATCTTTGATCGCATTCTCCAAGAAATCACGTGAGCTCACATCTAGACCGCTCGTGTCTTCCGAATTTTCATCGATCATCCCATCAGCATCTTCATCATTCACTCCAAAACTAAAGATAGTTGCGATTTTTAATTGCTTGTCACCTGGGACACCAGCGAGTTGCTTCTTGAACTCAGCGTAGTATCTCTTGGCCATTTCAATAGAAGAAACAGCAAAGATCGAATTAAACCCAGCCAATCGCCTGTCTTTCAACTGATAGAAGCTGTTTCGCTTTGTTTTCTGGTCGAAATGTTCCCGAATATACTCGACAATATTCGATAATCGTTCCGGTGCGGACAAAACGGCCTCACGGTCAATATCGTTCACTGCTTTATCCTCAATGTTCTCAGCTTCACGAACCGTAGAAACGTAATCAACCTTAAATGGCAAAACATTTTTATCCGCAATAGCATCGACGATGGTGTAGGTATGAAGTTTCTCGCCAAAGGCCTGTTCTGTTGTCCTCAAATCAGGATGACCACCGGCAGAAGCGTTGGCCGCAAAGATTGGCGTGCCAGTAAAACCGAAGAGATGGTAATTCTTAAATGCCTTCGTGATTGCGGTATGCATATCACCAAACTGTGAACGGTGACATTCGTCAAAAATAATCACGACGTGGCCATCAAAGATTTCGTGTTTAGAATTTCGGCCGATGAAGCGATCAAGCTTCTGAATAGTGGTCACGATGATGCGCGAATTCGCATCTTCCATCTGACGCTTAAGAATCGCGGTGCTCGCGTTGCTATTCGCCGCCCCCTTCTCAAACTTGTCATACTCCTGCATGGTTTGGTAATCCAAATCTTTGCGGTCTACCACGAAAAGCACTTTGTCTACATGAGGCAGTTTGCTTGCCAACTGAGCCGTCTTAAAGCTTGTTAAAGTCTTTCCTGATCCGGTGGTGTGCCAAACATAGCCACCAGCCTCAACGGTTCCCAGCTTCCTATAATTCGTGCTGATTTCAATGCGGCTAAGAATGCGTTCGGTCGCGACAATTTGGTATGGACGCATTACTAGCAACAAGTGGTCACTCGTGAAGACACAATATCGAGTCAAGATATTCAGCAACGCGTGCTTTGCAAAAAAGGTTTTGGCGAAGTCCATTAAATCGGTGATGGGACGATTAGTGGCGTCTGCCCACCAGCTGGTAAATTCAAAACTATTACTTGTCCTTTTTCCTTTCTTTGCCGCACCCCCGACACTATCTTTTACATGCTGAGCGCGAGTAGTGTTACTGTAATACTTTGTGTGCGTACCGTTAGAAATAACAAACAGCTGCACATATTCAAAAAGTCCAGCTGCGGCCCAAAAACTTTCACGGTGATACCGATTAATCTGATTGAACGCCTCCTGAATGGCCACTCCACGACGCTTCAGCTCAATATGCACCATCGGTAGCCCGTTCACCAAGACCGTTACATCATACCGATTACTTCGCTGCCCCTCGTCAGTAGCGTATTGATTGATGACCTGGAGTGAATTGTTGTGAATGTTATCTTTCTTCAGAAGATAAATATTCTTCACCGCTCCGTCATCACGTGTAAGTATCTTCACATGATCCTCCTGAATGGTCTTCGTTTTCTCCTCGATACTCTGATTGGGATTGGCAATCTCGTTCTTAAAAAATCTATCCCACTCCGCATCTGTAAACGAAAAATCATTTAGCTTCTCGAGCTGTTTTCTCAAATTAATAACGAGATCCTCCTCCGAAGTAATGGTGACATATTCATACGCCTGCCCCTCAAGCTGCTTCACAAACGCCCGCTCAAGCTCCGCCTCACTCTGGTAATGCGAAGCCCTCTTATTATCCGGCGTATATTCCGAAACAACAGTACTCTGCGCGCCCTCAGCGACAAGGTTATATTTTTTCATTTTCATAATTGCTATCTAAGCTTTCTTTCGTACCCCGTAGAACGTGTTTCGGTCAAAATACGTCCTATGGGTATTCTATTTAGTTTTCTCCCTAAAGCTCAATAGCTTATTCCGATAATACTCATACTGCTGTCTTCTGGCCCTAATCTCCGCCGGCAGACCAACAGAGATATCGTTCACCAAAGCATCGAATTTGTCGAGGATCGACACGATACGTTCTTGCTCCGCCATCGACGGAATTGGGACTTTAAACTGTAGAATAGCATCCTTATTTCCACGTGGCATTTTTGCACCTTTCGCATGCTGCATGTCGTAATTGAAAAAATTATCCGAAGAAAGCATGTAATACAAAAACTCCGATAGCAAGTATTTTCTTTTCTCGTCCTTGATACTAACAACCAAAACATCGCCACTCGCCCCTCCCTCATTCGTTGCCAGCCAAATCTTCTTCAGGTATGGACGAATATTTCCGAGCAGAATGTCACCTGTTTCGAAACGAGTCAGTTTACCAGCTGTTGGTACATAACTTGAAACTGTCTTTCCCTGTTTGTTGGTAAGTAAATTATCTACACCTACAAAATTATCGCAATTTAATTCGGTGGCACCTATTCGAAGCTTGGAATAACCCGCTACATCACCCAGCTCCTTAAGCTCAACCCCAACCCCAAACGTCAAAAGCTCAGTACGATAGTGTTCATATTGACTCTTCCTTGCCTCAAGCTCCGCCTCAAGCTCCGCCTCAAGCTCCGCCTCAAGCTCCGTGAAAGAGTCTAGCACACGGACGATTTCTTTTTGGATTGCAAGGGGTGGGAGAGGGATTGTCATTTTTGCAAAACGCTTTTTTGAGACATTAAATCTCGTCACTCCACTGGCAGTTTTCGCAATCTGTTTTCTCATCTGTTCATCTCTAAACAAATATTTAGAAAACTCGGGCAACAACAAATTCTTGTCATTCGGGCGAAAGCCGAAACAGAAACTGTTTAGATACAGCGGCTCATCAATTTTCTTTGTTAAAACAGAGGACATTCCACACTCGTCCGGTGTTTCTGACGAACCTGTAAACAAAACGTCGCCGTATTGAATTCTATTTTGCTTTTCCTCCTGCTCCATTTTTACAAAAATATTTACATCAGTATCAACGGCAATATTAGAAAAAATATTCATGTAAGTGATAAATTTTGCGTTGCCATTGCTAAAATCCTCTTTACTTTTTCCAGTAAGTCCTCCATAAAAATCACCAAGTTCACCCAACTCCTTAAACTCCACCCCGTTCGGGCAGAGTTCAGAAATTAATTTTTCGATTTTTGATCGATTGTTTGTCATAATTTATTAATGGATAAATTACGACTATTTAAAAATTGATTTCCTCTATCTAATAAATCTTTATAAGTAAGCACTTCGATATTATGTAAATAATAATTTAATTTTCTTAACGCTTCTTTTTTTTGATCATCCCACTCTTGGCTATTTCCAATAAGAATAAAGGCGCGTGGTTTTAGAAACAAAACTTTATCAGTTGTTTCGTTGCGAATTGTATTTTCGTTCTCAAATCTTAATCTATCAATTTCTGTTAAATAATTTACCACCTGTCCGATTGCACTATTTGTTTCAGGTGTCCATTTCCATGATCCTTTATGGCCTACATCTTCCATTAAAACCTCATCTTTAGGAAGTTTTATTTCTAAAACATCAACAAAACCATCAATGGTCGGATATAAGAAATCTGGCATTATTCCAAATAAATTTATTTTTGCTTTTTCTATCGGTTGTCTGTAATTCACACCAAAAAGCCAATTATTTTTTGAAATCCAATTTTGCCACGAATCATCTCCTTTTGTTTCAGAATAATCATTTTTAAATCTTTCTTGAAGTTCATCTAAAACTTTTTTCCTCTCGATTTGAATTCTTGCATAGGAAAGTTTTGTTGCTAAATCAGGATTTAATTCAACAATGCTTTCCCAAGTTTCTTCTTCATATCCCGCTTCAAGTATTTTCTTTATAAACTGAGCTTTATTTTCATCTGTTATAATAACAGAATTAGGATCTACAATTTCATAATGATTTTCTCCGTATTCAACACCATTTTCTCTTAAAATAACAGCGAGTTTCTTTATTCCAATAAATAAGTTCAATATTCCTTCTGTTGGTATTTCAAAATTTACTCCATCAACATCAGCGAGATCTTTCAGTTTTATTGATTGTTCATCTTTCCATTCTTCACTTTTATTACTTCTTTTTTGTCTAATTATAAAGCCTCTTATTCCACGATTATGAATTTGTGGCTTAAATATAAGTTTTGATAAAGGTTTTTCCTCCAAAACAATTGCACCTACTTCAGCAATTCCTCTTCCTATCGATTTTGTAGTTATTGCTTGATTCATATTATTTTGTTCCGTTCCTCTTGTTCTGTTCGCAAATATTTTAAAACATCGAGTGACAGAAATTTCGGCTTTCGTTCTTCCATCTGCTCAAGCCACCACCGCAAGGATGCCTGGTTGTTATCCTTAAACTTTTCATAAATGGTTGATATGTCACTCTTGCCAAGTTGCGGGAAAAGCAAATTCATCCCCGCAAAAAATATATCACTCTCATCATAGTTATTTATTGTAGCACTCTCAATCCATGCTTCTTTTATAGCTCGACGAATAAATGAACCGTATTTTAGTAACGTTAAATTTATTTCTCGATCGTGCATGTATGTTTTTTGCTCATTGAATCGACCATGTCCATTAGACATATGATTTTTACGCACCAAGTCTTCGAGTTTATGATAGTCGGTAATCGCCTCGCTTTTTTTATTCCACCATCGTGAAAAAACATTAAGTAATCCTGCACCAAATGCATCCGCAGTTGGACCAAGCAATCTATCGGCTACCCACCCTAAACAAGCGCCAATCGGCAACGCAACAAACCAAGTCGAAATATTTTCAAACATATTATGTAGTTTATCCCAATGTCCACCGTGGTCTCGTCAATCGTGGCGCGGGGTTAATTGTATTTGGTGACAATCAATTTTTCGATTCTATTTTGATGGCTAGGCACAATGTCTGTCTTAATTAAAATTCTATATTAAGCGCAGCTGTGCTACATCCTTCGACGAATCTGTCACAGCCCCATCCTGCAGCTCACTAAATCTCGAAAGAATACTATATCGCTGGGAGATTCCCCAGAGCTTGCGAGTGCCGACCTGCTCTTTCAGCTCAATAATTCCGGCGTCTTTTAACGGCTTCAAATAATATGCTGACATATTGCTTTCTTGCTTGCCGAGAGCATCAGCGATCTCTTTATTCGAGACGGGATTTTTTTGATTCGCTATGAACCGTAGAATCTGTTTTTGTTCATCGGTAGGCGAAGCGTTCTTTTCAATCGTTCTCCATAATTCACGGCACAAAAGCAGCAAGCCTTCCTTAACTGTAAGAGGCTTCGCGAGGCGGTCGCTATATTCGTGAAGGATGGAAACAAGTGCGTTCAAGATAGAACGAACATCGCCCTCGTATAAATCATAAAGTTCAAAGACCAGCTTCTCTTCAAAAGGTTTTACATAAACTGACACGTTCTCTGATTTGAGCAATTCCATTCGATCGTCAAGCGCTGTGCGAAGATCAGTTTTGCTCATAGGTTTAATTATGAGCGGAAGATGATAAAAAATGCCTCTCACACGCTGCAGAGGTACAAGCACTTTTTCATAAAAGTTTGATGGGCCAATAAATATGAAAAACACGTCGGGGGTCTGTAAGATATCTCGTATTTCGTCAAAAAACTCTCTCACGCCACCCTCATCCGACTTCAGTACAACATCAAAATTATTAACGTGCACGATGAGTCCAGAATACTTATATTCACCTATCCGTGTCTCTTTTATAAAACCTACCAGATCCCGTAAATATCCTTCAAGTGTAGAAACGGTCAGTTCCACAGGTGCTGTGAATTCTTTTGAGTGGCTGGCATCCAGACCAAATCCGAATGCGCTTGCGCCCCCAGAAATAGCTATGCTTTGACTGACTTCGACAACAGTTTTTATTTTTTGGAGAAGGGGGTCCTTCAAAAGATTTAGGTCTAACAATTGGAGCTCTCGAAGTACCGAACCGATGATCTCAAGTAAAAAGTTTCTCTTATCTAACAAGTACTTGCTAGCTTCAATTTCGCGTCTCGAAGAGAATAGCAATTTTGATTTATTATATTTCCAAATGAATTTTTGGAAATTCACCAAGCTAGTCTTTCCAACCCCCACCTCGCCAGCGACAATTAGACACAAGTGCGTTTCCTGTTCGAATAACGAATCAATCATATCTCTTTCATCCATTCTGCCGACGAAGGCCTTCTCGATAGGTAAATCTCCTCCCTCAACTAAAGGGAGTGTATCGAAGGGGTTTCTCTTTAATCCAAACTGTTGCCAGTCGAGAGCCATATCTATAATTATACCCGGCTTAGGTTATCCACAACGAAGAAGGCGTGGAAAACATTGAAAAAAATGGGTGATTAGCTCGAAGTTATACTTATATAGGAATCTGCGCAACTGGCCACCAGTGTTTTCCAAACGCTCGTCATCCATCGTAAATCCTTTGACAATATATTCCCGAAGCCGCGCCGTGGCCCATTGTCTAAAATGTGTCGCAATTTGGGATTTTATTCGATATCCAACGGATATAATGAGGTCGAGATTGTAATGATCTATTTGGCGGGAAACCTCTCTATTTCCCTCTGTTTGAACTATCAAGTATTCCTTGACAGTTGCTCGGGGAGCCAGCTCGCCCTCCTCAAAAATATTTTGTATGTGAAGGCTAATATTCTGCTTGGTTGTGCCGAAAAGCTCAGCCAGCTGCGCCTGAGTTAGCCAGACTGTCTCCCCCACAATACGCACCTGAATAACGGGTTGACCGCCGTCCCCGGTATAGATAACGATTTCATTGTTTGGTTGATCTTCCATAGGCTATTTCACTCCCTCAATATCCGCCACAATCTCGTCAATTGCAATGCGCAACTCATTCTCGCGCGCAACAATGCCGGTAATTTTCTTATTGAGCTCTGTGATATCGATGACCTCCCGTGTATCCTCCGCTACCACATAACTTGATACGGCGATGTTGTAATCGTTTTCTGTTACTACCTGGTTGTCGACGAGTTTTGCGAAATATTCAGCGTCCTGACGAGAAATGAAAGCGTCCAATATTTTCTTTCGATTAACATCTGACAGCTTATTTTTGTTCCCGCCTCTCGCAAATTCAGCTGAAGCATCAATAAATAGCACTTTATTATCTTTCTTGCTCTTCTTGATTACGATAATACAGGTAGCAATAGTAGTACCAAAGAACAAATCAGGCGGAAGCTGAATAACGGCATCAACGTAGTTATTGTCTACAAGATATTTTCTGATTTTCTGCTCTGCACCACCACGATAGAGAACACCAGGGAACTCAACAATCGCAGCGGTGCCACTCGTAGAAAGCCATGAAAGCATGTGCATGGTAAACGCGAGATCAGCCTTACTCTTTGGCGCGAGTACACCGGCGGGCGCAAATCGAGGATCATTAATGAGGAGCGGATTAGCGTCGCCTTCCCAGTTAATTGAGTAAGGCGGGTTAGAAACAATGGCGTCAAAAGGTTCTTCGTCCCAATGCTTTGGATCGGTCAACGTGTCGCCAAGAGCAATGTCAAAATTATTGTAGTTAATGTCGTGCAAGAACATGTTGATACGACAGAGGTTATAGGTGGTGAGATTAATCTCCTGACCATAGAAACCTTGTCGAACATTTTCTTTTCCGAGCACCTTGGCAAACTTCAAAAGCAAAGAACCAGATCCGCACGCTGGGTCATACACTTTATTTACTTCTTTTTTGCCGACAGTGGTAATTTCGGCAAGAAGCTCGCTCACTTCCTGCGGGGTATAGAACTCTCCCCCGGACTTTCCTGCACTCGATGCATACATGGTCATGAGGAACTCATATGCGTCGCCGAAAGCATCAATACTATTGTCCGAATAGTTACCAAGCCGAAGGTCGCCAATAGCCTCAAGAAGCTTTACAAGCTTTTGATTTCGTTGTTCTACAGTATTACCAAGCTTGGCTGAGTTAACGTCGAGATCCTGAAATAATCCCTTAATATCGTCTTCACTTTCAAATCCCTTAGCGGAACTCTCAATATCTCGAAAAACATTTACCAGTGATTCGTTGAGATTGGGGTTATTTCTAGCTTTACTGCGAACGTTAACAAAAAGATCCCTCGGCGGAATATAAAAACCTTTCTCCTGCACCGTATCGGCTCGACCAAATTCAGCCTCCTTATCTGAAAGTGTGGCGTAATCAAAATCCTTCTTTCCCGTGCGACGCTCCTCGGAATTAATGTAATTCGTTAAATTCTCGCTGATAAACCGATAAAAAAGCATTCCAAGCACATATTGCTTAAAATCCCACCCATCCACGCTTCCTCGAAGATCATTAGCAATTTGCCAAATGGCACGGTGCAGCTCTGAACGTTCTTGTTCTTTGGTCATATCTGGACTGTTTATATGCTACGCGAATGGATATCCGCACTGTACGCCATTCTCCCACATATGACGCAAGAAATCGAGGTTCAATTTTAATCGCCTTACTGATACCATGTCCACGCTATGCCCTCCGTCGAGTTCGCACTAAAACGCCACCCCCGCTCGCGTGGGATACGTATTCGCATTGGCGCGGATGGGGCGTGTACGGTCACCGCACACAAGCGCGTGCCAGCATGGATGATCAATCAGTTCGTCGAACAGAAGTCGGCGTGGATAGTTGAACACGTCGCCAAAGCCAAGGCTCGACCGCCAAGTCTACTACGTGGCGGGACGAGGGCTGATTATGGTCGGCTAAAAGATAGGGCGCTTGAACTTGTGGAGTCGAGACTCGACTATTTCAATAAATTCTATAAGTTGTCCTGGAAGAAAGTATCTATCAGAAATCAGAAAACTCGTTGGGGTAGTTGTACCAGTACGGGAACGCTGAGTTTTAATTATCGGATTGTTCATCTGACACAGGAACAAGTGGACTATATTGTCGTCCATGAACTGTGTCATTTGGCGCAGATGAATCACTCGGTGAGGTTTTGGAAACTGGTTGAACAAACAATCCCAAACCATAAACAAATTAGGGCGAAAATTCGGAATTCACCTTAAAACAAAAATCCGGTCGGAAGATCGGATTGTTTGCTTAGAATGTGCACTAATTGCACATTCCTACTTTTCAGCAAACAAGTTTACATATTCACGATGAATATACACAGACGGTTTCGTACCCTCCCCCTTGCGATAAAGTTCTAGAATTCCCACTTTCATCAACTTATCAATGATTTTGATAACACCTGGTCTAGTGTAACCGGTCCACTGTTCTATTAGCGCTGTAGACACGATCGGATTCTGGTATAAGCGCTGAAGAATATTCGAAGAAACTTCAGAGACTGATTTTCCGAGAGTCGCTACCGTTTTTAAATCCTTATCTCTCAAGGCAGTAACGGCGATAGATACCGAAATAGCCTGCTCTGCAGTCTCGATAATTCCATCAAGAAAGAAATCAAGCCATGGACCGATTTCACCATGGTGGTATCCGGAAAGCCTCTGATAGTAGAGCTTCTGATGCTTCTTAAAGTAAGAAGACAAAAACAGCACCGGTCTCTCAAGAAGTCTTTGCTGAATCAAATAGAATGTAATCAATAACCGGCCCGTTCTTCCGTTACCGTCCAAAAATGGGTGAATGGTTTCGAACTGTGCATGAAGCAAGCCGGCTTGAAGTACCGGATGAAAGTGTCTGACGTGTATGAAGCTCTCAAGATCTTTTAATGGTCGAGTGAGTTCTTCCGGCGCAGGAGGCACAAAACTAGCATTGGTTGGAGTAGTGCCACCAATCCAGTTTTGAGACGTGCGAAACTCACCTGGATCGGAAAAATGAGTCGACCTTGCATTCTTCATTAATTCTTTATGAAGCTCCTTGATAAAACGCAAAGCGAAGGGGAAATTATCTCCGCCTAGTCGCTTAAGACCGTAATGAAGTGCGGAAATATAATGCGAAATATCATCGGCATCAGAATTATCGTCGTTGGGATTTGCCGCATATTCAAAGGCGTCGGCCATAGTGGCTTTTGTTCCCTCGATCTGCGAAGAAGAGGTAGCGTCTTTAGTTATATACGAAGAAATGAAAAAATCTACATCCGGAAGAAGGTGAGTAATACCGGAAAGCTTGCCCAAGCAAAATTGTGCATAATCAGCCTTCTCTAATAATGCACCAGAAAGCACCTCCTTTAACTCAGGCGGGAATGCCGAAAGTGAAAGGTATTGATACCCGCTCTTATGTTTCTTCAAATTACCCAATATGTTTTTTGGCATATAATTTTTTTGTTTATGCAAAATAGCTAGTATAAACAGATTATATACTTTTGTTTACACTAGTCAAGTAGCGTAAACGGAATATTCCTCAACTCTCGTTCCTGCCGACGATGAAGTAATATAGATTGCTCATTAGGTACATTGTGGGTAAGTTTACGGAGCCGATATTTTGAGATATATTTGAGGCGAAGTTGCAATAATACCTCTTGAAGCGCTTCAGTGTTCCCCGGGGGGCTCCTCGGGTCTAAGCTGAAGAGGACGACTTCTTGAGACGCGACTTCTACAAAGCACCCGATCATTTGATCGGTTTTTTTGTTACAGCAAAATACCTCTAACTATCCTGAATACTTTTTACCGGCTCCGGTAATAAGCCTTACAAAACAAAAATCCCCGCCATTGCCGACAGGGACTCCTTTTATTTCTATGGACGAAGTGCTTTCATGACATCGCGCTGATCTTGACTGGCTTTTTTTGCAACATCCAGAAAAACCTTCTTCTTTTCAGTTGAAGATGCCTCGCGAAAAAACTTTGAAAATGCGCTCGAGCGGTCAGAGCCTCCAGACCGTAAAGCGGCAATAATTCCTGTAGACATAGCAATTAGTCAATCAAACCTTCAAGTTGAATTTTAGTGTACTTTTCAAAAATCTGACTGTCAACAACGTCGATATTTTCGCTGTAACTATAGTCAGAACCATCAATATTCTTCACGACCATATCTACTCGGATTTTATCACCAAACTCCTTCTTTAAAGCATCTACATTCTCTCTTGCGGCAAAGAACTTCGCTATAAAATCACTCTTTGGAATAGCCCTCCCATCTTTTGCCTCGCGAGCCTTTACAAAACTCCAAGCCAATAAGGGATCTTGATACACATACACGATCTGGACAAACCTTATCCGCGATAGAGATCGCTCAATATTCTCGCGAGAGCGTTTTATGTTCGAAAGAGTTCCGTCAAAAACAAAGCTCTGTCCGTTCTTCAAAGCAAGATCGTGAATCTTGTCTGCGAGAAAAGAAGTTGCGCTCATGAAGAGATGTGAGTTATGGCCGTTATACTCCGAAAACAACGAACGCAACTCATCGGTATCTATCCTCAGAACCGCACGACCGTCACCAGTCAACCTCGCAATAAGGTTTCGAGATGACTCGGTCTTCCCCGCACCCGGAGAGCCGGCCATAAAAACCGAAACAGGAAATTCGTCGGGTAAATAGATAGTCTTATCCGTCATTTCTTTCGCGATCCGAGTCTTCATCTCTCGCGCTTGCGCGTCCGCCCGTTCCTTAATTGCGATCTCATCAACCGAAAGCAACATGTTCGATCATATATGCGCTTCCTAGAGCATCTCTTCATCATCTCCCTTATACGTTTTTTTGGTTGAAGTAAACCCATCTCTTCCCTTCATAGCCTCGATAATTCTTCGTACTCCATCAGCAATTCCAGTTATGAGTGCAATGTTGCCGTCGAATTTTCTTTTCATCCCGGAGATGTTGGCTTCTAGGTTGTCGAGCTTAGTCTTGAGTTCGTCGACTAATCCATGCAAGCGCTTAAGAAGTCCAGCGGCTTGAAAGAGTAGCCAACAGAGGAAGGCCGTGAACCAGAGAGCGCAGAAGGCGAGAACGATGAAGAGAATGTCTTGGGTTCCTAACATAGGGTGTAGCGTGTAGGGAGTAGGGTGTCGTTTACTAAATAATACCACTACCCACGCATGGTTGCGCCGAATTTGCCCTCGAGAGCTGTGGTAATGCGTTTAATTTCGGATTCGACCTCATCGCTGGTTAGGGTTCTATCGGCCGCGGAGAAGGTTAAGGATAGCGTCAAAGACTTTTTGCCATTGTCTACGCCGGCACCGCGGTAGATGTCGACGAGAGTTATGGAGTTGTGGAGTTGTAAAGTTGTTGAGGCACCAATTACTGATGTTAGGTCCTCAAAGGCGATGCGTTCATTAACAACAAACGAGATATCGCGACGAGAAACGGGGAAAGACGTGAGAGGCTCGTAGCGCAAAGACTTTTTGAGGTGCGGAAGAAGTGCCTCAAGGTTGAGATCGATCAAGAATACTTGCTTCTCTAGACCAAAAGCACTTTCTACGGCCGGTGAAATCTCCCCCATCATGCCAGCGAGAGTTCGAACGCCGTTTAGTTCAGCGTGAATATCAGCCGCCCGACCAGGATGGAAACGTGGCGCCTCGTTCACGCGAGTAAGAGAGAAAGTAATGCCAGTTTCTTTGCCGAGTCGTTCAAGCGTGCCCTTGAGACCCATAAAAGCGGCTTCGGAGTTGTCATAGCCATAGTCGGCGATAGCTAAGCGATACTGTTCGAGAGGAAGGGCGTAGGGGGTAGCGTGTAGGGTGTCGGGGAGATGCACACGAGATAATTCGAAAATATTGGCCGAGCCGGTAGTTGCCTGATTCTTTTCGATGTCACGTAAGATCGACGGAATGAGCGTCGGGCGCATGTAGGCCAAGTCCTCGGCCAGCGGGTTCAAGATTTTGACAGCGTCGAGCGGCGTGATACCGAAACGCTCAAGATCCCGACCGTCAATGAGCGACGTTCCGAAGAATTCAGTGTAACCGAGTGAGGCGAGTAAGCGCTTAAGTTTGCGTTCCCAAACTACAGCAATATCGTCGACAGCTGGAGGCGGAGTAACGGCAGGAAGAATCGACGGCATGTTGTGATAGCCGTACATGCGAGCGACTTCTTCGGTCAGGTCGACCTCCGATTCAATGTCATGATCGCGCCAGAAAGGAATCGTTGCCGTGATGGTCGAGCCCTTGACCTCAAGCATGAAGCCGAGCTTTGTTAGAATCTTTTGAATTTGCTCATCAGAAACATCAACGCCAATTCTAGAACGGATTTTCTTGGTCGAGGTCTTGAAAACAAGCGGCTTATAAGCCTTCGGTTGAACATCAGTCAAACCCTCGACAACTCCCCCGGCTAGTTGCTCGACCAGCTCAAGCGCTCGCGCCATGGCAATTGGTACAGCCTGGGTAGATAAACCTTTTTCAAAAACAAGTTGCGAGTCAGAATACAAGTTCAGATCACGAGCCGTACGACGAACCGATACGGCATCAAATGTCGCTGCTTCAAAGACGACTGTGGTTGTTTCGTTAGTTGTCGAACTCACTTCCCCGCCCATTACGCCAGCAACAGCCATTGGCCCTTCGGCGTCAGCAATTACCAAATTAGACTTTGAGAGCGTGTATTCTTTGTTGTCCAGAGCTTTCATCTTCTCGCCCTTCTTTGCATCACGAACAATAATTTGATTACCGCGAATTTTCGACGCGTCGAATGCATGCAGGGGTTGGCCAAGTTCGTGTAAAACCAAATTAGTGATGTCGACAATGTTGTTAATTGGACGATGACCGGCGAGAAGCAACTTCTTTTGGAGCCACCAAGGTGATGGACCGACTTTGACGTTCTTAACTACGGCCGCCATGTAGCGCGAACACTTCTTTGACTCGATCGACACGCTAATGGTTTGTCCTCCCCCCTTACCCCCTCCACTGCGTGGAGGGGGAGGAGCGAAACCGAAATGACCGTCTACAGCTGCAGCGCCTTCACTTGCAAGACCCATAATGCTCATGCAGTCTGGGCGGTTTGTTGTGACCTCGATGTCAAAAATCGTGTCCTGGAGTTCGAGCGCGTCAACGATTAATGTGCCAGCTTTTGCGTCCGTGATTTTCGACAAGTCCCAAATCTCATGATCGCCCGCAGGAATTTTGTCGAACCCGACTTCGGCTGGCGCGCAAATCATGCCAATGCTTTTGACACCGCGAATTTCTACTTCAGCGAGCGTGACCAGTTCACCTTCGCCGTGCCACTTAACTTTCGCACCAGGAAGTGCGACAAATACGCGCTGGCCGACTTCTAGATTCGATCCTCCGCAGACGATCTCGACGGTCTTGTCGCCAATGTCGGTTACCGCAATACGAAGTTTATTCGCATTTGGATGCGCTTTGATTTCCTTAATGACGCCGACTACCATGTGTTCAAACTTACCCCAAAGAGCGTCGATTTTTTCAACGGACATGGATTTGAGTGACAGCTCTTTTGCGAACTCGTCGGCTGATAAAGTCGTGTTGAGGTACTCTCTAATCCAGTTGTACGAAGCGAGAATGTTCATATTTGTACTTTTCAGAAACTATGATATACTGCGATTACACATGGCCGTAAGGCCCCCGAGATTCGCGCCCATACGGGCGCGTTTCGATTTTATATGAGATCTTTTAGCTGTTTCTTGATTTCCTCAAATTCTCCCTCAGCCATTCGCCACATTCTGCGCTGAAGTCTGCTCGTACTTAGTATACGCAGCTGACCCAAGAGTACCGCTTCATTTTTTTCTTTTCTCCGGTGTTCGAATCGTGATATTGATTCTCTGAGTTTTGTCGACAATGGAACCGCGAGGAATAGTTCCGGTTGCATCTTTCTGAGAATCAACACCGGTCTTTCGTAGGTCTCATTTTTTCCATTTTCCTCATGTCCTACATTGACGCCGATCGAACACCACCAAACTTCTCGTTCTTTTACAAACATTTTATGCCGTCGATGATGAAGTGTTTGCTTCACTACATTCCATTTATCAAAGTCCTTTTCCACATTTAAAACTGTTCAAGGAACTTCAGGTCATTTCTATACATAATGCGGATATCGTCGATGTTCAAACCGGAACGCATCATAGCGGTACGCTCGACGCCCCAGCCGAAGGCGAAGCCTTGGTATTCTTTTGGATCAAGTCCGCCAGCCTTGAGAACGTTCGGATGCACCATGCCGGCCCCGCCGAGTTCAAGCCAACCGGCTTTGCAGAGTTTGCATTTCACACCAGCGACCAAACCGGTTCCCGCGCACATGCCGCAGGAGATGTCGAGTTCGAAACTGGGTTCGGTGAAACGGAAATGATACGGACGTAGGCGGGTTACCCTGCCTTCACCGAAAAATTGCTTTGCGAAGTAGTCGCAAACGCCCTTGAGCTCGACCACAGTCGCGGTCTTGTCGATCACTAAACCTTCGAATTGGTGGAACATGGAAAGATGTCGAGTATCAGATTGTCGGCGGTAGCATTTACCGATGTTAATCATGCGGATTGGCAACTGACCCTTTTCCATTTCTCGCACCTGGGCATTGCTGGTATGAGGGGTAAGAACGATTTTACCCTTTTCGCCTTCCGCAACCTTCCCATTTTCACCCTCGACGAAAAAAGTTTCCCAATCATCACGCGCTGGATGATCCTTTGGCATGTTGAGAGATTCGAACGCGTAATAATCCCAATCGATTTCTGGATGTCGAGCTCTGACGAAACCGATGCGCGAAAAAATATCGGAAATGTCTTCTATCGCCTGACTTGTAATGTGAAGATGGCCAACGGCTGGTTCGGTTCCAGGAAGTGAGATGTCGAGCCATTCTTTTTCAGCACGTGATGCAGATTCAGCCGCGTCGAGTCTGGCTTTTGCAGCTTCAAACGCGCCTTCTATTGCGGACTTCACTTCATTAGCCTTCTGACCAGCAGCCCGTTTTTCGTCCGGCGACAAAGTTGGCAAGTCAGCCATGATGTCGGCGAGCCGGCCCTTTCGACCAAGAAAAGCTACGCGAGTAGTTTCAAGTTCGGCCGCCGTCGAGATAGTCGAGAAGGCTTTGAGACATTCGGTTTCAAGTTCTTGTAATTTATTTATCATAGGGGGTAGGGCGTGGGGTGTAGGGTGTCGCAGATGGGCGGGTGGATTCAAGACGCCACATCATGACATTAAACATTTTCATGACTTCTGTTAGCAAAGATTTTGTCTCTGTGTATCGAGCCTCCATACAGTACTTCAATCTAAAGGAAATTTCGAGTTGCGTTTCTAGCTCAGCTCCCGAACCATATGCGTACCCAAGAAATTTAAGATAGTCCCCTCTTCCTCGACGTCGATAACCTTCAGCAATGTTACTTGGAATTGAAACGGCGGCTCGTTGCATCTGCGAGATCAACCCAAACCGCTCATCCGTCGGAAACATCTTAGTAATCAAATAAATCTTCTCGACGAGATCCATCGACTTTTTCCACACTTCAAGATCTTCGTACGATTGTATTTTCATACTCCCTTCTTCCTACACGCTACACCCTACACCCTAAAATAACTTCACAATATCTTTATATGTAACAAACAATACCAGCAAGATCAACAACGCAAAGCCAATAGTGTGGGCAGCTTGTTCAAACTGAAGGCTGTTTGGCTTTCGGCGGATGCCTTCAATGGCGACAAACAGGGCTCGGCCACCATCAAGCGCGGGGAACGGTAAGGCGTTCAAAACCATGAGGTTTACTGACAACATGGCTGCAAACTGGACCAAATGCCAGAAGCCCAGGCGAGCGACTTGACCAGTTAAATTAGCAATACCAATTGGACCAGATAGTTCGGCTGCCACGTTCTTATGCTGGAATACGCCGGCAATCAAGCCAGCAAAAGCGCCAACTACGTCATAACTCATGCCAGCTGTTGTCTCAAGTCCTTTGATTGGCGCGATGTAAAACGGAAAGCGAACGGTTCCGGTTTCAACTAAAGCGACGCCGATGATTGCCTTGTCAGCCTCTGCATTAAATTCTGGAACCATGTCAGCGCGAACAAGTTTTCCGTCATGCTTGAAAGTGATGGCAATCGGCGAACCGTCCGCATGTGGCGCCAAGGCTGTGCGAGTTTCTTCACCGGTAGAATAAATTTGGCCGTCGACTGTAACTAGCTGATCCCCCTCAGCAATTCCCGCTTGAGCCGCTGGCGAATCCGGGAGAACCTGCATCACGTTCACGGCGCGATTAGAAATAATGGCCGACTTAAAATTTATTCCCTCAATAATTGACGGGAGGCCGAACAAAAAACCGGCCGAGAATAAAACCCAGGCTAACAAAAAGTTCATGATTACGCCAGCGAACAAAACATACAGACGTGCCGGAATGCTCTTATGTGCAAAGGCTCCAGTCTCATGTCTGTTCTCGCCATTCTCACCCTTTAGCTTCACAAAACCACCAAGCGGAATCAAGTTTACGCTCCACATCATGCCATTCTTATCCTTCCGCCCAAACAACCGTGGCGGAAAACCAAACCCAAACTCCTCCACATCCATCCCCATCTGCCGCGCCGCAATATAGTGGCCAAGCTCATGAACAACAACAAGCAAAGAAAGAACTAAAAGAAAAATAAAAATGGTGAGCAACATAATGGAGAGATTGTACTAGATAGCGATGATTCGAGCTAATTCGTCCCTCTTACTCTCCATCAGTTCTCTGCTCGTCGCTTCGACGATGAGACGCAATAATGGCTCAGTGTTTGAGGCGCGGAGGATGAACCACCAGTCGCGACCGAACTCGCAACGGATGCCGTCGAGTCTGTTGACGCTCGTGGCCTGAGAGAGAAAAGCGTCTTCGACACGCTTTGTCACTGCGACTTTGTCGTGAACCTCGAAATTCACTTCCCAACTGTTTGAATATTTACGAAGAGGAGCAGAGATTTCGTGGAGTGGTTTTTTTGCTTTCGCAATGATTGAGATCATTCTACAAAACGCGAAATCGACAGACTCGAGGCCAGCGGTTTCGGCGAAGAAGAAATGACTGGAGACTTCCCCGCCCAAGCGGGCGTGTTCCGTACGCATACCCTCGACCACACGAGTACGACCGATTTGTCGCAAAACGCCTTTTCCGCCGTGTTCATTAATGGCGTCGAGCGTGGCCCAGGTGTGGTTTGGTTGATAAATAATTGTTGCGCCGGGATTTCTTTCAAGTTCGTCGGCGGCGAATAGCGCGAGCACCTCGTCACCTCGCAATGGCGCACCGATGTTATCGAGGAATCCGATTCGGTCAGCGTCACCGTCAAGCGCAACCCCGAATGCAAATTCACCGCCAGCGAGGAGTCTCTCGATGTCAGCTAATGTCTCGCGCTTGTTCGGGTTCGCTTCATGATTCGGAAACCGTGCGTCAGGATCTGCGTAAAGTTCGGTGAGCTCAATGCCGAGCCTAAATGCTAGAGGCCGAAGCGCGATAGAACCCATGCCGTTTCCGTAATCAACAGCGATCTTCATTCCTTTCACGTCTGACAAGTGCGCGTTACGAACACAGAACTCGACATACTCCTCAATAATGTCGTGATCCGTCACTAAGCCCTCGGCGTGCACTTTTTCATTATCTTTGTTGATTTCGTCGAGAATTGCCGGTCCAGGAATCGGCAAACCAGTGCCGTCAGCAAATTTTATACCGTTATACTCCGCAGGATTATGCGAAGCGGTCACCATTAGGCCGGCATCGACCTTGCCCATGCTCGACGTTGCAAAATTGAACACGCTCGTAGTCGTCAAACCGATGTTAATGACGTTCGCACCCATGCTTTTAATGCCTCGAATAGCCTCAGACTGCAAAGATTCACTCGTCGACCGCATGTCGCGACCAACTACGACCGTTTTTGCGCCAGTCTTACGCACAATTGCTCGCCCAGCTAGATAAGCAATCTCCGGCGTTACCTCCTCAAGCAAACCGCGAATATCGTTAGCCTTGAAAATATGTTCTGGTAGTTGCATAGATGGTCAAAGGATACTACAGTAATGCTAATACTCTTTAATCTTCAAAGCAAAGATATGATGTTCTTACCTATCATCGTCTTGGTGCTCGTAGCGATCGGTTTTTGGCTAATGGCCGTGTATAACGGTTTGATCACGCTCAAAACGAGAGTTGAAGAAGCACTTGGGGACATTGAAGTTCAGCTCAAGCGTCGCTATGACTTGATCCCGAACCTCGTAAATACCGTCAAAGGCTACGCTCAACATGAAGATTCTGTTTTCACTAAAGTAACAGAGGCTCGTTCACAGGCCATGCAAGCTTCAACCCCAGCGGAACACGCTAAGGCTGAAGGCATGCTGACGAACACCTTGAAGTCCTTGTTCGCCGTAGCTGAAAGCTATCCAGATTTGAAGGCTAATGACAATTTCCGCCAGTTACAGACCGAGCTCGTCGACACCGAAGACAAGATCCAGGCCTCCCGCCGTTTCTACAATGGCCAGGTTCGGGATTTCAACATAAAGATCGCCGTTTTCCCAAACAACATGATTGCCAATTCCCTCGGCTTCAAGAAATACGATTTCTACGATGCACCAGATGAGGCGAATGCTGTTCCTGAAGTAAAATTCTAGTATGTATTCACAAATCACCGCGAACAAGCGAAAAACTTGGCTTCTGATTGCCATCGCCTGCGCGGTGATCGTGCTTTTGAGTGTAGTCTTTGGAGCCGCGAATGACGTTGATGCGGGATCGTCGATTGTCATTGGGACGGTGTTTGCTACTTTCTATTCCCTCTTTAGCTATTACTTTTCTGACAAGATTGCGCTAGCGGTAAACGGCGCTAAGCAAATTCAGAAAAGTGATGCGCCGGAGATTTGGAACATTGTCGAAAACCTCTGTATAGCAGACGGCGTACCGATGCCAAAGGTCTACATCATGGACGAAGCCTCGCCGAACGCGTTTGCGACTGGTCGTGATCCAAAGACAGCGTCGATTGCGTTCACAACAGGTCTCCTCGCTATTCTCGACAAGCAAGAACTAGAAGGCGTAGCGGCGCATGAACTCTCGCACGTCAAAAACTATGATTTGCGCGTGATGACGATTGTCGTTGTGCTCGTCGGCGCCATCATGCTCATGAGTAATATCTTCTTGCACGCCAGATTTGGTGGCAAGAAAAATGACGGAATGATTGCCTTTATAATTATCGGCATTGTGCTCTCAATTCTCTCGCCGATCCTCGCACAGATCATCCAGCTCGCAGTTTCACGACAACGCGAGTATCTCGCCGACGCGTCCGGTGCGCTACTTACGAGATTCCCAGAAGGACTCGCGAGTGCGCTCGAAAAAATCTCCGGTGCAAACATCCCAATGGAAAAGGCCAATCGAGCTACCGCTCACTTGTTCATCGCTAATCCGTTTGGCAATAAAGTATCAGCCTTGTTCGCCACTCACCCACCGGTCGCCGAAAGAGTTAAACGCCTAAGAGAAATGGGAGGTTAGCCTATGCCTGAACTTGTAGATAAATTTTCGCCTCATCTAAACGCAGCGCTCACTAGAGCGTTGACGCTTGTTATAGAGGAAGGAAGCGAAGCAATTACGCCTGAGCATTTGTTTTGGGCGATTGGCACGGAAGAAGGCTGTTTAGGCGCGGAACTTCTAAAAAAGTCTGGGCTGGACGTAGAAGTTATCGAGTCACTCAAAAAGCCAAGCAGAACTTCAGCCTTCGGCATACCAGACAAAGCAAAACGTCCATTTTTATCAATCGAGGCGAAAGCGGCCATGGAAAAAGCGATGCTGACTGCAAATCTGCACGATCATCAAATTGTCAGTACGGAACATTTGCTTTACGGAATTCTTGCCCTTCGACCGCATACAATCACCACATTACTCGACCAAGCTGGTGTAGAAACAGCGTCAATCGAAGAAGCGTTGGCGGATATTTTCAGACAAACTCGCGCCCCTGCTTTGCCCGCCGAAACTAGACCAATTGGCACAAGAGAGGCACAAAAAGAGGCGTCCAAACCGTGCGCAGAATGTGGACATGTTCATGACGAAGTGCCGAAAAATGAACAAAACGCTCTCCAGTTTTTTAGCGTCGAGCTCACTCACGCCGACCACGTCAAAAAAATCGACGCATTGATTGGTCGCGACATCGAGATTGATAGACTCGCTCGCATCTTATCCCGCAAATCAAAAAATAATCCCCTCTTGCTTGGTGACCCGGGGGTTGGCAAAACAGCTATTGTCGAGGGACTAGCCAAGCGAATTGTTGACGGCACCGCTCCGACCGCACTCAAAGACACAAAAATTTACATGCTAGACATGGCGGCTTTGCTGGCCGGTGCCATGTACAGAGGCGACTTTGAAGAACGATTACATGACGTGATTGAAGATTTGAAAGAAGCAAAAAATACTGTTTTGTTTATTGACGAACTGCATACGCTGGTCGGCGCAGGTTCGGGCAGTGGCGCTATGGACGCAGCGAACATCATGAAACCGGCGCTTGCTCGCGGTGAGATTCGCGTTATTGGCGCAACCACGCGCGAAGAGTTCAAAAAGCACATTGAAGATGACGGCGCACTTTCCCGCCGGTTTGCCGCCATTACTGTGCGTGAACCATCAGCCGAAGAAACCAAACTGATTCTGGCTGGCCTAGCACCCGCCTACGCCAAGCATCACGGCGTAAAATTTGCCAAAGAAGCCTTTGCGACTATAGTCGAAATCTCTGGCCGATATTTCCCGCACAAAGCTTTTCCAGACAAAGCGATTGATCTGCTGGACGAGGTTGGTAGCGCGTACCGAACCAAAAAACTCGACATTACAACTGACGATGTACGGCGAGTTGCAGCAACAGTTACCGGCGTCCCGCTTGAACGGCTCGAGTCCGACGATGGCGACAAACTAAAAACACTTAAAGCCAGACTTGCAAACCGAGTCCTTGCACAGACCGAGGCAGTAGAGGCCGTGGCCTCCAGTATTATTCGCGCTAAGCTTGGTTTTCAAAGAACTGATAGACCGCTGGCGTCATTCATGTTCGTCGGCCCCTCCGGAGTTGGTAAAACCGAAATGGCCAAAGCAGTGGCGGCAGAAGTTTTTGAAGATGAAAAGGCCTTGATCAGATTAGACATGGGCGAATATACGGAAAGCTTTAGTGCCAGCAAACTTATTGGCTCTCCCCCTGGCTATATTGGTTACCGCGAAACCGCGCGATTAACTGACGCGGTCAAAGCCAGGCCATATTCCGTGGTTTTATTTGACGAGCTTGAAAAAGCTCACGCCGATATTCATCATCTCCTACTTCAGATACTCGACGAAGGAACAATTACCGATGCCACAGGAACACCCGTGAACTTCCGCAATACTGTCATCATCATGACCTCAAATGCTGGTCGAGAATTATTCGAGCGTGGCGCCGTAGGCTTCACTGGCAAAGCTATCAAAGAAAAAACTGACATGCGCGCGGTTCTTGAAGATAGCTTCAAAGCCGAATTCTTGAACCGCATTGATCGCGTCTGTCTGTTCAGCTCTCTGACGCTCGTCGACATGCAGAAGATTGCCGTCCGCGAAATCAAGGAACTGGAGGCTCGCCTAAAAAACCGCGGAATCTCACTAAAAGCTGATACAAAAGCGCTTGAACAACTGGTCAAATCCGTAAACCCTAAATTTGGCGCACGTGATGTTAGACGAGTTATCGCCGAATCTATTGAACGACCATTGGCTGACAAAGTGCTAAGCAATATTGGAAAGAAGACAAGAAATTATCGAGTTCGTGCCGGGAAGAAAAGCGTAGAGGTGCTGTAGGTTTCTGGTATACTTAAGCGCATATGGCAGCCACTGCCACAGCGCAAACTTTTAATCCGCAAAATGCCGCGGCTAATTTGCGTCAAGATAAAAATGCCGCAAAACGCGCAGAGCCATCCATATTAAGCAAAATGTCCGGCGCTGCCACAAAAAATGTTCGAGCAGCTATGCTGGGCGCTTCACTAATGGCAGACAGCACATTCTCCCGAGGAGCAGAGCTCGAAGACATTGAGGGAGATCAAATAGAAGAGGCGGGCGGAGGGGGCGGAGGCTCGCATATGGCTGGGCTTTCAGATCAAGCCGGGTGGGCAGCGGCCGAACGTCAGCGGATGATCCAAAGCGCTACTAGTCGCGATACTTTTAGAGAATACGGCTCAAGTGAAGAAGCACGCGAACAAGACATGACATACAGATTGGCCGAGGATCAGCTGAGACAACAAAGCCTAGACACTGACGTTTCCCAACTCGGTCCCATTCGTGGCGCCAAACAAAAAATGGCCGACAAAGCTGCAAACGCGCTAGCGGAAAAAGCAAAAACCGAAGCAATGCAATTTGCTGTCAGATGGGGTGCTGATGGAGCCGGCGCACTGGCCGATGTTACCGAAGGAGCTGCCCTAGAAACTGATTTAGGCATCGGGACAGCAACAGACATTGCTTATAAGTACGCACGCTTTGGACGAACCATACTAATTCCTCCGGCTACCAACGTAGGAACGTCAGCTGGTGATGCGGCGAGCTACACGGCCAACAAGGCAATTGATATCGCACTTCCTCCGTATGTACTTTTCGGCACAATCTCACAAATTGTTGATACCGCCGATCTCGCATTTACGCTTCTTGTTACAGTACCGGTTTTTATTACTATAGGCGCCCTTGGTTTCATCCTCCTCACGGCTCTAGCCTACGGCATCTACTATTCAGGTTCGATTTTTGCTCTATTCGGTTGATAAACCGCCACCAAATCTCCTATGAACGAACGCAATCAAATGATCGTCAGACTCCTACTCCTTGGGGTAGTAACTATAGCCATTGGCGCTGGAATGTACTTCCTATTTTTTAGAGCCAAGCCAAGCGTAGTGCCTATTAGCCAAGAACCTGGTCCAACACAAGTTGCCGGCGGCCTGCCAAGTGCTGGCGCCGGGACTCCGTTTGTCCCAGGTAGCGTGACTACGCCAACTGGACCAGGTGGATTGCCGATCTCCGCAATTGCTCAAGGCGGAGTTACTTCGACAACTACGCTGACCACGAGCGCAGTTAAGTCACCAACAGTCACGGCTAACGGCAACGTTTCATATTACGATCCAGGCGACGGGAAATTCTACACAATCGACGCGAACGGGAACGCTAAAGCCATGTCTGACGCTAAGTTTCCATCTGCCTCGGGCGTAACCTTTGATGCCGCTGGAACGATTGCCGCTATCGAGTTTCCAGACGGTTCAAACGTGGTCTATAACTTTGATACAGCTACCCAATCAACTCTACCGGCGCACTGGGAAGGATTCTCCTTCTCCCAAGACGGCAGCACTATTGCAACTAAAAGCATCGCTACTGATCCTTCCGCTCGTGCTCTAGTCATTACCTCGGCCGACGGTTCATCGGCTACCCCAATTGCCGCGCTTGGGACGAACCAGGATAAAGTGAGCGTGAACATGTCGCCTGACGGGAACATAGTTGGCTTCTCAGCCACAGGATCAACTGCCTCAAGTACCTTTGGCCAGAACAGCGTGTATCTCATTGGCAAAGACGGCAAAGACGCCGGCGTGCTCTTTGTAACTGGCTCGAACTTTTCACCTAAGTGGGCACCGGATTCGGCTCACTTGATTTACTCGGTCGCAGACGCTGGCCAAGACTATAAAGCAACACTTTGGTACGCAGATAAAGATGGCGATCAAAAAACAGCTACCCGCAAACAGATTCCACTCATGACACTCGCCTCAAAATGTACGTTTGCCACCAGTGATTTCCTCTACTGCGCCGTGCCAACATCCATGCCAGCCGGCGGCGGTTCTGCACCATCACTCATTACGGCCTTCGACAACTTGTACAAAGTTGATTTGAGCACACTTAAAACGTCACTTGTAGCTACTCCAGCTGTAAACACCCAGATGTCGAGCCTTTCTGTCTCCCCCGCCCTTGACATGCTATTTTTCTCTGACGCATCCGGCCGACTCAACTCGCTTAGACTAAAATAGCTATGAAATATTTCTGGCAATTCTTTGCAGTTATCATTGGGGTCACGGCCATTATCTTTCTCTTTTTTGCGCTCTCAGTAAAAACGAAGAATTCTATTACATTCACTGGCCAGAAAATTATCACCTCGCCGGAAATTACGAGCGCCGACCCTCAGCTTGGCCCAGCAACCGCCAAAGTAACGCTCGTGGCCTATGAAGATTTTCAGTGCGAAACCTGCGCCGTTTTTGAAGGCGTTCTAAAAACTCTTCGCACAAACTACGGCACGTCTCTACGAATAGTCTGGAAGGATATGCCAAATAGCAGTGCCCACACAGAAGCCATTCCAGCTGCCGTAGCCGCCAGATGCGCCGGCAAACAAAACAAGTTTTGGGAATTTCATGATGTACTCATGAATAATCAGCCCTTGTTATCAACCGACTTCTACACGGCCACGGCCGCAAATCTCAAGCTTAAGGCAAACGCCTTTGGCCAGTGTCTGACAAACCAGGACACCCTCCCGCTTGTACAACGAGGTTATGATGAAGGTGTAGCACTTCATGTCACTCTCACCCCCACCGTCTTCCTCAATGGCCAGCGCTACACCGGCAATCTAACACTCGCCGAACTCACTCGCGCCATAGACGCCCTTACCACCCGCATGTGAAACACGTCTTCTTAGCCATCTTCGCTGTCCTTCTAACTTTCAGCTTTTCGCCGAAGCCAGTTTTTGCGGCTCTTGATTGTATTAACTCGCCAACCGCTAGCGAATGCTGGTGTACAACTGATACTGGAGACATACAGCAACTCCCAAATGTCACGACCGAACTCGATTGCCAGACGGGATGTGATGATATATTAGCTGCTTCTTTTCAATTCAACTACTGCAAAGATAATGGTGACGTTCAAATGGGAGCAAATACGAGCCTCGCTAATTTAACAACGTACGAATCCTGTACTACAAATCCAGCCGATTTTCTTTGCGAGTGTAACATTCCGGTTTATTCCTGGGCCAGAAAACCAGTCGGACCAGTTACTGAAAATGAATGCATAACAGCATGTGGTGATGATGGGCTCATGTCATTCAAATGCATCGTCGCCCCAACCACACCTTTCGTACCACCACCTGGCGATGTCCCCGTCGACGCGACGAAACCTTCCGTCCCCGTCATCCCAATTCTGAATGTCCCGATTCCAGGCCTCGACCTTACGGGGGCAGTTAGTAAAAATGGCGGAGTAGTCACTTCTAGTTTAATTAGTTTGTACATTCAAGCGGCGTATCGTTTTCTTCTAGTAGCCGGCTCGCTCATGGCCATCGTCATGCTCATGGTTGGCGGGCTTGAGTATGTGATTGCTGGGGGCAGCTCTAAGCGTGTAGAAAAAGCAAAAACAAGAATCAAGAATGCGATCATGGGACTCATTCTTTTATTCGCTGCGTTTGATTTAGCGTTTTTAATTAGTCCGCAGACAGTTGCTTTTGTTCCGTTGAAAATCGAATCGATCAAAAAATTAGAGACAATTGAGCTAGAAGAAGACCCGGAAACACTCGCCCAAAATCCACCAGATGCCTCAATTCCAAATGACCCGAACGTCACCACTATCAGTGGGCCGCACCTCATTGTAAATACTGCAAATAACCGAGTTGGCAAAGAAGTACTAGATAAACTAAACGTAGCAGCCGGTATATATTTCGCCCAAACAGGAAAAAATATTCAAGTTACTTCCGCCAGCAGAGACGTTAGCGTTCAAGCTAGATTATTCTTTGAGCGCTTCATGGCACCTGGCTCACCGCATAAACCGTCTACCTGCGATCCAACAGGAAGTACATACGGCAGATCAACCGTAGTTTCGTATGCCAATAGAACTTTTACCGCAACTGGAATGCTACTCGGAGTAACTGATCCGGCCACAGGAACGAACATTCTAACTTCCAACGGACAAGCTAGAAACTGTCCTCATACCTCAAATGTAGCCGTTGATATTTTCCCCGAAGGTAGCCCGGGTGATTTCATTGCCAACGTGAAAGACATGACCACAATGAATCAAATCATGACAGCCAATGGTTTTTGCAGATTGACCAGCGAAGCATGGCATTACGAGCTTGATGGCAAACAGCTTAGCAAACGGTCATGTACAACAGCCAACAGCACACCAATTGTTTCTGGTCATAATCCCGCCGGCTGCTTTGAATACGACTTCAAAGACTACTGTTGCATGAAGGATGACTCAGCTGACAGTAAGGAGTACTCTCCAATGTGCAACTAATATGTACAGCTGTTCTCACTGCGATACCCAGGTTCTAAAATGGTCTGGGCGATGCACGGAGTGTGGAAAATGGGGAACATTAGCCGAGGATGGTTCCCCCCTCCCGGGGGGGCTAGGGGGGTCAAAAGGCACCAGCCACGCAAAACCTGCGCCTGTTTTGAAATTAGGCGAAGCCACCGCCACCGTCACCTCCCCCATCCCAACTGGGCTTTCCGAGCTCGATCGAGTCCTTGGCGGAGGAATCGTGCCAGGATCTGTAACGCTCCTCGCTGGTGAACCGGGAATCGGCAAGTCGACCATCGTGGCCCAGATTGCGGGTTTTCAAACGGCCTATTACGCATCTGGCGAAGAATCCGAAGGCCAGGTTCGCCTACGCTTTGAACGCCTCGGAATTAACCCGGGCACGATCCTGTTTTCGAATGCAGTCGATGTTGGCGCAATTATTGCGGCCGCGAGAGAAGCAAAACCGAGCATCGTAATCGTCGATTCTATTCAGACCATGATGGTGGCAGAAGCTGACGCATTTCCAGGAACGCCAACTGCGGTGCGAGCGGCGACAACCGAGCTGATCAGCTTCGCAAAATCTACAAACACGCCGGTTTTAATTATTGGCCAAGTGACTAAAGAAGGAACTATTGCGGGGCCAAAGACGCTCGAGCACCTGGTCGACACCCTTCTTACCCTTGAAGGCGACCCAGACTCGACGTACAGAATTCTTCGTGCGAACAAGCACCGTTTTGGTAGCACCGAAGAAATCGGCGTTTTCGAGATGACAGAGAAGGGATTAATTGCGGTCGAGAACCCGTCGGCTCGATTCTTAAAAGAGCGCGTGCCAGGTCCTGGCTCTGTCGTCACCTGCATCATGGAAGGATCGCGACCGTTCCTCGTCGAAATTCAAGCACTCGTCGACAAGTCATTCTTCCCAAATCCAGTTCGTCGCACATCCGGTTATGACGCGTCGAGGTTACAAATGGTGCTCGCGATCGTGTCCAAACGCGCCGGCCTCAAGGTCTACGACCAGGACGTCTTCGTAAACGTAGTCGGCGGAATCAAAATCGACGAACACGCCGCCGATCTCGCAGTCGCTGCCGCAATTATTTCAGCGATCAACGACAAAACCTTCCCCGCCGATACAATCATCGTCGGCGAACTTGGCCTGGGCGGCGAAGTCCGCTCCGTCCCCTTCCTTGAACGCCGACTGAAAGAAGCCGAAAGGCTAGGTATGGCAACTTCGCTTACACCGAAGAATGTTAAGCATGTGAGAGAGTTGGCGAAGTAGCCCCTATCAGTCTTTGCGAGACCAACGGTAATCCGTTGGGTCGAAGCAACCCCAATGATATTTCTTATATGGAAGAGCGGAGTTACTACGTGTACATCATGACAAATCCCCATAATTCTGTCCTATACACAGGCGTCACGAACGACATCTCTCGAAGAGTCCAAGAACACAAAGATAAACTCGTCGAAGGATTTACGAAGGAATACAACTGCATAAAACTCGTATATGTTGAAGTATTTTCAACAGCATACGATGCGATTTCTAGAGAGAAGCAGATTAAGGCTGGGTCGAGAAACAAGAAAATGCTGTTAATTGCGACTGAAAATCCGACTTGGCGTGATATTTCGAGTGAGCTCTTTTGAGGTTGCTTCGAGCTCCCGCGGACGGGACTCTCGCAAAGACGGGAAAAAATCGATGTATACTTAGGCAAACTTTTGCCTATGGATCCGAATGTCTTGTGGGGTATAGCAATTATTTGCGGTATTGTTGGTGCGATTATTTTGTATCAAGGGAAAACGGGAAGTTCGAACACTGGCAGTAAGAAATCCTCGACTAAACCGAGTGCATTTTCGACGGATCTGATCGAACTCGCCAAGAAGGGTAAGCTTGATCCGTTTTCTGATCGCGAAGGAGAAATCGAACGGACGATTCACATTCTATTGCGTCGCAGCAAGAATAATCCCCTGTTAATTGGCGAGCCTGGAGTAGGAAAAACCGCTATTGTACATGGCCTGGCAGACAGAATGGCGAAAGGTAATGTTCCAGATTCGCTCAAGGGCAAATCTTTGATCGCAATTAACCTCGCCTCCCTTTTTGGCGAGACTAAATTCCGTGGTGAGCTCGAAAAACGGGTTAGCGACTTTCTAAAAGACCTCGAGGGCGATTCCCGCGAGACTATTTTGTTTATTGACGAAGTACACATGATTGTTCAAGGGAGCGGAAGCGAAGGCTCGCTCAATGTAACCGACTTGTTCAAGCCAGCCCTTGCACGTGGCGACCTTCACATCATTGGCGCGACTACTTGGGATGAATACGCTAAGTACATCAAGAAAGATGCCGCGCTTGATAGACGATTCCAACCAGTACTCGTCGACGAACCTGAGCCGGAACAGGCAGTGAGAATGCTCAAAACTCTACGACCAGAATACGAAGCGTTTCACAAAGTAACTATTCCAGACGACGTGCTGAAAGAGGCGGTTCGACTGTCAGATAAATATATCCGCGGTCGATTCCTTCCAGACAAAGCAATTGATTTGATCGACGAAGCCGCCGCCAAAGTTTCCATCGAGTTTGAAGATAAAAGTCACGGCAAGCATCTTGGCCTTGTCCACGGCGCCGCTAAACAGACCAAACATCCTGCAGTTCGCAAAGAAGACATTGAGGACGTAGTCAATCAGTGGCGAGAACATATGGACGCAGCATCTGCTAGAAATAAAACTTCTTAACACCCCCCCCCAACACACAACTAAACAAGTTATAATTACCCATATGCAACAAACATCAACAGCAGTTCAAACAACAACCAGTGCCCTAGTCGGCATTGCCATCATGGGCACCGGCTTACTCGCCGCAGCGGCGGGATTCGTAATCGCGGCTAGTAACACTGGTCCTATTCTGAATATCAGAGCAACCCCAAAGCCAACCGCACATAGTGCTGTGCAAGGTGCACGAGATGAACAAATGCTCGGCTTTAGCTTAGAAGCTAAAAATAAAGGCATAACTATAAATAAACTTGTTTTTGATGTGCTGGCAGATAGCGACGGCAACTTTAATACAATTGAAAACGATCTTTCGGGCGCTGATTTAGTAACCTCGTGCGTAATCAAAAATAAGCAAACCGGCTCTGTCTTTGCCGGGCCGTCATACATTGAAAACGGAAACATAATAACCTTTGCTGACACATTCACATTGCCGGCTAACACGGTTACCCAGTTCACTATTAACTGCGACCTCGCAGGCAGTTCTGCGAACGATAAGTACATCATGGCGTTCGAGCTTGGAGGCAATCCTGCCAACGTCGTAGCCAGAGCGACTATCGCGAACAATATCCTAGGCGCCGATCGAATCAACGTAGGAAGTCCAGCGGATGTCGGTGTAAACATGGGTGGACCGGTAACCGTGACAGTTAGAAGTAGCGGAAAACTTTCCGCCAGCATCGACCCAACCTCTCCGAAGGACGACATTATCATCGCTGGTACTCAAGCAAAGATTGCTACATACAAATTCTCAAGCACTAACGAAGCGTTCACCATCCAAAAACTTCGCATCAAGCAATACGGTGAACTTGGAGGTGCAAACTTCGCCTTCCTTGGTTACAAACTTCCAGATGGCCGACTCATGACTAATGGTGTAGCTTTTGTAAACGGCGTAGCCGACTTCACCGGACTAGCTATTAACGTTCCAGCAGGTGCGACTAATGCCCTACCGATCGATGTAACATTTGAAGCTGCACCAATCAACTCCACCAGCCCTGTTCGTTCAGGCTGGGGCATGAGCGCGACACTTGATCTCACAACTCCAGGCAGCTTCATGGCGCGTGGCAACACTTCCGGCAAAGTTATCACCGAAGCGAACATGAACGGTGATATTCCTAGCCCTGCCGGATTAGAAATCCGCAAGACTCGCCCGACCATCACTCTATCCTCTTCAACCCCTTCAGGAGCCGCAATTCCTGGCCGTTCAGAAGTCCTACGGTTCAATGTAGCGGCAGATCCAGCTGGTGATCTAAGCATGTCACAAATGACTTTCAAGATCGATACTTTCTCTCACATTGAACACCCATGGGCGTCGTGCGGATCCTCCACGGTTAGCGGACTCGGGGACACATCGAAGTGGGAACTTAAGGACCTCACAACAGGAGAGGTTCTTAGCAATAACAATTCGTCATGGATAATCATGAATGCTGATGGTAATCAGTGCGGTCCGGCTGATCGTGAACAGGCAGTTGTGGGATATGCGTTAGTAAATCTTGTTCATGGCAATATCTCAGCAGGAACTTCTCATACATTTTCACTCATCGTAGATTCAACTGGCGCTGATTCAGCGCAGGACGACGCCATCAAAGTTGAAATTGTTTCCGAGCCAGCTCACCAATTTTCCCCATTGCTACACACTATCCAATGGCGCGAAGGTGTGAATGGACTAGACCTCATAAACGGTAATTTCATCAAAAATCTGCCAATAACCGGTGGCACGCTCGTCTTCTAAATACAATATGCAACAAACATCAACAGCAGTTCAAACAACAACCAGTGCCCTAGTCGGCATTGCCATCATGGGCACCGGCTTACTCGCCGCAGCGGCGGGGTTTGTGATTGCGGCGAATAATGCTTTGCCAATTCTAGTTGTTAAAACTGTTCCTCAAACTATTTCTCATGCAGTAGTTGTTGGCACTGGACTTGATCCTGTTCTAGCGATAAGTCTTCAAGCACAAAACAAACCCGTCAGAGTTAAGCGCCTTATATTTAACGTCATCGGCGATTCTGACGGAACCTTTGCGAGTGTAGAAAATAACGTAACTCCAGCTGATCACATCTCGAATTGTCAGCTTTGGGATCTTCAAGGTCATTCGCTTACCGCTCCAGTGCTAGTTGATAATTTGGGACGGGCAATTTTTGAAAACCTAGACCTTACCATTCCTGCTAATGCCGGAAGAGGCTATTCACTTCATTGTACTTTTGCGAACGTTCCTCCAGATGGATCAAGCCCAGATATTTATGCCTTTTCTGTTAACAGCGACACTGATGTATCCGCAGAAAACGGCCAAGGGAGTGCACTACCCGGTGCCCGTATCTATATTGGCGAGACCAAAAGATCCAGGAGTTAACGCCTCACAATCAGTTGCTATAACAGTTAAAGATCACGGCAATCTCAGTCTTTCCGTTGATCCAAATACCCCGAACAACATCGCTCTTGCGAATAGCACTGTCAAAGCCGGCGTATTCAAACTCACCGCTACTAACGAGCCGTATACAGTTCAAACGTTGACCATTAAAAATGTTGGCGATGATGCAGCTGTTAAAACCGTGAAGATCTCCTACAAAGATGCAACCGGAGCGACCGTTACCAGCATCGGAGCGGTCTCAAATCATCTCGTCAAATTCACTGGCCTGACCCTTTTCGTTCCTACCGGCGCTTCAAATGCAGCCGTGATTGAAGTGTTCGTAGATACTGCCGATATCAGCAATACAGGAAACGGAGCCTCAGGCATGACCTTCAGCGAAGCATTCGGCTTCTTACCTGGCGGTGTCTTCAAAGCTATTGGCATGACCTCAGGAAATGTAATCACAGAAGTTGAAATGGGGGTTGGTTATCAGGGAGGAACGTTCACTCTCCGCGAAACTCGCCCCACAATTTCCATCGCATCTTCCAGCCCATCGGGTTCTGCAGTTGTCGGTCGAAATGAAGTGATTCGCTTTAACGTAGCAGCCAGTGCAGGCGATGATGTAGTTCTTAATGCACTCACTTTTAAGATGAGCTCAAATGATAACGCAAATACTGGCTGGAACCTCTGCGGCAACACTGTGGCTGCAGACTTCGACATCTATGACCTATACCAGGACTCAAGCACCTCACTTGATACTGCAGACACCAACTGGACGCTCATGGATAGCAATGGAGTAGCCTGCGTTTCGTCTGGTAACGTAACTTTCATAAGGATCAATCTCCCAACTGCATCAGTAATTACAAAGGGCACTAGCCACACGTTTGCCCTTTACTTCGACGCAACGGGTGCCAGCTCAGCTGATGACGACGTCATTCGCTTCGACCTCCCAGCCGAACCACTTGTCCCATCCAAACCCCTCCTCAAGGGCATGAACTGGTCTGATTCAACGAACACGGGTGTCAACATTGACGGAATGTATGTAAAGCATCTTACCGCCAACGGTGGTACGCTCGCGTTCTAGGCCAAACGAAACCAAAAAGTCGGTGTTGTCGAGAAAAGACAATACTGACTTTTTGTTTTCGTTGACCGTTGACAGATTTTGTATGTTTATGTATAGTTTTGTATAGGTTTTTACTATAAATGTATAGATTTTATCTATATGGATACCGAAATGCTCAGTATTTCAGAGGCTGCAGAGCTCCTGGGGGTCAATCTCCAAACACTCCGAAGATGGGACAAATCAGGCAAACTCCGAGCGGATTTTGTATCTCCTGGCGGGCACCGAAGATATCATCAGTGGACTATAGATATATTCTCAAAGGATTTGGCTAAAATCGCTCAAGACTGGGCAACCAGCGCCCAAAGCGAGCCACCACCCATGGCTCAGTATTGCCCAAACAGCGGCACGTTCCAAACTCGACTAAATAGATTTCAAACTGCCCTGCAACAGACTCCGGGCATTTCCCAAGACTTCCCACTCTGGGTTGCAATTGCCGGCGAAATTGGAAATAACTCATTTGATCATAACCTTGGCAACTGGCCAGATGTTCCGGGTATTTTCTTTGCCTTCGACCTTAACAAAAAATATATCGTTCTAGCGGACCGAGGGCAAGGAATTCTAGCTACACTCAAACGTGTCAGACAAAACCTAACTAATGATTCAGAAGCACTGCAAACAGCTTTTACCGAGGTGGTGACCGGTCGAGCTCCAGAAAACAGAGGCAACGGACTAAAGTTCGTACGCTCAGTCGTAAATCATAACCCCATCAAACTATCATTTCAATCTGGTAATGCCATCGTTCATCTCGCACAAGGAAACCGATCGCTTGAAATACTAACTTCATCGCACCCAATAAATGGAACGTTTGTGTATATTCAGTATTAAATATCCCTATATGACTATCGCTCTCAGCAAATTTGGAACCACTCTCACCTCTCGTCAGGCTGGTCGCGAAGCATTCGCCGCTTTCAGACCAAGCCTACCAGAGGTCTCAACCGATCAAATTATTACCATCGACTTTACTGGCGTCATCACTTTCTCTCCCTCGTGGGGCGATGAATTCCTCAAACCGCTCCACGAAATGTACGGAGCCAACCTCCTTCTGGCCAATACTGAGAATCCATCTGTTAAGGCTACTCTACAAATTCTTGAAGAGGTACACGGTTTCACGTTCAACAAGTAAAGGAAAACAAAAAGTCAGTGTTGTCGAGAAAATGCCAGGAGGGCGCCGTACATTACTGGCCGACTCCATTTTCGAGACAATACTGACTTTTTAGTTTCCTTATTCGAAGTGCACTTCGTCAACGTATTCGTACAAACGGGCGCGGAGTTTGGGATAGTTAGTGAGGTCGGGGCTTTCGTCGAGGACTTCTTTTGAGAAATCCTTAGCGTGAGACATGAGATCAATGTCATTCATGGTACCGAGCTTGAACTGGTCGAAGCCGGACTGGTTTGTGCCGAAGACACTACCTGGACCACGGAGCTGGAGATCACGCTCGGCCAAGTCAAAACCGTCCTGGCTGTTTTCAATGGCCTTCATGCGCTCATAAGCAACCTCACCCAAGATGCCGGAGGGATGCAAATAACAATAGCTCTGGTGTTCGCCACGGCCAACACGTCCGCGAAGCTGGTGAAGCTGCGCCAGACCGAAACGCTCGGCACCTTCAACGTACATAACTGTTGCGTTTGGTACGTCAACGCCAACCTCGACTACCGTTGTCGAGATGAGCATGTTCGATCTGCCCTCAGCAAATTCACGCATGACGTCGTCCTTCTCCTTAGTCTTCATGCGACCATGCAACATGGAAACTTTGAAGCCACGGAAAGCCTCAAGCATAAACTCCTGATACACCTCGTGCACAGAGTTCACACCAAGCGCGTCAGACTCGTCGATCAAAGGACAGACCACAAAAATCTGCCGACCAGAAGCCATTTGCTCGCGCATCATTTCGTAAATTGGCTCTTCCCGGCCAAGCTCGACCATCTCAGTCAAAATTGGTTTTCTACCAGCTGGGTATTCGTTCAAAATTGAGCGGTCGAGGTCACCGTAAAGCACGAGTGCGAGCGAGCGAGGAATCGGCGTAGCGGTCATCGACAGCAAGTGGGGGATACCGTCCTGATCGCCCTGCTTGTCCTTAAGTGCCTGGCGTTGCTTCACACCAAAACGGTGTTGTTCGTCCACTACAATCAATCCTAGACGGTCGAACAACACATCCTGTGTCAGCAACGCATGTGTGCCAACGACAAATTGAGCGGCGCCGTTTTTAAGCGCGGAAAGTAGCTGAGCCTTAGTCACCTCTTTGCCACCCACGCGTCGTTTTGTTCGAGTGTAAAGCGCAATCGTTAATCTAGAGCCAAATAGTTTCTGCAAAGTTTGAGCGTGTTGCTCGGCCAGGATCTCGGTCGGTGCCAACATGGCCGTCTGCCAACCGTCTTTTGATGCATTGCAAGCTACTAACGCCGCCACAACAGTCTTACCACTACCAACGTCACCTTCAAGCAACCGGTTCATTGGTTCCGGACGATTCATATCCTTAATAATCGCCCAAACAGCTTTCTTTTGCGCGCCAGTTAATTCAAAAGGCAAGCCAGCTACGAGCTCTTTCATGTAGGCCTCGTCAAACGGAACCTTTGGCGCCTTACGCATCTTAAGCTCGCGACGACTCTTGGCGTGCAACAGTTGGTGCAAGAAAAACTCGTCAAATTTTAGACGACGCAACGCCTTGTCTTTTTCTTCAGTCGTCGACGGAAAGTGTAGCTCAGTGATAGCGCCGTGAAGTCCCATCAGTTCAACCTCTGAAACAATTCTATCTGGCATCCATTCCTCAACTTCTTTGACTGAACCAAGAGAAGCCTCAGCGACTCTTCGGCGGACCTTCTGAGTCAAGGCACCGGTAAGTTTATAAATCGGAACAATTCGACCAGTTTCCTTGCCAATCTTTCCGCTGCCGACTACCTCATACGCTGGATTCACGAGGGACAGACCGTAACGGTCATCGACCTTGCCAGCCAAAGAAATAATCTGTCCTGACTTAAGAACCTTAGTCAAAAAGCCCTGGTGAAACCAAACGGCCTTGATTGCGCCGGTACCGTCTTCAATGATCGCCTCGGTCATGATCATCTTTCTAGACTTAGCACTCTGACGATTCTCAATATTCATGATGGTCCCTCGACCGTCACTTTCTGACCGGCTTTTACATCCGCAATCACTACTGCGTGAGACAAATCATCGTAGCGAAAAGGAAAATCAAAAAGTGCTTCGTGTAAATTTGTGATGCCCAGCCTAGCAAAGTCTTTCGCCTTGGCCGCGCCAATTGTTGCAATAGAAGCGATCGAGTCCTTCAAATGAATTGCCATAAGTTCCGCGGATTATACCAAGCCTTGGCAAAAACGCAAGTGCTGATCTATGGTGTAAAATAAAACTGTATGAAAATCCTTTCTTCAACCCAAATCAAGGAAGCTGTTGAACTTCTCAAAACCGGCAAAGTGATTATTTATCCAACCGAAACCTCTTACGGAATTGGCTGCGACGCAACGAATGCCGAAGCCGTAAAAAGAATTTTCTTGATCAAAGGTAGGCCAGAGGACAAAGGTGTAACTATTCTTTTACCGTCCGCCGACCCTTACGGCGAGAAGTATGTCGCTTGGTCACCTCAACTGAAGATGCTGGCCGAAAAACACTGGCCAGGACCATTGAACATTGTGTTGCCGGTCAAAGAGAACAATCAAATCGCCCAACAATGTCTGACCGGTTCGACCATTTCGGTGCGCCAATCAAGCCACCCGATTGCTCAAGCTCTGGCCGACCAACTCGGCGTCCCCATTGTATCCACAAGTGCCAATATCTCCGGCGAACCGGAACTCTATGACCTTGAGAGTCTGATTGCGGCTTTTAGCAAACAAGCCTTCAAACCAGACGCCATCATTAATGCCGGTCCACTCCCCCACAATTTACCGTCAACCATGGTACACGAAAAAGATGGTCGAATTTCAGTTCTTCGTCGAGGCGCAGTTACGCTCTAGCTTTCCAAGTTAAAAGTGGCGGGATGTTCAAGAGGACAAGTCCAGAATCAATCTTTCCAAAAAACTGCTTAAGTAATTTCTTAGCCTGCGGATTGAATTGAAACATCACGAAGACGCCGGTTGACCCCAAAAGCTTGGCCGATTTTTCGATAATCGATTTCGCGACAAGCGGTGGCAAAAATGTAAAAGGAATGCTCGAAATAATTGCGTCTGCATGATTGATTCCCTGCTCGGCCAGCAATGTTTCAACGTGTTCAGCCGAAGAAGTGAAAATTACTACTCGAGGATCTAAAAGTATCTCGCGTAAGTGATTAACGAACTCCGTATTCTGCTCGATCAAAAATAGTTTCCCGTCGGCCGGCAACCGCTTCAATAGCTCAACGCTCACTACACCGCTACCAGCCCCATACTCAACTACAATCATTCCCGATTTAGCAAAATCGATCTTGCTACAAATCTTTTTCACTGCCCGTCTGGAAGTTGGCGTTACTGACGCGACCGACACGTCCTTCAAAAAAGTCTGGAGAAATTTAGCGCGCTTCATAGTATTCCCCCTACAATACCTGGAGTTTCCTCATAATACAAAAGCACCTCTTTCAAGGTGCGTTTGTGGCGGAGAGAAGAGGATTCGAACCTCCGGTACCCTTTCAGGTACGCAGGTTTAGCAAACCTGTGCCTTAAGCCACTCGGCCATCTCTCCACAAGGCTTTTTTGGAACAAACAATTTTCTGGCGGAAGGGGCGAGATTCGAACTCGCGGAGGCTATTAACCTCGACGGTTTTCAAGACCGTTACCTTAAACCACTCGGTCACCCTTCCGCGGTTTTGACGAACGGGCGTAGACTACCTGAATTGTGACTCTTTTTCAAGCGTGCTCATGTTATACTGTGGGCAAGCATATGGCAAAGGGGGCAGTAAAAAAACAAAAAGAAGAAGAAACCCATGAGCATATTGACGTTGGAAACGTCATTGCTACGTGGGAAACTTGGGAATATCCACCGTCAGAACGGACCACCGGCTGGTATGTGGCCGCCGGTGCCTTGGGTCTGACCATGCTTTTGTACGCACTCATGACGGCCAATTTTGTGTTCGCTCTCATTCTTTTAATGTTCTCGGTCATTCTCCTCATGCGAGACTTGAAGCAACCAGCCAAGGTTCGCGCCTATGTAACGACCTCCGGCGTAGTCCTTGGTGACCAGTTCTACCCCTACGAAATCATCAAAGATTTCTCTATCTCGTACGCTCCACCAGATATCAAATATCTTTACGTTTCAATGCAGGGCAGACTCCAGCCAACACTTTCCATTCATTTGGATGACATGAACCCAAATGAAGTCAGACAAGGCCTTTTACCGTATGTCTTCGAGAACCTTGATCGCGAAGGAGAAAGTTTGACAGACACCCTCCGTAGAGTGTATAAATTATAATGTTTTTTCTCCGCAAAAAGACACTTTAGATAGTTTCAGATTGTGCGCGCGTAGCTCAGCTGGATAGAGCATCAGCTTGCGGAGCTGGGGGTCGCAGGTTCGAACCCTGCCGCGCGCACCACGAATCACTCGCCTTTTGGCGGGTGTTTTGTTATTATATTCGTTCCTACATATTCTATGCTCAAACTCCTCAAATCCTATAAAGCACTCGTAGCGCTGATTGTCTGCTTGGCGCTTGGCCAGCAGATGCTGAACCTAGTTGTCCCGAAAATCATTGCTAAAGCCATGAATACGTACGCTCTGGGCGTGTTTTCAATGTCTGCCATCTTAACGGAGTTCACGCTGGTTGCTGGTGGTATTTTCATCTTTGGAGCGCTACTCGCCGTTTTCCAAACAACGGTCGGGGAAAAAGTAGCGAGAGACCTGAGAAACGAACTGGCCACAAAAATTTCGCGCCAAGACTTCCTCTTTGTGCAAAGAAAATCGCCGTCTATTCTTCTTACTTACTTCTCGTCTGATGTTGACGCAGTTAAGCAGTTTGTCTCACAGGCAGTACCAACGGTTCTTTCTTCCCTCTTCGTCATCATTGGCGCAGCGTATTTCCTGCTGTCGATTAACTGGAAACTTGGTCTAGCGGTCTTGTCGATTGTTCCTCTTATTATGTTCGCGCTCTTTGGGCTTTTTGGGTATATTCGCCCACTGTTCAAAAAAGGCCAAGAAGTAATTGATCGGCTAAACGCGGTTATCAATGAGAGCATTCTTGGCGCGGCAATTATTCGCGTCTTGAACTCGCAGGTACTCGAATATGATCGTTTCTTGAAAACTAATGAAGATGCAAAAAATGTTGGTTTACAGATACTAAAAATCTTCGCTGGCTTGATTCCGCTCATCACACTAATTGCGAACAGCGCACTCCTCGTGATGGTGATCCTGGGCGGCCGATACATCATTAACGGCACTTTGTTGATTGGAGACTTTGCTGCCTTCATGACGTACCTCGGAATTCTCATCTTCCCTATCTTCATGCTTGGTTTCATGAGTAATGCAATTTCTCGCTCAGCGGTTTCTTGCGCGCGTATTGAAGAAGTACTCAAAGCAACAGAAGAAAAGGAAGGTGGCGAACCAGTAAGTAAATTCTTGGGCGAGTTGTCCGTCGAGGATGTCTCCCTTTCGTACGAAACCAAAGCGGTCATGAAGAACGTTTCGTTTCACATTCATCCAAACACGAGAACAGCAATTATCGGACCAACTGCTGCCGGCAAAACCCAGCTTCTCTATTTGCTCGCCGGCCTCACTAAACCAGACACGGGAATTATCAAGTACGACGACAAGCCACTTTTTGATTACGACCAAACCCAACTCCGTTCACACCTCGGCATCGTCTTTCAAGATAGCGTGCTCTTTAACTTAACGCTTCGCGAGAACATTGCCTTTGGACAAAACGCTAGCAAGGAAGACGTACAGCTCGCTATCGCTACCGCGGAACTCAAAGACTTCGTTTCAACGCTCTCGGATGGACTCGATACTATCGTCTCCGAGCGTGGAACGAATCTTTCCGGCGGACAGAAGCAACGCATCATGCTAGCTCGCGCCCTGGCGCACAAACCGAATGTGCTCTTCCTGGATGATTTCACTGCACGCGTCGACGCACAGACGGAACGAAAAGTCCTTGAAAATATCACAAAGAATTATCCCCTCATGACGCTTGTGTCGGTCACTCAAAAAGTAGCGTCAGCCGAAACGTATAACCAAATTATCTTGCTTATGGAGGGCGAAGTACTGGCCATCGGCACGCATACAGAACTCATGGAAACCTCGCCGGAATATGTGCAGATTGTAAAATCCCAACAAAGCACCCACGCCTATGAACTACAGTCTTAATACTACTCCGAGCAAAGCCAAACTCCGGTTCTTCTGGCCGTTTATCAAGGACGAAAAGCTCCCAATGTTCATTGCGCTCGTCGCCATTCTATTGAACTCCGGCTTAAATCTTTTAGCACCGGTGCTCATTGGGCATGCTATCGATACGCACATCATTCACCATGACCTTGCTGGTCTAAACGTTGTCGCCCTACAACTCACCCTCATCTACCTCGGAGCGTTCGTTGCCGGTTATGTGCAGACCACCACCATGGGCGCCGTTGGACAACGTGTACTCTTCCGATTGCGCAATGCGATCTTCGGCAAGCTGGAAGAACTCCCAGTGGCGTTCTTCAACCAGAATAAAGCCGGTGATCTCATCTCACGCATCAACAACGACACGGACAAACTGAACCAATTTTTCTCTCAAGCCGTCATGCAATTTGTGGGCAACGGTTTCATGATTATTGGCGCAGCTATCTCGCTCGTGTCGATTAACACGAAACTTGGCGTAGCTACGCTTATTCCTGCCCTCGCCCTACTAATTATTACGCAGGTAACTTCTGGCATCATCAAGAAGCAGAACGCGAAAAGCATGCAAATGACCGGCGCGTTCAGTGGCGCGGTTCAAGAAAGCCTAGAAAACTTCAAAGTTGTGGTCGCCTTTAACCGCCAGGATTATTTCCGCAAACATTTAGCCGAGGCGAATACTAAAAACTATGGCGCGGCTGTTGGCGCAGGCATTGCGAACACCGTCTTCTCCCCAATTTACAGCCTCATGGGAAATGCCGCGCAGCTTATTGCTATCACGTACGGCATCTCGCTCATTATGTCCGGCCAACTGACCATTGGACTCCTCGTCAGTTCGCTCAGCTATATCTCGCGCTTTTATGACCCCGTGCGCCAAATCGCGTCATTCTGGGCGTCCTTCCAAGGCGCACTGGCCGCCGGTGACAGGATTGAGAACATCATGGGATTGTCATCAGATATGGGCGTGATTGCGGCCTCGGCGTACGGGCAAGGCGGCGCCTTGCCCCTACACCAAGCCGCAATGCTCGAATTCAGGGACGTACAATTCAGCTATCCCGATGGCAAATCCGTACTCCACAATGTAAACCTCATATTCAACACCGGCAAAACCTACGCGTTAGTTGGTCCAACGGGCGGTGGCAAGACCACAACCGCGTCACTCGCGGCGCGTTTATATGACCCGACATCGGGAACGGTTTTACTTAACGGCCGTGACATTCGCTCTTACTCTAGCGCCGAACGCACGCAAAAAATTGGCTTCATTCTTCAGGATCCGTTCCTCTTTCATGGAACAGTGCGCGACAACATTATTTACGGAAACGAAAAGCTGGCAGATGTATCTGACGAAGAGCTAACAACACAGCTCGAGAAAATGGATCTCACAAAACTTGTGGCGCGGTTCGATAAGGGTCTGCAAACCGAAATCGGCAACACTGGCGGCTCACTTTCAGCCGGTCAAAAACAAATCCTAGCCTTCATGCGCGCCATCTTGCGTGAACCAGAACTCTTGATCCTCGACGAGGCCACCGCGAACATCGACACCGTCACCGAGCAACTACTCGGCGAAGCATTAAACGCACTCCCGAAAGAAACCACGCGCATCATCATCGCCCATCGACTCAACACGATCGAGAATGCCGACGAAATATTCTTTGTAAACGGAGGAGAAATTATCCCAGCGGGATCGCTCAAAGAAGCGATCGACATGTTACTACACAGAGAGAGCAAGAGTTAAGTAGTTTTCCTATTGCCTAAGAGCCTTAACGGTCAGGCCAGAAACAAAGAAACCAATAGCTACAAGGACTATTGTTCCTCCAGCGGCGAGATTAAAGGTGAAAGCGAGATACATGCCAATGAAAACGCTCAACAGAGAGATGATGACAGCTATCAATGTTGTCTGCTTAAAACTTCGACCGAATTCTAGAGCGCCAAGTACAGGGATGATCATGAGTGCACCCATGAGCAAGACGCCAACTACCTGCATGCCAACTGCTACCACTACGGCCGTAGCCAGGGCTAGAAAGAGGTTATAGGCGTCTACACGCATTCCCTGTGAGCGAGCAATGTCTTCGTCAAAGGCGATCAGGAACAGGGCGCGGAAGAACAGGATCATGAATGATAATACTGTAGTCGAGGCGAGAATAATTGCAGTGAGTTGCGGGATACCAACATTAGAAATATTGCCGAATAAAAATTCGAGTGCCTCAGTATCAAGCTGACCAGACGCTGACAAAATTACTACCGCTAGCGCCAACCCACCGCTCATAACTACCGCAAGTGAGGCGTCGTTCGACAGCATTCCCCCGCGTCGTCCAAGCAAGTGAATGACAATGGCGGCTAGGAACGCAAACATGACCGCGCCAATAATGGGATTAATGCCGAGAGCAATACCAATGGCTACACCGGCTAATGAAGAGTGCGCAATGGTATCAGCAATTAGCGACTGTCGCTTGACCGTCAAAAAGATACCAAGTACTGGCGCGACTGCGGCTACAGCCAGACCGGCCAGCAAACCTCTTAAAAGCAATTCCGAGCTAAAAAAATCAATCATAGTGTTGTTTTCTAATTTTTCGTCCAGCAAAGATGTAAGCGGCCAGGATAGTTGAAATCGGAACCGCCAAGATCAAAGCTCCCCCACCAACTAACGCTCTGACAATTTCCTCCATGATCTGCTCAGAATTCAGAAGTACCCATAGTGGTGGCGCGTCTGGCATGGAGAACAGCAGGAAAATTGGAAATGATGCGCCAACATAGGCAAGAGCGAGTGTGTTCACGAGTGAAGCGATATGCTCTCGCCCGACAGACAGCCCGCGCTGATATAACTCAACAGCGGTAAACCGGTCATTGGCGTTGTGAATTTCTTCTACGGCAGCCACTTGCGCGGTCGTCACATCGTCGAGTACACCCAGAGTACCAATCACCATGCCACCCAAAAGCAGACCTTGAAGATCGACATTAGTTAAATAGTTTAGTTGCAAGAACATTGCCTCTTCGGTTCCTCCCCCGGATAACGCAGCCAAGTGAACGGCGAGCGCAGAGAAGACGAACGCAACCACGAGCGCAAATAGAGTCGCCCCGAGAGCGACGTAACTTCGGATATTCAAACCGTGCGACAAGAGAATAGAAATGATCGCAATAAATGCCGAACCAAGACCACAAATCAAAAGCGGACTATGACCGGCAAAGATTTGCGGGACAACGAATAACATGAGGACGAGCAAACTGACGCCAAGTCCAAGCACGGCGCGCGCCCCGTTGCCTTTACCAAAAAAAGCAGCCAGGACAAAGAAAATCAACAAGAATACGCCAACCATTGGCAATCTATAGCTGTCCATGACGTCATAGGTGTCGCCGCGATAATCCGTTGACTTGGCAATAACGACCTGCTCACCAGTGTGTAATTTCTGTTTATCAAAAATGGCGGAGGCCGTAGAGTATTCAGTATTTACTATCTTACCGTGCTCAGTTCCGCTTTGGATCTCAAGAGTGACATTCTGAAATTTCATCGAGCCACTAGAATCATTAGTCTCCCCTTCTTTGATGATGTTCAAAACCTTGGCACGGGCGTAATTAGCATTGTCCATACTATTTATGTCCGTGGATAAGGTGTGGATGACGCATGATTTCCTCCGTTGGACCGTGACAAATCATGTGACGGTTCAAACACAATACTTCGTCTACTTCATGTGATACAACATCAACATCGTGCGACACTAAAATAACCGTAAGCTTCAACTTGTCTCGTAGTTCTCGGACAAAGTGAAAGAAATCTTCTTGGCCTTTAACGTCAATCGCGCTCGTCGGTTCATCAAGCATGAGCACTTTTGGTTCCGCTGACAAGGCGCGAGCAATCAAAACTCGCTGGCGTTCACCGCCAGACAAAGTACCGATTCGTCGAGCTAAAAGATGTTTAACGCCAGTAGCGTCTATGGCTCTAGCGAGAGCTTTAGCGTTCTTCTTCACTGGCGTCTGACCACTTTCAATAATCTCTCTCACGGTAGCTGGAAAATGCTCGCCAATAGTGTTGCTGCGTTGCGGAATGTAGCCCACGCGAGCGCGGTCAACCTTACGCCCAATAGAACCTTCGGTTGGTTCAATCAACCCAAGTAATATTTTCAAAAAAGTTGTTTTGCCTCCGCCATTTGGACCGATCACTCCAAGATATTCGCCTTCATGAATATCAACCGTGACCCCGTCTAAAATGACGTTGCCACCGGCTGAGTAGCCAAGGTTTTTTATCGCGAAGACTGGCATTTTTGACATAGGCCGAAAAATTCAAGAGTGTGACTTTTAATAGAGAAGGAATATTTGTCTGCCGCAACTTCAGCAACTTTCTCAAGAGGAGACTCTGGAAACTCGACATCAACTGAAGACGAACAATTAGTACAAACCAAGTGATGATGATGCTTATGCCAGGATGTTTCGTATCTTGTAACACCATCACCGAACAAAACCTTTTCCAAGAATTTCCAATTAATCAAGAATTCTAACTCCCTATATAGAGAAGCCCTGTGAAATAGAACTTTTCGTTTATTAAGTATAACCTGTAATTCATCGGCCGATTGTGGAGGTTTATATCGAAGGAAAATATCAATAATTTCTCGTCGAAGAGGAGAGATCCGGAATCCTTCATATTGCATTTCTCCGATGACTGACTCTACTCTTTCATCTGGCATACCCCTTTAGCTTAACGCGACTCAGTCGCGTTAGCAAGGGTGCCATCCCCAAACGAACAACTAACCTTTGGCTAAAGTTATATATTTCACATTCTCAATTCCGCTGTTTTTCAAGGTTCTTTCGGCCGCCTTCATGGTTGAACCGGTGGTCCAGACGTCGTCGATGAGAACCACACTGAGACCCCCTCTATCCCCTCGGGCGTAGACCGCCCTACGGGCGAGCCCCTGGGAGGGGGAAGTTGCAACCATATTGAACGGACTCCGTTCCATGGCCGTTTCGCGTTCTTCCACGGTACGCTCAGCCTGGTGGCCTCTTGTTTCTTCCCTTTTTAGAAGATCAGAGATCTCCGCACCAGTTGATTTCGCGAGCCATCAACCAATTTCTTCGGCCTGGTTAAATCCCCTCTCTCGGAATCGCAATGAAGCCAGTGGGATGGGTGTCAGAATTCCTTCACCAATAAAAGACTTCAAAATTTGCATCTCCGGCTCGGCCAGACGCTGCAAGATTCTAAAGGCCGAATGATCAAAGTCATATTTATACGCCTTGATCAGATCACGAATAATCGGGTTGCCGTAGGCGAACATTGTTAAATGGCTGTCCTCGACCTTAAATACTCGATCATCAAAATCTGCAAAACAAGAAGAACAGAGTAAAGATCCTTCCTGTTTACACGAAACACAATAACGCGGAAAAATTGCGTTTAAGAACGGCTCGACTAAATTGCCCAGGTGAAATCGTCCACTTTCCATGCTTCGCCTTCTTTTATGAGCTTAACTGTAACATCTTGATAACGAACAGTGGCGTTACTTGGACTGCCGATCGACTCAGCTCGTTGGGTGCTAACTATGATAGTAGCGACTGTGTCCGTCTGTTCCTGCACGTTCTGTGAAATAACTTTAGTCGATATCCCGTAATAGGCTTGATCTATTCCCTTCGCACGTTGTTCAGTGGCTACAGCCTGGATCTTAGTAGATAAGCTAGCTGTCACAAGTGACAACACATCTTTCACATTCGCAAAATTAGATTCTGACGAATAGCTCGAAAACCGTTCAACGAAAATCATGGTAGCGGTTTGAGGATTGGCAACGGGCGCGGGAACGACCCCCTCTATCCCCCCGGGAGGGGGAAGCTGCGTACCATTCGAAGTGGTGATTGGCACGACGCTTGCGTCGCTCACGATGGCAGACTTTACCGGCTGACGAAGCATGAATGCAATAACAACAATAATCAATAAGACTAAAACTCCAACAGCTAAACCGATTTCACTTTTTCTGGTCATAAATTATTTCTTATCGGCGTCATTCTGCAATGACTTTTGCAATTCTTCCCGGGCGCGCTCAATCTTCAGTAACTGCTCTGGATTAGTCGTAATAATCTGGTCTTCTGTATAAGAGGCAACGATCTTAATAGCCGCGTGTTTCTGACCGGCAAAGAAGATGCCCTCGCCAATAGCAGCCTCAAGCAACAAATACTTTTCACTTTGGGTTAAGTTAAAAGTATTGCAAATTGTGTCTACGCCCGCCGGTGATTGCTTAAGCAAAATCTGCATGGACGAGTTAGTCACAATCGCTTGACCATACTGGCTGCGCAAAAAGTCATTAACGTCCTGCGTAATAGTCGTCACGCCTAGATAATATTTGCGCGCACGCTTGACCAGGGCAAAGATAAATTTAGCCGAGTCCTCATTTTGCATCAACCACCACGCTTCATCAATAGTCAAAATGCGCTTCTTCCGCTCCGAGCGAACCACGTTCCAGATATAGTTAACAATGGTATAAATAGCCATTGGACGCAGCTCATCCTCAAGGTCACGCACTGAGAAAATAACTAGCTGATTTCTCATCTCAACCGTAGTTGGCGAGTTCAGCAGTCCGGCAAAAGTCCCCGAAGTAAACTTTGTTAATCTCGCTACCAGGTTCTCTCCGCCTTCCATGCCCTCTAAGATTTCGACCAAGTCACTCAGCGTTGGGTACTCAGTGATACCGAGCATGCTTGGCAAATCAGCCGTAATATCTTTCTTGGCGTAAGTTTCAAGCAAGGCCCGGTCAAGCAACGAATCTTCTTCCGGCGTAAAACCAAGCACCGCCTTCTCCCCCATTGGCTTACCAATCATGATACGCAGAAGCCCCTTGAGCGTAATAACCGCACTACGCAAAATATCTTCAACAGAAGTTTCTTCGCCTTTTGGCCTTGGAAGATCAAATGGGTTTATGCGAGCTTGGGAAGAAAGCGAAACGTTCACATAAGTACCGCCAACAGCATCTGATAGCTGGCGATATTCCATTTCTGGATCAATAACAATGACGTCCGTGCCCATCATCATCGAGCGTAAAATTTCGAGCTTCACACAGTAGCTTTTACCCGCACCGGAAGTAGCAAACACGATCGAATTTGCATTCTGCAACGAAAAACGATCAAACAAAATCAACGAGTTATTGTGGCGGTTAATGCCATAAAGAATTCCATTGTCGCTAGATACATCAGACGAGATAAATGGGAATGACGAGGCAATCGGGCTCGTATTCATGTTAAACGGAACCATTAGCTCATCATTACACAACGGCAATGTCGAATTGAATCCCTGCTCGGCCTGATACAAACCACGCTTTGAATAAATAAGTTTTCCGCCAAATATTGCTTCGATTTCTTCTGTTCGCTTATCCAAGTTCTCTTTGCTATCTGAATACATGGTCACGTAAAAAGCGAACTGAAAGAAGTGCTCGATTCCCTGCGTTAGGTCATCTCGAAGTTGCTCAACATCACGCAGCGCAGTTTCTTGAATAGGATCACGTGGCTTCCCCGTTTCATTATCAGATACAATCTGCGACTCAATCTGACCAACTTTGTCACGTAGTTGCTTCAAAATTACCTCACTCTTCACTGGGTACACGAACATGCCAATATCAATTGTTCCCTTGAAGTTAATGATCGGCGCGCCCCAACCAATACCAACGTAACGTGGATAAGTGGTCACAAATAGTGTCCGGCAAAACCGATCACCAACTACCAAATATGTTGACTGCACCTCAAAAGACGCTGGCGCAATTAGATCACGAACGCTAACCGTGCCTCGCCTAAAAGACCGTTCCTCCTCAAGGGTCGCTCGCTCTTCTGTAGCCTTCATTTCTTGAACGGAAAGCTTGCGGGCTTTAGTGGCCACGCTAGTAGGCTGTTTTTTTAGGTCTTCGACGTTAAAAGCCATACTTAAAAGCGAGTCTCAACCTGGAGCTTTTCAATCGGGGCGAGCTTTTGCTCATCCGCCGCTCCTGGATTATAGGAATTGTAATAAAGTTCAATCAGTCCCTGCGTATCAAGCTGGACTACCTGCAAACCCATGCTCTGCAAACCGCCAGCAATGTTTCCTACACGCTGAACAAGCACATCCCGACGGTCTCGGAACTGCTTAGCGTTTAGTTTCAACATGGCTGCTGGCGAGATAGCCGCAGTTAATCTCTGAACAAACCCGCTTTTCTGTCCGGCCTCAATTGGATCATACGGAATAATGCAGAAAAAGCGCTTCTGCATAATCTCGCCAAGCTCAACCAGCTCTGACACAAATGACATGTAGTCACGAATTTGCCCCTTCAATAATTCATTGCTAATAGTCTCCTCCTGGGTCTTCATCTTCTGCATGTACGCATCAACATTCATCTTACGAGATTGAATGGAAATCTGAATAGGATGCTCAAGACCGTTCAAAAATTGCATGTAGCCTTGGATAGTTGCCTGCTGTTCGTCTTCACTTTTCAGGGCAAAGTTAATGCTCGACACTAATAACACTGCTCTCAAGGTTCCATCCTTCATCACCACTGTATCTTCCCGAATTTCCGCAATATCAAGAAATCTTTGAGTCGGAGGTCCAACTTTAGGCTTAGCGAGTTTATTTTTTGGGATAGCCATAAACCGTTTTATTATTCGTCCCCACCGTAAACGCCGCCAGTATTCACAATCAGGGTCAACTCTGACAGTCTGGACCCTTCAAGCGGCCCTTTGCGCGTCTTAACAACAGGTGGCGGAAGCGTTTCAAGCGACATCAGCACTTTTAACTCAGCGTCAGAAATTGTCTTATCCCACACGCGTTTTCCGGGTCGACGAATTGTTTGAATAACGTTCAAGAAAATAACATGAAACGGCTGTCCATTAACTTTTCCAAAGGCAAAGATTCCACCAAGACCAGTAATTGGCAGTGCGAGCAAGAGAAGTACGGGAATGTTATTGGCGAAAATTCTATAAACAGCAAAATCAACTAACACTACCACTAACATGATAATAAATTGTCTAGCCGTAATCGGACCGATGATTCTCGGCTCGATATCAAGAAACTGAGGAACGACAAATTGATTCCGCGGCATAGCACCATTCTACCATGCCAAAATTAAAATCTCAGCTTGGCATTAAGTCCAATAATCGCTTTAATTTCCGCCGGGCTCAAACAGTCTCTTTTTTCTTTACGGCGCTTGCTGCAAATATCCGGAATGGTCATGCCGGCACCTAGTGCTTCTTCAGAAATCTCTAGATACATCTGGTTCAAAGGACTCTTACGCCAAGCATTAATACCGCTCACTCGCTCTTCATAGCCAGTAGCTAACAGCGCAATAATTAAATCTTCCACTTTCCGCGCAGCCTCAGCGGGATCACTGGACATGCGCCTAAACTCAGTTGTCGACAAGCTCTGAATCTGATCAACTGGCCCCATTAAACGCGAGGCCTGAACTATGTCAGTCATCTTTCGATCAACAGCCCCTGGAGCAACGCTACCAACAGTTAACTCAGCCTTGGCTGGCCTAGGCTTAAGAGGAATGATTTTCTTGGTCGAGGGTGATTGAGTGTCCCGCGCCGCCGATACTCTTGACCCCGGCATGATTGGTTCAATGGATTCTTCCGGCAAGGTCTTAGTGAGTTGCGCAAATTTTTGGTCGAGGGCACTCGATTCCTTGGACTCATTCTGATTATGCCCTTCGGGCACCTCGCTATGTACGGGTTTGGCGCCGCCAAACCCCTTCGCCAAATCAAATCTCTTCTTGCCGGCGGCTAGCGCATCCAACACTACACGCAAATCAGCGCCAGCTAACTTGTATTCTTTCTCAAGAATATCCCGCGTCTGGCCTGGTTCGCGAACACCTCTAATATTCATCTGAGCTAGTGACCGGAATTTATCCAAAGAAATATTCTCTGCTAAAAGTATTTCTTTTACTGCATCTATAGCTTCATCAACAACTTCTTTTAAATTATCCGGCACAAAACCAACCGTTGACGGCACCTCTGCTGCTAATTCTTTTGGCGGGGCGATTTCTATAGCCTGCGACAATGCCACCTCCTGTTGTACGGGTTTGGCGTCGCCAAACCCCTCCGCCGATTCCTCCACCTCTTCCGCAGCCTCCGCCTCAGCCTTTGCAATTTCTATCTTCTGCCATTCTTCTTCAGATACTGTTTCAATATACGGTGCCTCACGCTCTACTTCTGCCAACAAAGCTTCAACTTTTTCCTTCAATAAAGCTAAACCACCAATAGTCAACGGCCTACCGAAAAATGTTCTTAGTGCTTCAGCATTTTTCTCGCCTCTAATTCGACCATCAAGAAGTAAGGCTAAACGCTTCACAAGCACATCTGAAAATCCAAGATTAGCAAGCTCATTCATCCTCTGCGCCCATGAAAAGGCGGTAATTTGCTCTTTGCTAATCGGTCTAGCTGGATAGTCTTCCAATTTTCCGCCCCAAGCCGTGATCTGCGCACCAATCCCAGGAATAAACGGTTCAAGTGGCAAAATTCGATACCCAAAAATATCCGCCGAAATCTTTTTAGCCGTCTCCTCATCCTTCCCAAACGCCTGCGCAATAATCCCCGGCACCTCCGCCATTGGCAACGCCCCATCAATTACTGCATTACACAAATCAAGGAATTCAACTGCGCGCTCAACTGGTAAATCATTGTTTTTAGCGACAACCCTAAATTCAGCAAGGCTCTTGCCTCCCAACAGAAAGGAACGGACCGGTGGAATTTTGAGCAGGTCAGCAATAGCCATACGGTTAGTCCCTCACAATTACAGCGAACGCACAGTGTGCATCGTTTCAGAAAGTTGATCGTGCAAATCATTAAGACGCTGACGCTTTGTGGCATTCCCAGCACCAGGAAGATAAGCCTGCCTTTGAGCCGCTGCATGCTGGACTTCAACCGCTTTAGCAATAGTCTCAAGACTCGCCCGTGATTGAGCCTTCATTTGATCATCCTTAGCCGACAAAATCTGCTCTACTAACTTCTTGAGTTGAGCAGGCTTGATGTTTTCAGAAATAACCTTAGTAATCTCATTTGGAGCTGCAAGATCTGCTGGTACCGCCGGAGCAAAATGCCTAGCAGTTCCAGCATCATTCTTTACAAGCTGACCTAAGCGACTAAGATCTTGAGATGACGATGGTAGAGCAACTGGACTCAAGTGGATCGTTGGCAATACCTCCTCCACCGGCTTACCAGCTCTAAGAAGCATTCCTTGTGCTACTGCCACATCTTCCTGACCGAGAACACCCAAAGACCCCATCTCAGACACGGAAGTCGCAAATGCGTCACGAACCTGCGGATCCATGTATTCCTCCTTCAAAGTATCGTCAGCTCCAACAATGCCACGCGTTAGCTCAAATTTCTGAGCTGTAGTAGCACCTGTGAAGTCAGACTCCTTAACCTCGGCCAAAGTAACTTTCCCGCTTGATAGCGCACTAGTGATAACCTGGGCCTTTTGCTGAGAAACAACATTCTTTACGAACTCTTGTCTAACTGGATTGGTAGCTACGGAAGGATCGAACGATCCAGCTCCAAGATTATCGACATTAACTTTTGCGCTCACAAGCGCTTGTGTTAATTGATTTCCCCTGTCGCCCGCAAAATCCCCAGCCTTAACGTCAGCAACACTAATTTTCTCTTTATCAAATGCCTCTTTAAATGCACCCGCATCACTGCCCTGTGTTTTGAGCTCTTCAAAATGTGCCTGCTGACGGACAGTTGGCGCGACGGTTGGATTAACCATGTCCTTAACTTTCTGCCCATACTGACCAGTTGCGGCCAATTCTCCCTGCGTATATGCTCCGATTATTTCGCCGTCCTTATTGCGTTTCATCTTGTCGGTTGGCTTGCCCTTAATAAGCTTAGCTACTCCAGGATTTTTTACTTCGTCAAAAGCCTCAGCCTGATCGTATAACTTACTGGTCACAAACTTGTCACCAGCAATAAGCTTCTTGGCCATCTCTTCACCCTTTGGTCCGCTATTATAAATCTTAGCAATATTCTTGCTTGCCATGCCGTAAACCTTTGTCTGCTCAGCTTCCGGCAAGGTGTCTACCTTTTCAAGATCTCCGGAAAGTGTAGAAATGAATTTATCTTCAACGTTCTTCTTGGCAACATCCGGATTCATACCGCCGTCAACAAGATGCTTCTCTCTGTCTTTTCTAAATTTATCATCAAGATAAGACTTCTGTACGGCTTTCTGATCCTCTACCGAAGATCGACCAGGATTCTTCTCCATCATGTCAACCGTAGCCATTTTTTGCGATTCACTCTGACCGGCGAAAGCCTTAACAGCAGCCTCTTCACGTCCCTTACGGACACTGGCTCCATATGTTTCAGCTGCACCGCCCATGGAAGCTAAACCTGCACCAAGCAATGGAACTCCACCAACGGCCGCGCCTGCGCCAACGATCTTCTTACCGACACCTTCCATGAGCGACTTTGATCCGGTCGGAGCAAGCGCAATATTAGCTCTAGCCGCACCTTCAGTGGCCGCATATCGCATAGGAGCAGTAGACATCCTAAGCGCGCCGCCCACAACTTTCTTGCCCATACCTTCATTAATAAGTGAAGCGGCGGCGCCACCAACTTTGCTGGCCTGTTCGCCGGCAATTTGCATGCCGACTGTGAGGAGAATGAGAGCAAGAAGAAGACTAGTTACGTGACTAGAGTCAAGAGCGGCTACGAAGAATGTAGTGTCACCGGCTGTGGCAGCATCAAAATGCTCGGCCGTGGCCATAGAACCGCTTGAAGCAGCGGCCAGAGCAAGCCAGAGGAAGAAAGTAAGAATAGGCCCCATCATGAGAGCGCCGGTGAACTTGCCCCACCAGTCACCAGCAGATTTTTCTGCGCCATGAAAAATTCCCTTAATACCACCCATGAAAAAGGCCATTGGTGACAAGATGACCAGGATCCAGAGGAGAACGATACGGTAAAGAAACGCGAGAGCGAGTAAGAACAAGATGGCAACAATGGAACCATACAGAGGAATCTGTAGAAATGCCTCAATGAATTGCCTGAACGGATCAAAACCATTGCCGTCAACTATAGAGGCGGTGATAGTGACGGGATTTAACTTACCAAAATCCTGAAGCTGGAAGAGCTGAATAAAGTTGCCGGAAGCAATATCGAGCAAAGCATTAACGAATGTAAACATGATCACCTGACTGACATCAATAAATAGTCCACAGATTGTTCGACTAAAATTCATGAGCACAACCGCAATAAGTAATTGTGGTAGCTGTTGCTCCCAGTGAGCTTTGTGATTGCCGACGATGGTTAAAACGGCAATTGCAATCAAAGCCACAATCACAAACATGTTCATCACGTCACGTACTAGTGACCAGCCAAGACCAATAATCGGGCTTGAAGAAAAAGAATTGTAGTTTAAAATTGGAATGATGATTATCTCAATCAGCAAGATGGTAATTTTTCCAAGAGCAATGACTATATAGTTAAGAATATAGGTCAAGGCACTTAAAACGGTGTTCACAAAAGTCGCACCAGAAAATATTGCCGCCGCTGTCTTCGCGGCAGTGCCAACCGCTGACGAGGACTCGCCGGTTGTTGGATCAGATGTACCCAAGTCCTGCGCCGAAACCATGTGAGCCCCGCCGAACAATGAAATACCGACGACCAAAAATAGAGACGCAATCATTATTGCTCCCTTGTGACGAGAAAAGAAACTTAGTAGTGACCGCAGGAACGGTCTAATGTGCATAGCGAGTGAATTATATCATGAAAAAAAGTTAGGACGCTCACGGATATTCCATGAGCGTCCCACGAGTTCTACGGAATGACGAGTTCAAGCTGACACCCGGCGGAATTTGGATCCGCCACGGTGTGCACGGAAACGGAGACACCGTCCACTTCGGTCACGAGCGAGCCCCGAGTGATGCCCGGCGGAAAAGGTGCCAAGCATGACCAGGATTCTGCGCTCCCCAAGCCGTAGGCCATGGAGAAACGGAATTTGTCGCCGTGACTCACGCTGTGTTTGCTGTAGATGACGGAGTTCGCGTTGTGCACGCCGGCCAGCATAGGATCCCAGCCGATGGTTTCCCCGGACGCCGGGGTCCAGGTACCAGCTACCGTGATCCAATCAGCCAGCAGCCGATTCGGCGTGACCCACTGAAGCGTAAACGCTTGATCTGCCACTGCCGAATCTTGGTTCCCTCCCGAATCATCATTCCCCTGCGCACCAGTTCCTGAATCCGTTTCGAATTCGTTCGCATCGTCAACCTCCTCTGTGTGAGCGCACTCGGTAATATCTTCTTTCGTGATGCAATACGTGTCCGTACTGCAGTTGCCCTTTGACGTGACGTTCGTCAGGAGCTCGTCGCCGGTCACCCGAATAATGTCCCGACCGCTGAACCCCATGAGGAGTAGCGTATTCCAGTCCCGAATGGGCATGGCCACGCCAGCGTTCATGATGTACACGTCGCTCTTCCCTTCTTGGGAGACCAGCGTTCCGTCCCGGTAACTCGCCCGCCCCGCGCTCGGGTACGAACTGATTTCCGAGTCAGCGCCGTGATCGATGTCGTCATACGAACTCGCCCTGATACCGTAGCTCTGCAGAATCCCCACCACGCCAGTCTCGTCCACCCGAAGACGCTTTCGCCCAGAGTCGTTCGTCTGGCCAATGAGAATCCAGGCGTCGCCACTGGAATCCCGTAGCGCCCGCACGTAACCCGCGCTGGAAACGGTCACCGCCCTGGAGTAACAGGCCAGCTCCTCATCGGACATGAGGGCCACGTCCGTAAAGCTGTAACCCCGGGAGAGAAACGCGTTCTCGTTCATGTAGGCGAGCACGCCGTTTCCCGTCACCCGCTCGAACACGAGCGAATCGCCCGGACGCTTGAGGAACGTACCCACCGGATGCCAGTGCGCAGTCGGCAGTTCCGACTTATACAGATGGCCGCCGGAGAGCGAGCACGTCGCGTCACTTGTCATGACGTCCGCGTCCACGTTCGTGTTCACGTCGAACATTCTGACCTTCAGCCCAGACAAACTGGCGCCGTAGCTACCCGCCTTCTTGGCGTCGCCCGAATGCCGTCCAAAGTGCACGTGATCGCCGGTCGAGTTTCCCGTGGTTCCTTCAAACCCCAGGATCTGTCCCGCAGCCACGTCAGTCCCGTTTTGAATGAACACGTCAGACATGTGCCCCATGATGAGGTACGTGCCGTCGTGCAGATCCAGGTTCACGTGCCGGCCGAAGCCGTGCGTTCCGTCATCGTGGACATACGCGGTTCCGCTCATAGGCGCGTAGATGAGGTCCTTCGTGTCGTTCGGCGTATCGAAGTCGAGGTCGTACTTCGTGCTCGTGTACTGATGCGAGTAGGAGCCATTCGCGCCCTGCACACACCGGCTGCCATAGCCCTTCGCAAAGGGCATATTAGCCACGATCACATCCGTACCACCGCCTTCTCCATTGTTTTCGGCCGTTCCGTTCTGCTCGTCCAACGCTTGGTCGAGCGCATACTGAGGGCCACAACCCTGAAGGAATACACTGACCAGGAAGAACACCGGACGATACTGACGATCCATGAGATCCTCCAAACAAGTAATTGGGGAAGATTATTCCACCCCGAACGATATGGGAGTACGAACTAACGTTCGGAGAGAAGAATCCAATGCCGACACGAGGAGAGAGAGGAGATAGAGGTCGGTATTTCCTCCTATCGAGAACGGGAATAGAGCCAAACTCCCCAGTTAAAGCTCCATTCCCGGCAGTCATCTACAAGTCATAATCGCTTCTGCTCTCCAAGGTGTCCTTCCCTTTTGTTCAGTTAGGACGCATTAGATGTTCAGTTGCTTGCCCGGCTATGCCAGGCGTGTTGCCAGCTGGCCGGCTGGCGTAGAACGTTCTAAAGCCATTAAGCCTTGAAACAAAAATACGCTCAACGAGCGCAGAACCAATACATGTCGGTGACCACCGACAACTATTTCAAATCCTCAATTCGACCATGACAATAGCCTGCCGGTGACCACCGACAGAGTCTGGGGATAAGAAAAAGAAAAGCCCCGAGTGTATCTCGAGGCTGACGCCCGTGACGTAACTTTAAGACTTATTCTCTATCTTAAACTTTCGCAAGAGAAGGAAATACGTGACAATACCAATCATCTGTACGATGGATGCAATGAGCAGAATAGCCCGCATCATCAGAAAATACGGACTAGCACCGATGGAATGTTCATAAACTACGCCCCACTGGTAGGACCATATAACAAACATTCCACCGAGCATCACCTGTACACGATTTGTTTCGATATACTGGCTGGGTCCCAGCTTAACCAGACGATAGGACAGCAAATACACGTCAAATGAGTTCCACGCTATCCCAACGAACGTCATAACAAACAACACCAATGCTGAAATCACAGGCCACCCCCTCATTATGTGTTATTCGCGACCATAAGATACCAAACACAATAAAATAATGGTACCGGTTATTCCGGAGCACTCATATAATCGCTAATAACAGCGAAAATTACAGCTTTTTTGGTTGACAAAACCCTCATTTTGTGCTATCATGAAATGTTTAAACAGGAGTAACTCATGCATCTCATCGATCTGCTGACCATTGGTAATCTGGCTAGCGCATTCCAACTTGGCATCATCTTCGACGGCATGGTCGATCAAATCAAGATCAACCGCAAACTCGGATCAACAAAGGGCATGTCCGCCCGTAAGCAGTACTGGACGGTTGGCGCCTGCATCCTCTGGATCCTCGCCGGCCTCCATGACGGGACCTACTACATCGTGTACCCGCAAATCCCCTGCATCGCTTTCGCACTTTACGCGATCGGCCAAGTACACTACTACAACCACGTAAATCGGCAGCCTTCCGCGCTCGCCGTCGCCCCGCACCTCTCATAGGTGCGGTTTAGTTTAGGCAAAAACAGAAAAATAGCCTGTTAATGGGATTATTTTAAGCTTTCGAAAAATGTTTTTACCCCAGCAAAAAATTCGTCCTGAAGTGCATAGGCCACAAAATGGCTACCTTCGAGTTCAAGAAATGTGGCGTGCGGTAAATATGGTTTCATTTTTTCAATCACAAATGGCGGAACCATAAAATCGTATGATCCGAATACCACCAAAGTTGGTACATCTGCCAATGCGGCAACTAAATGATAATTATCATCCTTTAATTCCGGCATGTTTTGCTCAATCGCTTTATTAAAATCAAGCTGAGTTTCTTCCTCAATTCTAATCTCCTCATGAGTTAGCTCTTTCACTACCGGCTCAACGTACCCACTATCGTTAACTCTCTTATAGATGAGATTGGAATCCGCCACAAACTGATCCCATAAATACTTTTCTGTGTATTTTTTAGTAAAAGCTTCATCTAGATCTTCATCTCCATACATGTTCATTGGTTCAGGGGCAACAATCATGTAGCCCTTAACACCGATCGGCTGCGAGTTGGCGTAGTTCATAGCCAAAAGTCCACCAAATGATCGACCAAAAATGACCACCTCGTTGTTCGGAATAACATAATTTCGTAATTCATCAATGTCTTGAATATAGCGATCAAAGGTAATTGTATTTTCAAATTCCTTTCGCATTTCCGATTCGCCACTCCCCCGCTGATCAAATACCAATATAGAACCGATCTCATCTGCATGAGCCTCCGCCTGCCAAACTCTAAAATCCTCAGAACCATGACCGGGGCCTCCATGGAAAAATACCGTAACCAGCTTACTACCTCTGTTATAAAACCAATAATGAATACGAGCGCCGTCACTAGCGGTCATGTCACCTTCCCCGTCGTAACCAATAACCCCGATATCGGCGTGCACTCCGGTCGATATCAAGTCTCTTTCAAGAGATGGGGCGTGCAATTCTGAATACACAAAAGTACCGATCGTGATTAAAACGACTAGTGAGGCTCCAAAAATTATTAGATACTTTAAACTCTTCATAAAAAGGTGACCCCGGAGCACGACGTGTCCGGGGTCTTTATCGTTGTACTTACTTAGAAGCCAAACACTTTGACCGCGTTGTTGTGAAAGATGCGTTGTCTAGCTTTAGACCGCTCTTCCTCATCCAATGATTCGACTGCTTCTTTGATGGCTCGCAGTGCAGGCCACAGACCGTGCATTGCTCCTTTAGCCAAATGCCTGAAACTCCGATGCTCTTCTGGATTTACCCAGTGATATGGGTATTCTGTGATCAGGCGCTGACCCAAATCTGGATGGGCATACACAACTGCACGAACCATACTCACAGGTTCGTCAGAACCAAAAAGGATGCGCTTACTCCCAAAAGCGGCGAGTGCCATCTTTACGACTTCGGCACTCGGCACCATTGCTGTATCCATGAAGATATTGTCGTGCACGGCTACAGATGCATACGCCTCCGCGAGGCCAGGAACGGGCATCTTGGTAAGACCCAGATGCGCGAGCACCACTGTGAGACGAGGGAAGTCTGAGATCAGACGAAGAAGATCCGGCAGACACTGCGTGATGCGCCTCGGCAGATGAAGAATGATCGGCACTCCTAGACGCTCTGCCTCCCTGAGGATTCGGGGTGGAAAATACTGATAGATCTCCGTACCCGGAGGCTCAAGATACAAGTAGTACATTTTAAGAGCCGAGTACCTGCCAGTCCGCAACTCCTCCACCGTATACTCTTCGTCGTCCGGCAGCCCGTACAGGGCGACGCGATCTGTCGATGCACTTTCGGCAATTAGATACGAATTCACGATCCGATGATCAATGCCACGAAACACATGAGAGAAGCGCAAGGCACGAACCTTCTTTCCCGGAAAAAATCGCTGATGCATAGCCTTCGAATCCTCCAAAGAGAAAAGGGGAACGTCGAAAGCATGTGGGCGTACGCCCGGGAATCGACCGAAGACACATGCTCAGGCATATTGCTGTGTGCATGACTATCAACGATCTCGACCGGCAGCCAGTCCATCAGTTCAGCACGGAGCGTATTCTCCTCGGGAGTAAAAGCCAACGTATACGCCATATAAGCACGAATATCGATGGGAACCATGAGACCTCCTCCGATAGCTTGACAGAATCTCTCATTTTAGCCAAGATCAAGGGTCCGAATGCTTCACAGGGGAGCATTGGATGAACCAATCAAGCTTGGTGGTGCGTTGTGAAAAGTATTTACGTCAAGGACCTTAAATATCTCGGTGTCGGGACGCCTGTCACGCTTCTTGGCTGGCTCACCGCACGCCGGAGACATGGACAAGCAATCTTTCTGGACGTGTCGGATAGCACCGGCAAAATCCAGGTCATAATGGACAAATCGATAGTGCCAGAAGCTGACTTCGAGGCCGCAAAACGCGCTCTAGTTGAGAGCTCGGTACGAGTCGATGGTCACTTACAAGAGAACCCACATACGCGGGACCTGGAAGTGAAGGCCGATTCACTATCCATCATCTCAGCTGCCACAAAACAGATCTCGCCACAGCTCAGGGAGGACTTCGACGTGTTCGATCCTAATCTGAGCGATCACCTGCTCGCGCATCGCCACCTATACCTTCGCCATCCGAAAATCGCTGCGATCATGCGGTTTCGCGACTCCCTTCTCTGGGAAGCACGACGCTGGTTCCGCGATCATCGCTTCGTAGAGATCACTGCGCCTATCCTGACGCCGGTGCCACTTTACGAAGATAATAGCGCGCTCGGACTCGAAATCAATGGCGAGAAGGTTTTGCTCACGCAGTGCGTGGGTTACTACCTCGAGAGCGCGGCACATGCGCTCGAGCGAGTCTACAACATCGGTCCCAGTTTTCGCGGGGAGGAAAGCCGGAGCAAGCGGCACCTCATGGAATACTGGCACATCAAGGCAGAAGCCACGTTCGGCGATCTCGAGGACATTATCGCCCTCGTGGAAAACATCATTGCGGGCCTCACTCATGCCTGTCGCGAATGTGGAGAAGAGACGACCAAAGTACTCGGTACTTCCTACTCCACCGAGGGCCTGAACGGACCCTTCCCGCGCCTGCGTTATCGCGATGCGATCAGCCAGTTGCAGGCTAAGGGCTGTGATATCTCCTTTGGTAAAGGGCTCAGCTCTGCCGAGGAAGACATCCTCTCAAAGAACTACACCGGTCCCTTCTGGATCATGGGCATTCCACGCGTGGTGGAACCCTTTCCGTACGTTATCGATCCGGACGACCCGGAGGTAACGCGAACTGCTGACCTGATTGCTCCACGTGGATATGGTGAGCTGCTCGGTGTAGCTGAAAAGATCGTAGGACTTCCGATGCTTGACGAACGAATGGCGGAAAAAGGGAAACTGGGCGACGCCCGGTACGAGTGGATTCGAGACCTGCGCGGATTCGGACCCGTGCCTCATATTGCCTTCGGCATGGGGGTCGAACGCCTCATGCGATGGCTCCTCAACATCAACCATGTGCGGGATGCAATCCCCTTCCCTCGTACCTTCCGACGCTCGGTCTATCCGTAGCATCAGTACAACTCTAGGAGGCACAATGTTACAGCGGAATCTCATCGGGACTCTTTCCCTTGTCGGTGGAGAACAGATCGTACGGGTGTGCGGGTGGGTGGAACACCTGCGCGACAAAAAACGCATGACCTTCCTGGTCGTGCGTGATCATACCGGTTGGGTACAGGTGACGTACTTCAAGCCGGAAGCCGGCAGTGAGCTCGCCACCATCTTGAGCCAGCTGGTACCTGAGGCCGCCGTGGACATCACTGGCCGGCTCGTAGCCAACCCCCAGGTGAAACTCGGTGGGGTGGAGATCATCCCCGAGCAAATCACGGTGGTCGGACCGGCCGAAAAGCCGCTCCCGCTCGGAATCAACCCCCAGCTCCAGGATCGCCTGAACTGGCGCTTTCTGGATCTGCGGAACCCAGCAAACCGTCTGGTCTTCGAGATCCAAACGACGGCCGAGCACGCCATGCGCGAATGGTGGACCATGAATGGCTTCCTCGAGATCCACTCGCCGAAGCTCATGGGCCACGGCAGCGAATCCGGAGCCGAACTGTTCTCCCTGCCGTACTTCGGCGGTACTGCGTACCTTGCGCAATCGCCACAGTTCTACAAGCAGATGGGAATCGCGGCAGGTTTCGACCGCGTGTTCGAGATCGGACCCGTGTTCCGCGCGAACAAATCGCACACTATCCGACACGATACGGAATTCACTTCCGTTGACGTCGAAGTGGCCTGGGTCGATTCCCACGAAGACGTCATGTCGATCGAAGAACGGTGGATTGCACATACTATCGCCCGTGTGGCTGAAATACATGGGGAAAAAATCAGAAAGATCTACGGCAAAGAAGTCGTGGTACCCGCAGTTCCGTTCCCCAGGATCACCATGGCCAAGGCCTACGAAATCCTGGAAGGGCTCGGGCACGTGATTCCACCCGAAGCGGGTGGCGATCTCGATCCGGAAGGCGAAAAACTAATCTGCAAATGGGTAAAAGAACAGCATGGACACGAGTTCGTGTTCGTGACAGACTGGCCAATTGGCGTCCGACCCTTCTACCACATGCGACACACCCACGATCCGAGCCTAACCAAGAGCTTCGACCTGCTCTGGAACGGCTTGGAGGTGACGAGCGGTGCACAGCGCGAACATCGCTACGACATCCTGCGAGAGCAGGCGATAGAAAAAGGATTGGACCCCTCAAGCATTCAGTTCTATCTCGACTTCTTCCGGTACGGAATGCCTCCACACGGTGGCTTCGGCTTTGGCCTCACGCGCATGCTAATGCTCCTCACCGGACTCGGCAACGTGCGCGAGGTGACCTACCTTTACCGAGGTGTGAATCGGCTTACTCCGTAACAAAACGGGCCGTACCCTAGTGGTGCGGCCCGTCCTTTTATTTATTGAGGTCGGTTATCTTTTTTGCAGTATCCGCAAGGAGCTCGTCACTCATCCGATCGCCGTCGTGTGAAGCGATATACCCTGGATACGTTGCATAGAATGTACGCAGCGTCGAATGAATAGCTTTCCATGAAGCAATCTTCGTGCCATGCATCGGGAATAGTTTCGCGTGTACGTGGTCCACACCAAATCCTTCAAACACCATGCCCGTACGACCAACATCTTCGAAACTTTTATCAAGAAGCTGGGCAACCTGCTTTGTAGCCTTCACTAGATCACATAAAACATCATCTTGGAGATCAAAAGCATAACTCGGGTGATGGCTCTTTGGTATAACCACAGTAGCACCCACTGTATTAGGAAAAATGGATAAAAAAGCAAGATGCTTTTCATCTTCCCAAACTTTATAAGACTGAACATGCCCCGATACGATGTCACAAAAAATACAGGCCATACTCTCTATAAAGAATGATCAGGTAACGATATACGGACAACGTGGCCAGGTCAAACAAAATAGCTAAAAACTACCGCTCTGTAATCCTGTGGATATTTTCTCTAAATAGGCCTTTTTGTCCGACCAAATCCACTATTTGTACACATCCGTTGACTTTTTCCCATTTTTCTGCTAATCTCAGCATACCAGCCGGGCGAGTGCCTGGCCGTAGTTCTCACCAGGGCGGGGTAAAACCCAGCCTTCACTTCTTTCAGGAGACACGCCAATGCGCATCGTTCCTTTCATCAGCATCCTCGCCCTCCTCACCGCCTGCCACCCGTGCAAAGACTGTCAGGAGACCGATACGGACTCCTGCCAGACCTGCGACACGAGCGACACTGGAGACACTTCCGTCACCGGCTTCGCGCCCGTGACCGTGGACGTCTTCAAGCTCACCTCCGTCACGGACGATGCCCTCGTGTACCTCTATGGTCCGACGAAGGACTACTCCCTGACGAGCGGTGACACGCAGCCCGTGGACGCCCCCGGCGACTACACGGCGGAAGCGGGAGATCCGACGCTAGCCGGCCAGTTCGGCTACCCCGTGTACATGGACGGCGAAGGAAACCCCTGGGCCGCCATGCCCGTGGACTTCTCCGTTCAGCTGAACGTCCCCGCCCCCGTCCGCATCGATCTCCACAAGACCATCGAACCCGGCACGTACGCGTGCGGGTACGACAAGTGGCGGTACAGCACGTCAGCGGATGGCCACAAAGGTGAATCCTTTGGTCATCACGATCTCGATAATCAGGTAATCAAGATCGATCAGGATGGAAAAATCCATCCGCAGGATAATCCGAACATGAGCGTCGTCGGACATGCTGGCGATGAAATGCAATTGAAAAACGATCAAATTGTTCTTCTGGTGAACGGGGTTGAGGCCTCTGAGACTAGTAACCCACCCGCCCCCTATTACCTGGAAAATACGGTGGTCGTGCTCGGAAAAAGTTTCTCGGTGACGGTTGTTGACAACAGCCCGTACCAATACGTCGCCGACGTCCAGTGTGACTGGCAGTACTGAAACGGAAATCAGGACTGAACGTCAGTTCACGCTTGACGCAAGCCCCGCCCTCTGGAGAGATGGCGGGGTTTTCTTATATATCCACACGGCACGTACAACACAGGAAAATCCATGGTGCAATATAGATAACTCCCCAGGCGTAAATGACCGACGCATATCGGCCAAACAAATGGGGTTTTATGTTTTCATGGAAAGAAATCGGTAGGAAGGAATTACGTTTAAAGGGATACGATTACTCCCAACCCGGATATTATTTTATTAATCCCGTCACCGAAGACCGAATCGAATGGTTCGGCGTGATCCGCGAGGTTGGGGTCGACCCATGCGTCGACCCTCGCACAAATCCACCTTCGATAATGGAATTAAATGAATACGGAATGATCGTGGATAAATTTTGGAATAAATTACCGGAGAAATTTCCGGGAATTCGTATCCATGAATTCGTAACCATGCCCAATCATTTTCACGGGATTATAGAAATCGTTTCGCGGGTAAGAAATGAAAAGAGGTCGACGTTAAAATCCGAAAACGGTTCGGAGGATGGGAAAGGGTCGACGCATGGGTCGACCCCAACGGCGGCCGGGACGGCCGGTTATGGAGAGGACGCGAGCGCGTTTAAAGGAATTCCGGATTTCGTCCAATGGTTCAAGACGATGACCACGAACGCATTTTATAATGAATACGCCAAAGGTCATCGATTCGGAAAGGTTGGAAGAATCGGAAAATTATGGCAACGGGATTATTACGAACATATTATCAGAGGAAAGAGTGATTTAAAACGAATCCAGGAATACATCCGCGAAAACCCCGCCAAATGGGAACGTGACCGGAATAATCCCAATCCCCATCCAAATATCACGTAACGCAAAAGCCCCGTGACGTAAGGGTTTGGCGGTGCCAAACCCATCACCACGGGGCTCGATTTTTTTCTTATGGCTTCACGACTATCTGTCCGTTGTAATAGACCCATGGATCATTCGTAGAATTTTGATCTGGATATATTCCGTACGAACACTCACTATCTATTACATCATTAGCACTATTCACACTATAGGTATTTCCCGCATAACATCCGCTCTTCCCATCAGTTCCCAATGTACAAACTCCCGTACACCACCCCCAATTATCTCTCGTATGCACGCGTGGCTGGTAGACGCAGGATGCGCCGATGGTGCGGGGCTCTTTGATACATGGCGCGTTATCGAATTTGCCGTCATTATTAGTGTCCGTACAATCATGTGTGCTGAGAAGCGTAGAAGACGAACAGGTGTAAATATGGCTGTAGGTGATGTAATTTGGATCACAGCTTTCTGCGGTCAGACCCCATTCGCCGGAGGTGCCGTCACACTTACTGACGGTGCTGTTTGGCTCAAGACCGCGGTGATTCTTATAGAAGTTGTCATCGGCGGCGGAACCGGATTCGTTACCATCTCCCCAATCCATGATTACACGGCGCAATGGCAACTGATTCTTATCTGCGGCCGCGTAGAATTTTACACTGGCACGGAGGAAGTCTGAAGAAGAAACATTCCCCGTATTCTGGTCATTAACCGTTATCGCATTTAATGGCCCCTCTTCACACTCAGAACCGTTACAAGTAGCCGGATCAATGGCCCAAATTTTTGGCGGATTGCCTTCCGTGGCGCGGACATCAAGAGCTGCCGTTGGCGGAGATACAGTTTCATACTTCAAGTTTGCCCCACTAACAGACCCCGAAGGAACCCAGCTTGTCCACTTTCGCCAAGATCCAGTGACTCCAATATTCAGATTAGCGAATAGTTGTGTAATATTCGTTACTGCATTCGAATAGGTCCCCTTTGGAAGCCACTGACCAGCGTAACCGTTACCATTAGTATTGATATCGAACCCAACAAATGACCGAGCCTCTGGAGCAACCGGATCAGTTGCCGGAACGGATGAATACGGCATCCATCGGCCTGACGGATAGCAAACATTAAACGGCGCAGTACCCAAAGGCGTTGAAATTAATGACCCGGTTTGCTTATTTTGACAGCTCGCTACCGCATAAGGAGATAAAGGTGCCTTACGTGTGGTCGCATCGTCCAAAATAAGACCATATGGCTGTTTAGCAGTATCCAACGTGTAACGCACCGATCCCTCTGAACTATCAATCGCGAAACCAGAAGTCGGATTCAACATACGATCAGTCCAAGCGGCACCTGCAAAAATATTACCGTCACTGACTTTTACCACCTGCTTACAAGCTGGGAAACGTACAGCATCTATAATTTCGTAGCCGTCTGGGTCAGGATTTTTCTGAGTGAAGGTTAGATTGTAATATTTTGACAGATCGGGTGGCGTAGAGATCGTGTGGAGCAAGGTTGGCATCGAGTCATCCCAAAGCACGGCAGGAGTGCGACAAAGAGACAGGGCTTTTGCTAATTTATCAAAATTTGATAAACCGGTATCCACCTTGTCAGTGCCAGGATCCATTCCTACGATACGGTTATTCGGTTTTGTAGATTCTCTGGCCGTCGAAATAGGAACCGCCTGCGAGGTAGTGAACGATCCAGTGATATCGCAGGACTGCGTTCCAACAAATGATCCAATAGGAATACATTCGTATGGACAATCATTGTTTCCTACGTTGCATGCGTCGGCAATATGTCCATTATTTCCCCTATCAATCCAGTGCGGTTGCCCGATCAATGCCCAGTACCCGGCCGGACATGTAGCGTTCTTAAGACAGCTACTTACGGTAGTAGCGTCGAATGACTTTTCTGCACTCATTATTCCATTATTAGACACGGCACAAGCAATTGTAGTTAAACCATTCCAACCAGAAGTAGCGGTAGCCTGCACCTGACTTGGCGCCAACTGCGCATACATATCCGTTTCAGCACAAGCCCATGTATCCTTAAAGTATCCCGCCTCCGTACTCTTCCCATAAAGGTCAGAGCTACCGGCTAACTGGTCAACAGGAAGCCAATTGATACATGCACTTTGATTACGATCACCGTTCACATTAATAGACGTATCACGCTCCAAACAATAACCGTCCATACCAAGAAGAATGTCTTCGCGAGTAGGCTTCGAACATTCTCCAAGCGCTGTGGTATTAGAACAATCTAGATAGGTGTCACATGATTTATTAACATAAGGACCAGAACTACAAATTCCACGACCATTTATTGCAGTTGTTTTACCAAAATACCGTGCACCCGTAACTTGAGAATATGTCACCTTCTTGTAGCTGCAGACACAATCCTGTCCCGGAGCACAAGTATTCGCCTGCTCAAATCCATACCTCTTTTGGTAAGGAATGTCGTCATATGTTGGCACATCCGCCACTAACACCTTTTGCTCGAGGGTATCAAACCAGTTCGTAACAACTTCCGACGAGAATGGGCTGGTAGTTTCTGGATATGCCTTGCAAGATTTTCCCTCTGTAGTTCCAAAAGCAAAGGCATTTCCGTCTGGGGCTAGCAAACACTTTTCATTTACACAGGTGCCGTCCTTGAGATTGATTGATTTGACAAACTTATTCGTAGTACCACAACCTTTATTAACCTCCGTTGGTTTGTATAAGCTTTGACCTGAAGCTGGGGTATCTGTAACCACTACATTTCCTTTTGAGGCACAAACGCTGCCCAAACAAACCTTACCTCCGCCGCCACAATCTGAGTCACTAAAGCAAGACTGAACTATTAAGGAAGGCGCATAACACTGGCCAACTACACAGGCACCACCGGTAGTGCCGCATTGATCCTGTCTAGCACAAGCCGCACCGGTATTCGCACATGTACCTACCGCGCAAGCCTGACCGTACGCCTGAGTACATGTTCCAGCGTTCAATATTAGGCGAACGTCATTGCCCTGTGGGCCGGAACATGTACCAACGAATTTTGCACCCGTGCCGCACTCCGCATCAAGAGAGCACCATTTGCCGTTGTTTGCATTGAAATATGCAAGATCTACGTTGTCAGAACCTCCATCTTGTAGCTTGGAAAGATCACAAGTAAACTTGGGCGCTACGTTTGCTTGCTCTAAGGCCTCGACGGAGAAGAGATTAGGAATAGACATTCCGGAGTATTCACTGCCGTACCAGCTGACATCACGAGAAGTGTAACGGTCATTAGTAAGAACTACTTTTGGCGCATCAAAGTTCCATTTTGAACAGAAAGAGGAGCTACCCTGAGCGGAATATTCCGTACAGAGAGCTACCTGATCACAGATTGTCTTGTAGCTGCTAGAAGCGTCATCCCAAACGGTTTGAGCGTTAGCGCAAGACAGCCATTCTGAACATTCACGGTTTCGGTTTACGGCCAAAACAGTGTTAGCGTCATCTTTTAGACGCAAAGCAGCAGTTGCAGCGTCACAACCTGTGGCCTTCACGCGTTCGCCATATTCACTATCAACTGGCGCACAGTCCTCAGAGGTGTAACAAGAAGATCCGTAAATAGGAGTATTGCTATCAGGCTTGGTAAGGTCTTTTACACTTCCCTCTCTATAGGCACACCGTTTTGCACAAAGATCAACGTCGCCACTGGAAGGTGTGTGAATGACGGTGGCGTTACTGTCACAGTCGATTGGATCGACTAATGAATAAGGCTCAGTGTTAAATAACTTATCAGCATGGCGAGAAGCCATTTCAGTAGCTGACGCGTTAGCCGTCTTTCTAGAAACGGAAGTGTCATTAAACAGAGCGCAACCGCCTTTTAATGAAACTTTGCCGTTACAATCTGTACCAGTAACGGACGAACGTGAAGAACCAAGTGACGTTGAAAGAGTGAAATACGGCGTGCCATCAGAGTTACCGTAGATTTCATTCGTCTTGATGGCGAGTGGATCCTGGTACTCGGAACAGGAGTTGTACTGAGTAGAACAAGTACCAACCCAGCCAGCATAGTTCGCATCACCATTCTTCCAAATACCACTCATGTTTCCGCCAATGACGTAGTTTGGAGTGTTGTAACAAAGTTCCGAGGTGCCCGTCTTGAACCAACCGCTGTAGGAAACAGTGCCAACGCTAACGTTTGTCTTGTACTCACAAGTCTGATTGATTGGATCCTTAAAGTAATACTGCGTGCCACCAGTTCCCGTCCAAGCAGAACAGTAAAGCGCGTTTTGCGAACAAAGAATCGATTTATCCGCTCCAGATGCTACATACTTAGCCGGATTATTCTTCAAGAACTTGCTCGTCGCGCCGGTTGTAGCAGTTCGAGCTTGATTGTAAGTTGGCTTACCGTATTCCGTACAACCAGCAGCGTCAGAGGCGCACTTCTTGTCATCTGTCACCACCAGGAACACGTCTTTATCGGCTGGCGTTATGACCGTAGACGGCGCGTATTTTAGATGGGCTGGCAAATTAGCCGGGGCAACATACCAGTTCAAATTAAATGGACAGCTGTTCGAGCCGACACCAATGGTACAAAGAAGCGGAGTAGTAATGTCATACGCAGTAGCATTTACACCGTAATGACAAGCCGTAGAAACGGTAGCAATTGCTCCGCCAATAGTTCCACAAGTGGCGTTATGAACCTCAGCATGAGGCGAGGCACTCTCCTCGGTCATGAAGAAGCTAGCGCAACCAACTTTATCTGCAGAGCAAAGCTTGCTAAAGCTCTTCACGTTAACTTTAGTACCGGTCTGCGTAGAATATTGCTGACAACCCAAGTAATACTGCGGAGCTGGCGCGCCGGTTGGCGTCAGATCACAAGCAGCTGGCGTAGACCATGAATTCTTGATGAGCGTAATGTTATCTTGGCCGGCTCGAAGAATAATATTATCAACGAATACGTTACCAGCCGGGACAAAAGCGAGCGCCGTCCCGTTACCAAAGATAGCTGAGACACTGCTCATGTCTAGTGGGCCAAGCGAATACTGCTGCCAACCCTGAGAAACAGTGACCGAACCAAAGGCTAAGTCGATCGTAGGTGAAGCGACAGCTGCTTGATAATCAAATCCAGCCTGGAGCGTGCCGGTTCCCTTAGCTAAGAACGACAAGGTGTAAGTTCGGCTGGCAGGTAGCTTGCCTGTAAGTGAGCTCGACAATGTAGCAAAAGGAGCACTGGTGGAAATAGAATGACCGCCAGTTGCCAGTGACTCGTTACTGTAAACGAGCGATGCCGGCACAGCCGAAGTCCACTTAGTCAGATTTCCGTCCTCGACCAAATCTTGATACGCCACAAAACTGTTTCGGCTTCTGCCTCCAGTGTAGGAACGACAACCGTTAGCCGCCGCTGAACAAGTCTTGCTGCCAGTAGCCAGCCCGTAATATCTACAAGTACCAGCTTGAACATCAAAGAAACCGCCCGAACTTGTACAGGTGGCCTGCTTCTCCGTTAGATCGGCGCCAACTACGTCTGTCTTTCTATATGTAGAACAGGCCGCATCTACAGTCACCGTGTTTGACCACAAACGATAGTGAATTACGCCGTTAGCGTCATAGAATTCCCGACAATCAGAATTCGAGAAAATGTCAGAGTGTTCATCGCAACTAGCCGTATCCCAGTCATATTTCTGGTCACCGTTAGAATCAACAGCATCAGCACAAGTCATGCCATTTGGCGTAGCTACTCCGTGCTCACATGGGGCGTTACCTGGAGCGGTGTCGATTCCAAGCGAGTTCTGATAGGTATACGTCGACAAGCCCAAATTCGACTGTAATAAATCCCAGGTCTTCAACTGGTAACCGGAATTATCAGAGCCTTCCCATGTATAGAAAGTGGCCGAGTTGTCAGAACCGGTGTTTGCCTCAGCTTGAGCTGGGGTCACGCAGGCTCGGACATAAGTAAAGTACGATTTGCTCTCGTCCGAAAGATTCGTGAACTCATCACAACCAACGTCTTGATCCCGACAAGTCTTGGCGGTGCTTGGAATTAAATAAAGCGGAAAAACACCATCTGGCTCAAATCGTGATCCTGAATTCTTTGCCATGTCGAAACCTTCTTGTCTATAAGTATCGTAGCCAACACAAGCGGCCGGACATTCGTCTTGTCCATCAACAATAGGGAGCGGAAGCCCGAGGTCAACAACTCCTGTAACGACGGGGTCTCCATTTGCAGGCGTATACGCGCTACAGCCGTTATCATTTTCAGAACAAACCTTGGCATATTTTGCGCACTCTGCCGGATCAGTCGACGCGCCAGTACAACCAAGATATGACGGCGGAACCTTCACGACTTCTTTTGCGAGCGTGGTCGACGAATAGCCACTGTGGAAATTAGTAACCTTCGGCCCCTGCTCTACTTGAACATCATCAATCCAAGCGTTACCAGGCATCAGGTCAACAAAGGCAAACAACCTAGCTGCCGAGTTTGCTTGAATAGGCGAAGTAAATGTACAAGAGAAACGCTCGTACACAGTGCCAGTAGGCTTACCGGTTACATCAACTGCATCCATTTTTCCATCATTATTTCCATCCTTAAGTACACAAGCCGAATTTGCACCGGCCATTATGCTGGTGCCACCAAGATTAATACCCGAACCGTCATCAGCGCTAAAGCCAATAAACATGTCACCAATATCAGATCCGCCGGCAACAGTCTGCCGAGCATAAAATGACATAGTGTAAAAACGTCCCTGAGAAAACTCCACTCCAGGCTCATAAACAATTCCCGTTCCAGTCTTCACAGCTTTACTTCCTGACCTGCTAAACGCACTTGCCGTATCTAATGTTGAGCTAGAAGGCGCGCTAAAAATCCAACCATCCGGCTTGGCGTTATTATCTGTATCATCTTCCAGGTTTGGGTTCACTAGCATGTTCAAACTCAAGGTGGCGTCACGCACAACAAGCTCCTTACATCCCCCATTTTCAGCCTGACAAGCTTCAACGCTGCTAGTAAAGTATGTTCTATTCTTATAAGTGTCAGTTGCAACATCATCCGCTAGAACATTTGTAGCTGGGAATTTAAACGAACCATCCGTCTGCTTAGTCTTCTGTGTGGCATACCACTGACAACCAGCGTTATCTTCTGTACATGGGCCTGGATCAGTCGTATTTCTTAAGTACGAAACCGTTTTCTCTGAATTCTTCACCGTAATACACGACGCAAACTGCGCAGGACAGCTCTGTCCCCTGAACTGCCAAGCGTTCTTCTCTTTCACACAATATCCGTATCCCCCAGTACAATTCCCATTCTCATCTTCCGCAATACAACTAGGCATGTCTACGCACTCTGTTTGACGTTCATCCGCGGCACCAGATGTCAAAAGCTGACCATTAACAGCTGCACGACATTGAGTCTGTGGATATTTCAACACCCAAGTAGGGTCGATCAGTTTGCACCACGGATGGTTAGTATCCGGCTGTCCCGAGGCGTCACAATCGTTGAATCCAGCTACAACTTTGCGTAAGGTAGTTGGATTGGTAGACGAGTTAAACTCTGAGTCCGCGGCAAATTCCCAACCAACTGAAACAACGCGTGCCTTACGAAGCTTCACTAGGTTCGCGTAACAATATCCATATGTATAACAGAATGGATCCTGGTTACGAGCATGATCAGAACTAGGAATGAGAGGCCAATCAGGCTTCAATAAACCCTGATCCATCGCCTCTTGCACGGTTACCGCCACGCCAGAAGATGCCCGCGCAATAGCAGAAATAAGAGAACTATCGGCAACACAGTTATATATCCCCCGATTTGATTGGGGACAAGAACTAAAATCCGATAAAATGCTATAATTTGTGATTTCGAGTGGCGTGGCCGTAAAAATAGATCGCAAACGAGCCGTTGCGACATCGGAATTATTTTGCGCAAATGAACTCGGATCAAATGGATTCGTATTTTGTAACGCAGGATTGACGTCAAACCACCCGTTGTAAATTTTCTCCGTTAGTTTGGAAAGCAATGTGTTCGTGAATACACTACCTGCATGCAAACCAATCTGCAGAAGAACATCAGTATTAGAAAGCAATGCAGTACTTAGCTGATTTCGCGTTTCACCTTGTTTGTTAAATTTCTGCTGATAATCATTAACAATCATGCTCGCCGGGGTCTTAACCTGACCAGAGATGAAATCAGTGACATCTTGAAAGCCATTTTGACTCAAACGCTGCTCAACCTTAAGCGTCGCCTTTTCCTGTGAGTTGTTTAAAATATTCGAAGTTAGCGATACGCCGACGGAGAATTCGTTGGTGTTAGGGTCAAAAGCATCGGCTAATTGCGTCAAGATGTGCTGATTGCGTGCCTGACCGCCACCGACCTGGGTAGAAACATCTGCAATAAAACCCTTCCAATTTGAAACAACTTCGTTAACTTTACACTTTGGCGTTTGCTTTTGAAAAACAGATTTGATGCCAAATTTGAATGACAGAAGCACGTTTGCATTACCAGGAGCACATAAATTAAAGTTCTGAAGAACCTTACCAGGCCCAGTAATCTCATCATTCAATAAACCAAGCGCCTCCCCAGCAGAAGCTGCACCCACATCCTTCAGATAGCTATCCCAAGGATGTTGATCAACAAGCGGAGTTCCGCCCGGACCCGAGTTCACCAAACGCACCGCGGCCTCACGCGCGGCTTCATCCGCCGCAAAAGTAGTAAGATTTACAAGATATGTCGCAATAGCTCCCGTCAACGAACTTTTGGCGTATTCTTTTACGGAATCTAAAATACCCTTCAGAGTTGAAGGAACATCTGCACCTACAGTCACCACCATTGGTGAGGGTGCCTGAACAGCTCCCGCGGCATTACTAATACTATTTGCCGCTTCCTGCGTTAATCCAGTATTCACAACTGGAGGCAGTGGAATCTCCAAAGCATGAGAGACCTTTGGCATGATCATGACCCATAAAAGCAACATGCCGACAGTCAGTCGGGATAAATACTTCAAAGATGTGTTCAGCTTTTGTGACACAATTTATTGGGTAGGGGTCAAGGAGGCCAGGAGGTCAAGGTAAGCCTTTTGAACATCGGCGTCGCTTAGGGCAGTGACGGTTGCTTGGTCAGCGCCGGAGGAAATCAGGATTGTTCGTACTTGATCAATCGGTAAGGACTTCAGCCTTTCAATGTCAGCAGCCGTAAGAGTTCCAGATACAGCGCTTGTGGAAAGTGTAGAGTCCCCGCCCACGCCACTTGGTGGGACTGGGGCTGATCCTGGGTTTGGAATGTCACTTAGGAAAGTTCCGGCGCCTGTGGTTGGAATGAATGCGCCAGAATCCGCCACACCAGCCGTACAAACGGAACCTTGTTTACAAAGCGGATCTGTACCAGTAGTTACTTCTGTTCGGTCATCAATGCCATCTGAATCTGTGTCGGAAAGATACGGGCTGGTGCCGTAAACATTCTTCTCATCGTAATCTGAAAGACCGTCTAAATCTGTATCTGTAGCCTTTTCTTTAGCTATCGCATTTGCTGAGGCTTCATCCCCCACTAAAAGCTTTGGTCCCGTGTAAGTGATGATGAAGGGCGAGGCCATGTGATTCCAAACATAGAACACGCCCAAAATTGTAGCGCCTACGCCACAAATTATAACAAAAAATAACCCAACTTTTTGTTCTTTCCCCAGCTCTGGCCGGGGCTCCTGTAAAACGAAACCCTTTTCGTCCATACCCCAGGATTATAACACGGAAGGTTCTGGGTTTTATTCGGAAAGTGCAATCCAATCTTTTAATGAAAGTTCTTCGGCTCGTGCTAGTGGCGAATGTCCGAGCTCGACAAGTTTAGATTTCACTTCTTCACTAGTAAAAAGTCCTGCCTCTGACAGATTTTTATGTAATTGTTTCCGTCTATTAGCAAACCCAGCCTTCGCGATGGCTAGAACTCGCTTAGCGAGTTCCTCCCCCTCCACGAAGTGGAGGGGGTCGGGGGGGAGGGCATGAAGTGGGTCAGTGGTCGGGTGGTATGGAATCAGTCTGAGCACAATCGACTCAACTTTCGGCGGTGGAGAAAACGCGCCAGGAGGAACTATGCACACCTTTTCCACCTGTGCGTAAAGCTGAACAGCCACAGAGAGAACGCCTGGGTCAAGCCAGAGCATTCGCTCCCCCACCTCTTTTTGTAACATGACTACAGAACGCTTCGGAGGATTTTTCGAAGTGAGGACGTTCATCAAAATGGCGTTGCCGGCGTTATAGGGGAGATTTGAGACGAAGATCCACTCTCCTTTCGCAACTGACATGAAATCGAATTTCGCGGCGTCGGCTTTGATGATTTCGGCGGAAGGAAATTGAGCAGTGAGGCTCGGAATCAACTCACCGTCAGCCTCAATCAGTACGAGCTTCGACGAAATTGGCGCAAGAGACTTAGTCAGCGCGCCAGTTCCTGGACCAACTTCAACCACAATATCGCCGGGCTGTATATCCGCCGCAGCAATTATTTTATCAATAACCGACTGGTCTTTTAGAAAATGCTGACCGTATGATTTTTTGGCGTGCATAAACTAAACTCCGAACGTCTCTTTGTACCAATTATAGGTTCTTCGTAATCCTTCTCGCAAATCTATTTTCGCTTTCCAGCCAAGAAGTCTCTCAGCCGACTCGGGGTCAAGAACACTGTGGTAAACCTCTCCGGAACGGTATGGTTCGTAGTTCAAAACGTGAGGCTGGCCATGGATCTCCATCAGAAGATCTACTAGCTCATGAATGCTCGCCGCCTGACCGGTGCTGATGTTCACAGGACCTTCAACCTCGCTAGCCAGACCCTTAAGAATTACGCTAACCGCGTCATCAACATAAAGATAATCTCTGCTAGCGTCACCTGCACCAAAAATAGTAATTGGCTGGCCAGTAACCAGAATCCGGTTCAAAAATAGCGTCACCACGTTCCCCTCGCCGGACTCTTTAGAAATCTGTTGACGTGGACCGTAGAAATTTGAAAAACGTAAACTAATAGCAGACGGGCCACCAAGCACACGGGAACCCTCCAGATATTTTTCAAACCCGAACTTGTTTATTCCGTACGGAGAAAGAGGCGAAGGGTTATGAATAATCGGCGTTGGCCTGACTGGATGATCACCGTAAATAGCCCCGCCCGAAGAAGCAAAAACAATCCTAGGCACACCCGCTTCTTTAGCCCATGACAATAAATTTACCGCATCAATGACGTTGGTCTGGGCATCATAAAGCGGATCTCGGATAGATTTAGTCACACTAATCTGCGCAGCTACGTGAACAATGGCGTCTGGCCGTTCGTTTATGAGCACATCGCGAACAACCGGATCGCCAAACCGCGCGTAAATCATCCGCGCGCCAAGGTTTGGGTAGCGCACTTTTTCCCGCGCATGGTGGTCAACCGCAATAACATCGTCACCTCGGGCTACGAGCGCGTCGACTATATGGGAACCTAGAAATCCCTCGCCACCAGTGACTAGTATTTTCATAAAAGGTCTATCCATGTGTCCCCACTCTGAGCCATGCGAAGAGTCCGACCCTCAGGCCTGAGAGTCGGATCCTTCGCTCTCGCTCAGGATGGGAGGGACGACACAAGATAGCATCAATCTCGATGCATCTTATACCACTTTACAGTTTCTGCAATTCCCTCTTTTAAGGTCATTTTTGCTTCCCAATCCAGTTCTCTTTTCGCGAGCCCAGGATCAAGCACCACATGCTTGGGATGGTCGAGAACTTCCGGGCGTTCGACGGGTCGCTTACCTGAACCAACGGCATCAGCAACTAAATCGTAAAGTTGTTTGGTTGTTGTCCCGACTCCAGTTGAGCAGTTAACTACACCTACGTATTTGCTCTCCCCCGCCTTCATAAGGCCGTTTACAATGTCGCCAACAAAAATATAGTCACGCGTGGTCAGCCCGTCATTATTCATGAACGCGTCCTCACCATTCAGCAGTCGATCAGTAAAAATAGCTATACCTCCGCATTCTTGACTGCCATCTTGCCGTGGACCATAAACATTACCCAAGCGAAGAGCCATTGAAGAAAGACCAAAGTGTTCGCGGTAATAGCGAAGATACTGTTCACCAATAAGTTTTGAAATGCCGTACGGGGTAATAGGCTTAGGAACTGCAGTTTCAGAAATTGGCATCTTGTCCTGCTCGCCGTAGTAAACACCAGTTGAAGTAAAAACTATTCGCTTCACGCCAGACTTCCTAGCGGACTCGAGTACATTTAGTGTTCCCAAGACATTTGTGTCCGTACATACGGATGGCTCCCTAATACTGCCTCGATCGTTAATGTAGGCAGCTAAGTGAAAAAGTAGCTCCGGTTTAGCCTCTGCAAAAATATCCTCAACTTTTTTGTCGAGTATATTCATGATGACATATTTCGCCTTGTCATTCTTGTTCAGGTCGCTCGGCGCAACTTTGTCGATCACCGTCACCTCGTGGCCGTCCGCGATCAAGCGATCAACAAGATGAGAGCCAATGAATCCAGAACCACCTGTGACTAGTGTTTTCATAAGATTAGTCTTGTATTTGTTTCAGTCTTTGCGAGACCAGACGTAATCGTCTGGGTCGAAGCAATCTCACAAGGTTGCTTCGGGCTCCCGCGGACGGGCCCCTCGCAATGACAGACACTAACGGTTCTCAACCGACTTTCTCAAATACGCCTCCATAAACATCTTCAAATCGCCATTCAGTACATTCTCCGCATCAACTGTTTCAACGTCCGTCCGATGGTCATTCACCATTTTATACGGGTGGAGGACGTAAGATCGAATTTGGTTTCCCCAGGCGGCGGTCTTATGCTCGCCCTTCACGTCCGAGAGTTTCGTCGCGCGAGCTTCGACCATTAACTTGTATAGTCGAGATTTCAACACTTTCATGGCCGTATCGCGGTTTTGCAACTGCGAACGCTCGTTCTGACAAGTGACCACGGTGTTCGTCGGGATGTGCGTGATGCGCACGGCCGAGTACGTAGTATTGACCGACTGTCCGCCTTTACCGCCGGCCATAAACGTATCAATTCGCAAGTCCTCCGGATCAAGCTCGATCGCTTTTTCGTCAACCTCATCAAACTCCGGCAAGACCTCGACCAAAGCAAACGTAGTATGCCTCATTTTGTCAGCGTTGAACGGCGAAATACGCACAAGCCGGTGCACACCATGTTCGCTCCTCAACCAGCCATAAGCAAACCTACCGCGAATAGCGATGGTAATGCTCTTAAATCCTGCTTCTTCGCCACGTGATTCGTCGAGCGTCTCAACCGTCCAACCATGGTTCTCAGCAAACCTGGTGTACATGCGCAAAAGCATAGCCACCCAGTCATTTGCATCCGTTCCGCCGGCACCGGCATGAAAGGACATGATCGCATTGCGCGTATCGAACTCCCCCGACAGCAACATCTGAAACTCCATCTCGCTAAATTGTTTTTCGAGCTTCACCATCATCTCGTCAGCGGCCTTCTTCATCGATTCGTCGCCCTCTGATTCGTTCAATTTCACCAGCTCGTCGAGTTCAACTAGCTCTTTCTTGAAACCGTCCCAAAGTTCGAGCTCTTTCTTGAGCTCGCTCCCCTCCTGTGAAATTGTTCTCGCCTGCTTCTGATCATTCCAAAAACTCGGCTCCCCCATTATCCCGTCAATCTCCGCAGCCCGGGCACGAGTTTCCTCTAAACGCAAAGCATCCCACGCCTGTTGCAAGCGAGTTTCAAGATCGGCAATACGGTTGTCGAGGTGGGACATAACTCGGCAAAGTCTAACATCTAAAAGGAGTTTCCGCAAAAGAAAAAGACGAAGCCTTCACCCCGTCCCCTTCTCTACTTTTTCAACTTTACAGCTTTTTAAACTTTTTTAACTTCTTAAACCGCCAACTTCTGCTCAAGTTTAACTAAACGAACCTCATGTTCTTCGATTTGTGGAATGACACCTTCGCCTACAACATCTGAAATAGTATCAATAATTCGTTTCTCCATTACTTCCATCTTTTTGTCTTGTCGAGCTTCTGAAGCCAGAATCTCGGAACGATTCTGATCAATGATCAAACGAGCTCTATCATCTGTGGTTTGCTCTATAACCTCCTTCATTTCACCCTTAAAAACCTTCAGTCTACCGTCGATGATTTCGATGAGATCCTGCTTGGAGAGTTCCATATATCCCCATTACACCACACTTTTTCCCAAAAATAAACGCCCCCGCAACCTTTCGGCTACGAGGACAAGACGCGAACGCAACCGTTACAACAACCAACACGACTCTCGCTCCTCACGCCCCTTTTGTACCTTTCTAAGGATCTGTTGATACCGCTCTTCTCCCCATCGTTGCAGCTGACGATCTACTTCCTCATCGTCCTCAGACCCGTGACGAGCCTCCCATTCGGTCATTGGCCCCATCTGCAAGATGAGGAATTCCTCATCAGTGAGACCAGTACCGAGAACGAAGTCTCGAATAACCTCGAAGAGAATAGATAGCAAAAGCACCTCCTGACGAAGAGAGTGCTTCGAAAATGGCTTATTGTCAAACGAAAAAGACGGGATTTTCACCCCGTCCTTTCCTGAATCCAATAACATCCACCTCTAGACCCTTCCTGGCGTCAGGGTCTAATACATGTCTCCGCCCGGCATGACCGGAGCCGATTTTTCGTCTTTTGGAATCTCTGTGATCGCGGCCTCAGTCGTCAGGATCATAACGGAAACTGACGCGGCGTTTTGGAGAGCGGAACGAGTTACTTTGGCGGGGTCGACGATGCCGGAGGCGACCATGTCGCACATTTCACCGGTGACGGCGTTCCAGCCCATGTTACCGGAAGCGTTTTTTACGTGTTCAACCACTATGCCACCTTCTTTGCCGGCGTTCTCGGCGATCTGTCTGATCGGTGCCTCGAGGGCCTTATCAAGAATGTCTGCGCCAAGCTTTTCGTCGCCAACTAGGTTCAAAGTCTTCAAGGCTTCTTTTGCTCGAATCAAGGCAACTCCACCACCAGCGACAATTCCCTCTTCGATCGCAGCTTTTGTAGCAGCAACAGCGTCTTCGATTCTGTGCTTCTTTTCTTTCATCTCGACCTCAGACGCAGCACCGACGCGAATGACAGCCACGCCACCAGCAAGTTTTGCCATGCGCTCGCGCATCTTTTCTTTTTCAAAATCGGACGTAGCTTGTTCGATCTGCAATTTAATCGTCGATACACGGTCAGCAATGATTTGCTTGTTGCCAGCACCCTCGACGATAGTTGTCGTGTCTTTGGTTGAAACAACTCGACGAGCACGGCCGAGAATTTCGAGTCCTGCGCCCTCAAGCTTCATGCCTTTATCTGGCGAGATGCAAGTTGCGCCAGTAACGGCAGCAATGTCTTCCAGCATAGCCTTGCGACGATCGCCATAGGCCGGTGCTTTGACCGCTAGAATGTTAAACGCACCACGAAGTTTGTTAACAATGATGGTCGACAACGCGTCACCCTCTACGTCTTCAGCGATGATCACAAGATCCTTCTTGCCGGTTTTTGCAATAGTTTCAAGGAGTGGAACGAGATCCTGAATAGAGCTGATCTTTTGATCTGTGACGAGAACGGCGACATCATTGTATTCAGCTTCCATGCGCTCAGCGTTCGTCACCATGTACGGCGTCATGTAGCCTTTGTCGAATTGCATACCTTCGACGACATCAACCTCAATTCCGAAACTCGTGCCCTCCTCAACGGTAATAACGCCGTCTTGGCCAACTTTTGCCATAGCCTCCGCAATCATTGTGCCGAGCTCTGGGTCATTCGCAGAAATGCTCGCTACCTGCTTGATAGCATCACCAGCAACCGGAACAGCAATGCGCTTGATTTCAGCGACAATGGCCAAAACACCCTTTTCAATTCCTCGACGAAGAGCCTGTGGGTTTGCGCCAGCAGTTACTACGCGAAGTCCATCCTCCACAATTGCTTGCGCGAGCACCGTAGCGGTAGTTGTCCCGTCACCAGCAACGTCGTTAGTCTTCGAAGCGACCTCTTTAACGAGTGTTGCTCCTAGGTTCTCAAGCTTATCGGCAAGCTCGATTTCTTTCGCGACAGTTACTCCGTCCTTAGTTACTAGTGGTGGACCAAAACCGCGATCAATAATGACATTCCGACCAGTTGGTCCGAGAGTTACTTTAACCGCATTCGCGAGCTTGTCGACTCCGGCCTTTATCTTAGATCGAGCATCCTCCTTGAAAGTAATATTTTTCGGCATAAACTTTTTTAACTTTTTTAACTCTCGATCACCGCGATCAAATCATCCGCCGAAACAACCAGTAATTTCTTCTTCATTCCATTCTCCTCAATCTCAACTTCTTCTTTTCCCCACTTCTTAAAAAGTACCTGTGCGCCAACTACGAGATCGATGGCCTGACGAGCGCCATGGTCAGTTAGTTTACCCGGCCCGATAGCGATAACGGTACCGCGATCAGACTGTTCCTTCTCGGCCGTGTCCGGAATGATAATGCCAGACGCGGTCTTTGTTTCTTTCAAAGCAGGCTCAACGATTACGTGATTCCCGAGAGGTTTGAGTTTCATAGTTTGTAAATTAATACAGGCCGATTTTGCGCTAGTTAGCACTCTATGTCAACTAGTGCTGATTTGCATCGTATGAGGTTCCGAAGGGACTTCTTTTCGCCGCGAGGATACGAAGTTCTTAGGAGGTCGATATCCTTCGAATTATCAGAAAATAGTTCGACCGACTCGAACTTCCCGAGCAAGAAAAGGAGTCCCGAGGAGCCTCGAAGAACTCCTAGATCGATTTTGAATGCTCTGGCTCGCCCATTCTTACGGTCAACGCCATGACGAACGCGATGAGCGCAAGACCAGACCAAGATGACCAAATATAATGGTCGAAAAAGATGATTACGAGAACTACGTTGCCCATGGCAAAGGCGGCGACGGCGTTACGGTTTGGGAAACGGGCAAAGTTGATCAGGTCGACGGTAGTCTGCCAAAAGATGATCATGATTGAACCGAGAATGCCAACCTCGAAGAAAACCAAGAACGGCAAAGAATGAATTGGTTGATAGTCAAAGACCTGTCGATCGGGAAATGTCTTGGCGAGTTCGAACACATAGGAACCAACCCCATGACCGACAAGAACCTGCAAAGGTGTGGCCTGTTTTTCGACCGCCGAATACTCAACATACTGCGCTGTCCGCTCCTCGATTGACCGCGCCTCATTTACTCCCCCGCCTCGCGTATCAGCAGCCACTCCAGGAGCGAATAGAGTAATGGCGAGCGTGGCACCAATCACTAAAATTGCCAGTGGAATAACGGCCATTCGCGCCTTCGCCGTGTCTTTCATGCGAACAACTAAGAGCGATAAGCCAGTACCGAGTGCTAGACCAAGAGCAGCTGAACGTGAGGCGGTCAAAAACAAACCAATGAGAAGCGCGGCTCCTAGAGCGAAATATGCAGTTTTGTATTTAGGCGATCTGGCGTTGTACCAAAGTGTGCCAGCGGCCACCGTACCAACCGCCAAATAGCCGCCAAAAATATTCGGATGAGAAAAACTCCCGTAAGCACGTAACATTCTCACTCCGCCACCAAGCGTGATTACCGAGTCACCAAGATGCTCAGCATTACGCGCAGCCAAACCAAGGTAAGTGCTCGCCGCTGAAAATCCAGTAAGTACTTGGAACGCCCCAAGTAGAAGTGGCGGAACTAAGCCGATAGAAAAACCAAGCAATACTTTCTTCAGTTCAACACGCGGATCAAGTAAGGCCAAGAAAAATAGTAATGCGCAAAGAACGTGGGTTGATTGTGCTAGAGAAAGTTCGCCAGTAGCTGAAAACGCAACGCTAACCAAAGCGGCCAGAATCATCAGCACAGCCAAAATAGCCGGAGAACGGTTTTCTTCGCTTAGTTTTGGCAGCCCAAGCCAAGCGTAACCAGTAACTAAACCAATAACGAGTAATAACTCAATAGCGTAGACGCTCATCACGCCATATTCGCTGACCGCGTTCCCGATTGGCAACATGGCAAAGATATACCGCGATTGCCAAGGCAAGAGAAGGGCGAAGACAGAGAGAAGAAACGTGAAGTATCGTTGTTTGATCATATTGCACTCATCTGCTCTTCTAGGGCGAGCTTAATCTCTTCTCTACGGTCACGATCATGAAACTTCAACATATCATCACGCACAATCACTCGCGTGTCCACGTTTGCCATGGCTTTCATGTGCCGAGGGAGCCGATCCTCCTGCACTTTCTTCAAAAGCTTTTCTGAAAATAACGGAGGCGGGCAAAGCTTCTTACCTGAAAACCTAAAAGCACGCGCTCGCTTAACACCGTGAGCATTGGGCAAACACTCGCCCACCCAACGATTGTCATCAGCGAACTGCCGCTGCCATTGTTTCTTATCGAACAACGGCATAAGGCTCATTGACCAGTACGCCAAGTAAGGATCATCTTCAGAAATCTTAATATTTTCAAGCTTAAGGGCAGACTCGTCAGCAAAGAAGCTTAAACAGATTGGATTCTCTTTGGCCTCGCCCGGGCGGCGTCGAAGAAGAATGAGAGGCACGGCCGCAAAGAATCGTGCGGTCCAAGTCCGGCCAGGCTCGGTGATAACAAAAAGATCAATATCGCTCTCTTGCGTAGTGTGATGAAAGGCCAACGAGTTGCAAACCGCAACACCCTTAACCGATCGAATACGAGATAAATACGATAAGTAACGAGAAAGCACATCGTACTTCTTAAGGGCGTCAACCAATCGCTTCGACCGCTCACCAATCTGAGTACGAATATCACCAAGACCAAAAAAACCAGATTCACGAGCAAGTTTCTTCTCGAGGAATTCAGAAGTCAATAGTGCATCGAGTACCTCGCGATACGAATATGGCACCGTTGGATTCAACAGCCACTTCCAAAGTTCAAAAGCGGTTAGCGGGTACGAAAAATACGAGAAGTACGCTGTGGTCCGAAAAATGGCATTCTCAAGATCATTTGCCATAACGTTTGGTTACTAGTCGCTCGCCATGCATCACTGCATAAGTAACGCCTATACCAATAAAGAGGAAATCTCGCATGCGAATAATGACCGTGTAGGCAACCGCATTTAATGGTAGACCAAGAAGTGTAAACATGGCTTCATTACTCCCCTCGTACACACCTAGACCGGCCGGGACTGGCAAAAGAAGAGAAACGCCAGGCAAGGTGCTCATGAGAAACGCGTCAGAAAGCTGAATGTTTACTCCCAAAAAGTGCGCAATAAAGAATGCTTCTATAGCCTTAAATGCGGCCATCATGAGCGATAAGCCAACTACCGCCGCCACTACCTTGACTCGACCAACAAAGAATTCGCTCATTAAAGCTTCTGTTTCAATCAACCAGTGCTCGAGATTATTAATTGCTTTGATACGGCTCAGTTGAGAAATTCTCATGAGTCGGTGAAAGAATCCCCCGCCGCGAATAGTCATCACAAAGAAACCTATCAGAAACAGGAGTAAAGTCGAAATGAAAATAATAGACCCTGTCACGCTGGCACCACTGGCCATGCCATGAGTAAGAGCAAAACCAAGTCCCAAGGCAACATAAATAACAAAAGTCGTGACCTCGAAGGCGAGATCAAGGACTACTGATCCAGTGGCAACTTTTACCGGCACACCGTCAGCTAAAAGCATAGCTACGCGAATTGGCTCCCCCGCTACTTGCGCAGCCGGCGTCAAGTAACCCGCCGCAAAACCACTCATGCGATTGAAAAACATCTTAAAATAAGAAACTCGTTTACCAACCGGGAGCATGGCGTCAAGAATAATCTTCCAGCGTAATGAATAGAGGCCAAAGTTGAGAATAGAAATACAGAAGAATAACAGAAGTGGAAGGATGCCGAATTCATACAGACTCGACGCAACATTTGAAATTCCGGTTTTCCACAACAGAAAAGCAAAAATACCAGCGCCGAACAAAAACCCAAGAATAACGAAAAACGATTTAAGTATTTTTTGCTTAACAGCCATAGTCAAGCGCATTCTAACACGAAAGCCCGGGGTTAGCCGGGCTTTCTGTGCTTATTATTTCGTTACTGGAGGCAAGAGTTCAATCACTGGCCCAGTCGGAGCCGGTGGCTTCAGGAAATACTCGTAAATGCCGTAAGTGATAAGTGCGCTAGCAAAGATGTAGAGGGTTGTGCCACCAGGCAGTGTGGTCACACCCATCACGAGCATCATGATTGGTAACATGATTAAGGTCATCCGGTTCATGGTAGCCGTCATATCCTCATCCATTGCCTCAGAGCCCTCAGCACCCTCACGAACAATCTTAGGCGGACGTTTACCAATCATCTGTTTAGCCTGCAAATATTGCATAGCCGCAGACAAGATGCCAAGCGGAATAGAAACGACGCTCAAATCCATCCCAAGGAACATGTGACTGATAACCGCCGGAGCGTGCACAAACGGGTAGAGCATGTTCAGGTCAACTGTCTTCATGCCGGCCGACAACACTCGGAAAAGCGAGATAAACACAACTAACTGGATAATGGTCGGCAAACATGAGGCAAATGGATTCACGTTGTGAACCTTATAAACTGCCATCAGTTCCTTTGCCATGTCTTCCTGGTTAGGAAGTCCCTTATACTTAGCCTTAATCGCTTCAATCTTTGGCTGAATTTCCTGTAGTTCCTTCTGGGCGCGCATCGACTTGTAGGTCAACGGCATGGTGGCTAACCGCACAATAATCGTCATAATGATAATGCCGAGCCCAAGACCTCCCCACGGAAACACACTGTAGATAAAAATCAGCAAGTTATAGAGTGGCTGATAAAGAACCGCAGTAAAGATGTCGCCCATAGATTATTCAACGTTTGGGGTTTCAACGCCAACAGGCTCTCCTTCAACAGGGATTTCGTAGTCAGAAACATCAAGCGGAACTGGCGTTCCTTCAGGAGTTACTTCCTGAATGTTCACCTTCCAACCAGTCAAACGAGCCGCTAGGCGAACGTTCTGTCCACCGCGACCAATAGCCAAAGAAAGTTGTTCCGGAACAACCATGACCGTGGCCAACTTTTCATCTTCATCTACCTGCACACCTTGAATCTTAGCTGGAGCAAGTGATTGCTCAATGAACTTCGCGATATTTTCACTCCATTCAATAATGTCGATCTTCTCTCCGGCAAGTTCGGCAATGATCGTCTGAATACGAGTTCCACGCTGACCGATACATGCACCAATAGGATCAATCTGGGCGTCGCTTGAAGTCACGGCAATCTTTGTTCTGGCGCCAGCTTCACGAGCAATAGCCTTAATGATAACCGAGCCTTCACCAATTTCTGGAATTTCCGTTTCGAATAGATATTTAACGAGCGACTCGTGCGTACGAGAAAGTAAAATCTGTGCGCCGCCATCGTCAAGAGAAACTTCGCGAACAAATACCTTGATGTGATCTCCAGAACGATAACGATCCGTCATCATCTGATCTTCCGGCTTCAAGATGCCAGCAGTTCGGCCAATGTCTACCAAAATAATACGACCTTCACGGCGCTGGACAGTGCCAGTGATAACCGTATTCTCAACACCCTTAAATTCATTGAAAATAATTTCACGCTCTGCTTCACGGAGCTTCTGGGTAATAACCTGCTTAGCAGTCATGGCAGCCATACGACCGAATTCACCAGGGATTGGCAACTCAGTTCGCAAAACGTCCCCAACCTTCGAGCCACCACGTAAAATCTTTGCCTCAGAAAGCATGACATCAGTCTTTGGATTGTACTTTGGCTTTTCTTCGGTTGAAACTTCCTCAATGGCCGGAGTGTATTCACCCAAAGCGCGACGAGCTTCACGAGCAGCTGACTCTTCAGCTTCTTTCTTTCTAACTTCTTCGAGCTCTTCCTCCGAGATGTCCTCAACCACTGTCTTCACGTCAAAAACGCGAATAGAAGCATCCTCCGGGTTAAACTCGGCTTCAAGGTTATGATATTTGTCACCAAAATCCTTACGGTACGCAGCCGCCAGTGCCGACTCGATCGTTTCAAGTACTGACTCATAAGAAAGTCCCTTTTCCTCACAAATCTGTCTAATGGCTTGTTCTATTGGGGATGACATAGTCTATTTAAGCAACGAACCCGGCCATCAGCCGAGTTCTTATGCAGAGATGATAACACAAGAATGAAAACGTGCAAGTTCATGATACCTTCTGAAACACTCCCACAATATGCGGTTTGCTGAGGGACCAGGGAATCTTTGAAAAAAGTGAGGCGCTTGATGGGTCTTCCTTCAGACGGAGCACAACCGGGATGAGGCCGTATTTTTGGGCGAGACGACGAAGGGTTTTGAGGTCATTGGCCTTGCACGGCATGGGTGTTTTATATCGTTGCAAAAAGACTTGAACACTATTTTTATTCAGCGTGATAAACGAAAACTTTCCACCGGGCTGTAGTTCCCGAGCGATCTCTGCAAACCGCGCATCGGGGTTATCAAGGCGCTCAAGCTCCCAAGAAGAAGAAAAGTCATTCATAGCTAGTACACATTTTCCAAATGCACGATTTCTGGCGGAATAAGGTCGAGCCTAATTGCGATGACATCAATTCTGAAAGGCGCGTCGATCATCCCCTTTTGTCGAATATACAGCTCAGCGGTGTTCGCGATCTTGCGGAGTTTGCTCGGCGTAACCGATTCTTCTGGGTGACCAAATTCTAACCCAAAACGTGCCTTCACCTCAACAAAAACGATCTCGCTACCCTCTCGGGTCACAAGATCGATTTCACCAAGCCTAGTTAGATATTGTCTATCCAGAATTTCAAATCCCTTCTTAACCAAATATTCCGCCGCCAAGTCTTCACCATCATTCCCTTTCTTGCGACGAATTTCCACCACACTAGCGTGAACGGCGAGGCAAGTACTGGTTAACAGATGAACGAGAAGCGTTCTTTACACGAAGTTCTGGGGCATTTTTAACAAAGAGAGCAATCCTGACAGCGCCAACTATGAAAGCAAGAACCCAGAGAATGAACCAGCCTCGAACACCAAAGATTTGGACTTCTTCGTAAGTACAGAAGAGCCAGACAAAACCAAAGAACGAAAGCCAAGCAATTAAGTTGCCAGCCATTCTAATGGCTTGTTTATCATAAACGTCACGCACCGTGCGCTTAGCAACTATTCTCAACAACGCTGCGCCAATAGCTAGAAGAGCAAAGAAGATGAAGAAACCGTAAGAAAATTCATTACTCATGGCTACCGGAGCTGAATTGAACCAGAAATGCAGGGTCAAAAGTTGGGACATATTGTGCAAGATGGTAAACCGAGAGCGAACCCTAGTCAACTCAAAGTCTCTCGTAGGCCCGAGCCCAATGATGAGGCGTGATCCGAACTTCGTAAGCCGGATACCAATCGGCCTGAGCAAAATAGATGTCTACTAACTCTGGTTGCTGGCGATATTCTAGAGCTGGCGCAAGTGGATGCAAGGCATTCTGTCGCCAATCCATCACAAAAATTCGACCATCATCCTTCATTAACCGGCTAACCTCATCAGCCATTTCTTCCTGCTTCTTCATTGTCCACAATGTATTCACAAGGAAGGCAACATCAAGTGACGCTTCAGGGACTTGTACGGTTCCGGGCGATTCGACATCAGCCCAAAGAGCATGCAAATTCTGCGTTCCACGAGTTCGGCGAAGACCTTCAACCATCGCAACTGCTTCAGGATCAATATCAATTGCGTACACCTTCCCCTCCTCACCAACTCGACCAGAAAGCGGAAAAACAAGATGGCCAGTTCTACCTGTACCAATATCAGCCACGTGGTGCCCAAAACGGACGCCACCGGCATCCATCAATTGTTCTGGATTAAGAAAAGCGCTTCCACCCATACAAATATTATTTTGCTCCAAACAATGATTGAATTCCGCCTCCCACAATGTCATTAAACAAGTTAGTAATCACCAAGAAACCTATAACTATAATCAACGTTCCAAGGAGTTTGTAAAAAAGTCTAGATCCTCCCCCACCAAAATTCTTTTCTGCCCATTCAATTGGGCCAACCGTGTCCAGCATAATCTGCGTCTTCCAAACCATAATGAATCCGCCAATAGAAACCGCGATTCCGATCAAAATTCTTGTGAGCATATAGTCAGCAAGTTATCGAACTTCGAGTTGAATGAATCTTGGTACCTGCTTCCCCTCCCACTCTACAACCTCAAAAAACATTTGCACTGGCCTAAGCCATATCTGTCCTCCGTCAGGCGACTGATAAACAACGAAATCTTCGTTAGTCTCCGAATGTTTCCCAACCCCAAGAATTTTGTACTCATTACCCTTGTAATGCCTGTACCTTTTGCCGGGTTGTACACTTTCCATATATTTCCTCTTCTCACATTGTACCTTAAAAACAAACTCGCGCCTCGCACAGCCTAGGTTTGCCACTAGTACTCACCTTCAGTACCATCCAAGCAGTATGAAAATCGACAAATTGGTCCAGAATTACTTCGACAAAAAAGGACTACCGCTCCGGCCAGCGCTGACGTTTTCGGATGTGACCATTGTTACGAAATATTCAGAAATTGAGAAACGTTCGGATCTGCGCAATTTTAAAGTTAATCTTTCGAAAACTTTTCAACTCAATATCCCGCTCGTGTCCGCAAACATGGAGGATGTGACTGGTCCGCGCATGGCTATTGCACTCGCACGACTCGGAGGCTTGGGCTTTTTGCCGCAATTCGCGCCACTCGCAACTCGAGTATCAGCCGTCGAGCAGGTAAAGCGCATGGATAATGAGCGAATCGAGCATCCACTCGTGATCGCGCCAGACGCTACGCTCGGCGAAGCCTGGGAACTCATGCGTAATCATGGCGTGTCGAGCGTCCTTGTGGTCGACAAAGCCCGTCACCTCAAGGGAATACTCACCTCCCGCGATTATCGGTTTAAGAACGAGAAGGACTCGGCTACCCTAGTGTCGAAAGTGATGACCGATAAAGGGTTGATTACGGGCTCGTCTAACATCTCGATGACATCAGCAATGTCTCTCCTTGAAGAACATAAGATCGAGAAACTACCGCTCGTCGATAAAGCCGGTGTGTTACAAGGCTTGATTAGCGCGAAAGATATTGAAAAGCGAAAACAATTTTCTAATGCTGTACGCGATAAACATGGTCGACTGGCTGTTGGCGTTGGATTACGACTGACCGGCGATTATGTCGACGAAGCCAAGAATCTACTCGCAGCTGGCGCCGACGTACTATTACTCGACACCGCCCGCGCTGGGGCCAAGATAGTTGTTGACGCTACCAAAAAGCTTCGCAAACAATTTCCAAAGGCTGTTTTAGTAGTTGGCAACATTGATAATCCCGAACACGTAAAACTGTTAGCCGACGCTGGAGCAGATTGTATAAAAGTTGGTATTGGGCCCGGTGCCAGATGCAAAACCAGGCTAGTAGCTGGCGTCGGTACCCCGCAAATTCACGCCATTGCCTCTTGTGCTGCGGTTGCGAAATCTCTCGGTATTTACATTATCGGCGACGGCGGAATAAAAGGTAGCGATGACTTTGCAAAAGCGCTCGTAGCCGGTGCTGACGCGGTCATGCTCGGTAGCCTGCTGGCCGGTACTGACGAAGGTCCGGGAATCTTAATGCGAAAAGGCAATCAGCTCTGGAAACAGTATAGGGGCTCGGCCTCGCTCGACCATCAAATAGAAAGAATCCAAAAAGGCAGTCTGGCCGAAATCCGGAATCCCGAAGGCGAATCCGCCCCTATCGCCTACGCCGGCTCTGTCGAGTCAGTAGTCAAAGGCATGATCGACGGCCTCAAATCCGCCATGAGCTACGCCGGCGCACCCACCATCTCTGACTTTGCGAAACAAGGCGAATTCCTCTGGGTCAGCGGCAGCGGGTACGATGAAGGGAAACCGAGGGTGTAAAACAAAAAAACCCACTTCGTCCGACTAAGCCGGACTACGGTGGGGATTTTTGGTGGACTCTACCGGGATCGAACCGGTGACCTTCTGACTGCCAGCCAGACGCACTACCAGCTGTGCTAAGAGCCCATGAACTGTTTGATATTTTTTTATGGTGGACGCTGGGGGACTCGAACCCTCGACCCTCTCGGTGTAAACGAGATGCTCTAACCAACTGAGCTAAGCGTCCATATTCTGTAAACCGGCCTTATCGTACACGAAGGTCGAATGCTTGCCAAGAGCAACCAGCTTAAGTATAGTATGGCCGCAAACAGGTTATGCGCGGGTGGCGAAACTGGTAGACGCACTACCTTGAGGTGGTAGCGCTCGAAAGGGCATGGAGGTTCGAGTCCTCTCTCGCGCACCAAAATGACTTCCTTCGCGGGAGGTCGTTTTGTTTTCAAGCTTCATATGTTACAGTTTCCCCACTATGCAAATGGATAAACAAACAGTCATGAAGAAGGTTGGAACGTTAGTCGCCTGGGGTGTTGGCATCATTGCTATGCTTGTTGTCTTGGTGTTAGTCGCTAAAGTGCAAGACAATCCACCGGTCAGTGGCGCTAAACTCGCCGTAAATATCTTACCAACTGACCACGTTACCGGAAAACTAGACTCCCCCGTCACCGTGCTCGAGTACTCCGACTTCCAGTGCCCAGCTTGTGGCGCCTATGCCCCAATCATCGAGAAGCTAATGTTCGACTATAAAGACAAGGTTAGATTTGCTTACCGCAGCTTCCCTATTTATTCCAAACACCCTAACGCAGAAATTTCTGCCAGAGCCGGAGAAGCAGCAGGCAAACAAGAAAAGTTCTTTGATTACGCTGCTCTACTTTTCTCTAAACAAGCTGAATGGGCAACCCTGTCAGACCCACGCGACAAGTTCAAAGAATACGCCACGTTACTCAACTTAAATGTCGACGACTTCGACAAGTACATGAACAGCAATGAAAGCAAAACCGCCGTCACTAAGGCTTATGACAGCGGTGTAAAAGCTGGCGTCAATGGCACGCCTACTTTCTTCCTAAATGGAACCTCGATAGATAGTCCAAACGGTTACGTAGCCTTCAAAAAGGTAATTGATGATGCCTTAGCAGCTGCTATTCCAACCACTGATACTTCTTCACAATAGGTAAGTTTGACCAAACCTGGCCGAGACCAAAAATCCGGCCGGGTTTTGTTTTTGTAACAGCTAAACCAATGAGGACAATCATATAAACCGTGTGGTCGTCGATAATTGGGTTCTGCACTGGCGGAAAAACAGCCATCCACATAAGCAAGACCATTAATGCTCCACTCCAACCGGCGATCTTCATATAAACGCCAAGGAGAAGAGAAAGACCGATCAAACAAAGACCAGCCATAAATAGAACGTCGACTACCGGCGAACCGACCATAGAATGAAAAATGCTTTCGAACCAACCGTTAGCATGACCAAGAAAGCCGGCCGTCGGCGAGACGCCATCTAGCCATGATTTACCGGGAGCAGTGGCGAATCCCAGGCCAAGCAACTTATCAATAAACGCCCAGAAAAAAATAAAGCCCATGGCAAAACGGGCGGCAACCCAAACCTGTTGTTCGGCTGTATATTTCATAGAACAAAAAGGAATTACGCTCTGATTATAACATTCGGAATGGTCTGTCTGAAGAAATCCGCTATAACGGTCATTTCAGGATCAGAAAATGGAAGATAGCCAGCGGCCTCTTCTTTGAGCGTGACTCCTGGACGAAACTTTTGGAGATACAAAAGCTTAGCTCCAACAAGCAATTTAGCCATGTCATCAAAAACTGTCTGCGAATGAAATTCTTTGAGAATGGTCGAGCGGAACTCACTCGGCACAGAACTCGATTTCAGCATTTCGATACTCTCGAAAATAGCCGTTGGATCAGCTATCACTCCCCCAACATTTTTGTACTGGTCAAGGCTGGTCTTCACGTCCATGGCTACATAATCAACTAACCCTTCGACCAATGCTCGACGAAGAACCTCGGGCCGATTGCCATTTGTATCAAGCTTCACTAGAAAACCTTTGTCTTTTACCTTTCGTAGAAACTCAAGTAGATCCGGCATAAGCGTTGGCTCACCACCGGTCACTACTACTCCGTCGAGCAATCCTTGGCGCCGGTCTAAAAATCTAAAAATTGTGTCCTCTGGAATAAAGCTAGGTCGCAATTTTGCGACCCGCTCTGGAAGAACAAATTCTGGATTATGACAGTAGGCGCACCTAAAGTTACAGCCCGGAGTAAAGACGATGCACGCCGTCTTCTCCGGGTAATCAAGGAAGGTGAATGGTTGAATGCCGGAAACTAGCATACCGCGACGACGACCGCCGCGTATTCAGCCACAAATGATGCGTTGGCTGTGGCGCACTCCTCAAAGTGCTTGCGTGAATAGTGCTCTGACTTCTTGCCGATGTTGAAGTGAGAAACTGGACGGTGGTAGCCCATGACGCGCGTCCAAACTTCACACTTTGTGCGCTGAACTGGCTTAACCGGTTCAAGGCCAGAAATCACGAGAAGAGAGTCTTGCATATTAAGATGTTAATTTTATTTTGCAGCACATTCGCTCTCATGCTTGAGTCTAATCACTGGATCAAGTCTTGGCATGTCAGTGACTCCCCGCTCTGAGTCACACTTAGGGCACCAGTCCCACTCGCCAGTTAAATAACCGTGAGTTGGGCAGATGGAAAAAGTAGGCGTGATGGTGATATATGGTAGGCGGAACCTAGTCAGAATCTTTTTGACGAGTTCTCGGCACTGCGCCCCGCTCGAAATCCGCTCGGACATGTAGGCGTGGAAAACTGTGCCACCGGTGTACTTTGTCTGCAGATCGTCTTGCAACTCGAGGGCTTGGAACACGTCGTCTGTGAAACCCACAGGAAGCTGTGAAGAGTTCGTGTAATAAGGCGCATCTTTGGTACCAGCCTGCAAAATCTCCGGGTATCTCTTCTGGTCTTCTTTAGCGAATCTGTAAGTTGCGCCTTCAGCCGGTGTAGCTTCCAAGTTATAGAAGTTCTTTGTTTCTTCCTGGAATTTAGTGAGTTCCTCACGCATTACGTCTAGAATCTCTGTAGCGAATTGATGGCCCCAGGCAGTAGAAACATTTTCTGTATCACCAGTAAAGTTCCTGATCGCCTCATTAATGCCGTTTACACCAATAGTCGAGAAGTGATTTCTGAGATAGCCGAGATAGCGCTTAGTGAACGGGAATAGTCCGGCGTCGATCCATTCCTGAATAACCCGGCGCTTGATCTCAAGTGAGACTTTGCCGAATTCCATGAGCTCGCGCAGTCGCTTCATGAAAGCTTCTTTGTCACCCTTACATTCGTAGCCAATGCGCGCCGCGTTGATCGTGACCACACCGATCGAACCGGTCATCTCGGCCGAACCGAAGAGTCCTCCTCCGCGCTTTCTTAGCTCGGTTAGGTTTAGCTGAAGACGGCAGCACATGCTTCGCACGTCGCCTGGATTCAAATCCGAATTCACGAAGTTCTGGAAATATGGCGTACCGTATTTAGCGGTCATCTCAAACAGTGGCAAATTCTTTGGATCACTCCAAGCAAAATCCTTCGTTACATTGTAAGTAGGAATTGGGAAAGTGAATGTTCTACCCTTTTCATCCCCCTGCATCATGACCTCAATAAATGCCCTATTAATCATGTCCATCTGTTTGCCAAGCTCGCCATACGTAAACGCAAAAGGCTTTCCTCCGAGTAGTAGACGCTTGTCTTTCATGTCATCCGGACAATCCCAATCTAAAGTGATATTTGTAAACGGTGTTTGCGTTCCCCAGCGTGATGGAATGTTTAAATTGAAAACGAAAGACTGAATTTGCTGATGAACGTATTTATAAACCCTATCCCCTACGTATTGCTCTTTAGCGTCCTCTGTTGGGAATGTAGCCCCAGACTCGGCGAGCTCTGAGCGGATCTCTAGCTCGTATTTCTTAACAAACGGCGCGAGATAAGTATCAAAGCTCGAAAATGCCTGAGCTCCCGCCCACTCATTCTGCAATGTTCCAAGGAAATTAACCATTTGAGCTACGGCCGAGGACAGATGTTTTGGCGGACCGGATTCAATCTTCTCTGAAACGCCGTTAAACCCCTCTTCGAGGAGTGCTCGCAGGCTCCAACCGGCACAATAACCGGAAAACATGTCCAAATCATGAATGTGAAAAGCCCCATTCCTATGCGCCTCCCCCACGTTCTCTGGATACATGTGAGACAACCAATAATTAGCTGTCACTTTACCGGCAGTATTCAAAATCATTCCTCCTAGAGAAAAGCCCTGGTTAGAGTTAGCATTCACCCGCCAATCCGCTCGAGCGAGATACTCGCCGATGGTCTTCTGTACATCCACTGTAGCCCCGGTTTTCTTCAGTTCCTCGGTCATAATTTAGCTATTTTCTATGAAGACGCAGGATATGCGTAATTTCCAGCATATAGTGGTGTACATCTTCTGCACACACTATATGTTGTGTTTGCGAGTATAGCACTTTGTCGAAAAAAATCCCCATCTTGTGCACAACTTCTAAACACCTTTTCTTTAATGGGAAAACCGCGTATTCTGCCCCCATATGCCTGATCACCACAAACGCCTTCGCTTGGTTGCCGCGGCCATAATGGCCCTCTCACTCATCGGACTTTTAGACTCGGGATATCTCACCGCGCACAAACTTTTTGGTACCCCTTTACGATGCGGAATCGTCAGCGGATGTGAGATAGTTTCCCAAAGTCAGTACTCCACGGTCTTCGGAATCCCTCTTTCGCTGATCGGCATGCTATTTTATCTAACAATGTTCTTTGGCGCGCTAGTTTATAGAGAGTTTGGCATCACAAAAACACTCAAGGCGGTCTCCGTCTTGAGCATTGCTAGCGTTCTTACGTCAGCCTGGCTGGTGGGTGTTCAACTCTTCATCATTCACGCTATTTGCATCTACTGCATGCTGAGCGCCGGCATCTCGCTTGTCCTTGTAAACCTTGGTGTTCACACTCTCCTTACCCTTAAAAAAATTACGCGACAAACTTCCGATCCTTCCCCGTCACCAAGCGAAGGCGGTTAGGAATTGCTCGAATATCAAAGTGTTCTGATTCGATCTGTTCACCGTCAACTGTCATTATTCGAGGTTGCGAAAAAGACAAATGTGCTCGTTTAAGATGGAGGACGCCGACGTCCTCTTTCTTTTTGAATAATGAAAGCCGGGGCAACCTGGTCACCATAGTCATTCGGCCATCAGTCGGATCCACTGAACCAATATCGTCTGGATGATAGAGATTCCTGATTTCAAGCTGGCACTTTCTAGTTGGTGTTAGCGAATATACATCTTCACATTCCATCACCCCACCAGTCATATCAATCTTAGCGGCATGTAAGAAACGCCGGCCGTTAACCTCGCCCAAATCCATATCTGCCACTAATCTGCCAGATAAAATGTCACAGGCTAAAACACCGGTTGGGATTCCAAGAAGATCCGCCATTGGCGTTGTCCCGCCAACGGGAATAAAGGCCACCACAATCCGCGAGTCCCCTACTGCTTCAATAACTCGATAAAGCGTGTCATCGTTTCCTACCGCTACAATAGTTGTTGCCCCAGCTCGCGCTTCCTGCCGAACCACCTGGACTGCATCACGAAAAAGAGCAAGGCGAAGTATCTTGCCCGTAATCCCAAGATCCGTCAGGCGCGTCTCAATAAGTGCTAACTCGCGTTCGTACCTGCGATCCTCAAGAAATTCATCGTAGACGTAGGAGTACACAAGAGGAAGTTACAAAGTACTAAAGTAGTAAAGTTATAAAGTAGGAGTATGAAGTAAAGCCTTAAGCTTTAAAACTTTACAACTCCACAACTTTATTCCTCCTCTTTTTTACTCTTCTTCGCTTCCTCACCCATGTGCACCATGCCGTTAATCTCAGCCCCCGCCTCAACAGCCAATGTTCGAGCGTTAACGTCCCCAGAAACACGAGCCGAAGCCATTAGATCCAAACGTGACTCAATCTTAATGTTCCCATGAACGCGACCAGAAATAACCGCATTCTGAGCATGAACGTCAGCCTCAATCTGAGCATCTTCCCCAATTTTCAAGTCTCCCGCGGTGGAAATTGTTCCGCGAACCTCACCCTCAATTATGATATCGCCCTCAGCAATAAACTCCCCCTCTATTCTGACACCCCGAGCAATTATCGTTTCTCCGACCTGGTTATTCTTAGCCATAAGCACTAGTTTAAAGTATTAAAGATTAAAGTATTAAAGACTGGACTTTATACTTTAAAACTTTACGTTTTACTCTTCTTCCTACATCTCCTTAACTACCACTAGTCCCAAAATACCGCAAAGGTTTACCAACACCTGACGAACGGCTTCCATGAGAGCTAGACGTGCGGCAGCGAGTTCAGTCGACTCGGCATCAAGAATACGCACAACCTCATAATACCCAGCAAAGTCTTGGGCGAGCTCAAAACCGTACTGCGCAATCTCGTTTGGTCTATAAGTACTACCGGCGTGAGCGACAATAGTTGGATACTGCGCGAGTTTTCGTAACAAGGCGTGTTCTTTCTTGTCCGTCAAAAGCTCCGGCTTTTCTGCTGGTTTCATCGGCGCTTTTCGCTTTAAGCTCTCAATGCGGGCAATTGAGTACATTAAGTACGGACCAGTAAAACCGTCCGTGGCCATGGCCTCCTCCATGTCAAAAGTGATGAGCTTCTCAGGATCTTGGCGAAGCATCATGAACACAACAGCGGACCGCGTAAGAGCCTCAGCGTTCGCCCGAATTTTCTTTTCACGCCAATCAGGATGACGGCCTTTTGTAGACTCAACTAGTTTTTCAAGCATTGCATCATGCAAATCGGACCAACGAACTATATTCCCCTTACGAGAACTCATCGCGCCCTCTGGCAAGGTCACGAAATCATAGCCAAGGTGAATAATTTCGCGCGGGAACTGCATGCGTTTCAAGGTCGCGGCAAGCTGTCGAAGTGCAAGTGTCTGACGATTGTCTACAACATAGACCGAACGATCAGCTGAGTAATCAGCTTCTTTGCGGAACGCGAGGGCTAGGTCTTTTGCGTTATACAAAAGTGTCCCATCTGACTTTCGCAAAAGGTTTACGCCGAGTCCTTCGGCTTCAAGGTCAACAATTACCGCCCCTTCAGAAATGCGGGCAAGTCCCTCAGTTAGTAATCGTTTTACGATGGCGTGAGTTTCATCGATTAGTTCGTGCTCCAGGTAAATTCGATCAAGTTCAAGCCCAAAATAATCGTAAACAACCTTCAAGTTATCCATTGACCATTTGTGCGTCTTTTTCCAAAGCGGAACTATGTCCCCTTCCATGTTTTCAAGATCGTGCTGAATTTTAGAAACCTCAGCCCGCCGTACCTCATCCTCGCCAATAGCGTTCGTAGCCTCGGTATAGGCTCGACCAAGGTAATTTAGCTTTTCTATCTCTGGCTCATCACCAAGGTTGAGATGCAGTACGCCCCAAAGGCAGCGAGCAACGTTATTTCCAAGGTCATTAATGTAGGCCACCGGTGTAACCTCAAATCCATTTAGTCTAAGAATGTTTACCACGGCCGCGCCGAGCGAAAGATTCCGCAAGTGACCAACGTGCACTTCCTTGTGCGTATTCAAGTTGGCGTACTCGACGAGCACTTTCTTGCCTTTGCCGGTGGTCGATTTGCCGTACCGAGTCTTCCCGCCAAGCACATCCTTAAAAACATGCGTAGCGAACGCGGTTTCGTCGAAAGTGAAATTCACATACGGCCCAAGTGAACTAATTTTTTTGACGAGCGAACTTGGGGCGATCTTGGCAGCTAGCTCGGTCGCAATCTCCACCGGGCTACGCTTCATCCCTTTGCCAAGCTCAAAGCACGCAAAAGAAAGATCGCCGTACTCCGCTTTTGGCGGCGTTACTAGCATGTCCTGGTTAACGGCATACGTTTTACCGAGAGCCTTCTTGAGAGATAACAAAATCTCTTTTTTTGCTTGATCTAATGCGTACATACAACAAAATATCTCTTTCCCTTCTGGATCACGGACCCCGCATGGACAACCAACATCGGATCCTCGATCACGTTACCGTCAACCTTCACCCCAGCTTGCTCAACTTGTCGCTTCGCTTCACCGCGGGACTTAACAATGCCAGCTCCGACTAATACATCGATAATACTCATGCCCTCGCCCACGGCGAATTCAGGAGCGTCTGATGGCACCTCACCAGATTTGTGCACTTGCGTAAAGTGTTCACTTGCCTTATCCGCAGCCTCGTCATTCAAGAACGCGGCAACAATTTCGTATGCTAAACGGTGTTTAAACTCCACCGGGTTCTCCCCCGCCGTCATCTTATTCCCGATATCCACAATTTCATCCACAGGTACGTCGGTACAAAGTTCGAACCCGGACACGATCATCTCGTCGGTCCAACTCATCACCTTGCCATACATATCTTCGGGGGTATCCGATAGGGCGATCATGTTGCCTTCGCTCTTCCCCATCTTTTTGCCAGTCGAATCGAACAAGTAACTTGGTCGTCAAAACAAGTTTCTCTTCGCCCTTCATCTCGCGCATCAAAGTGCGGCCAGCGAGCATGTTAAAGGTTTGATCGTTGCCACCAATCTCAAGGTTCACGTCCATGGCTACCGAGTCATAACCCTGCATCAACGGGTACATGAATTCGTGAATACCAATTGGCTTCTGTTCATTCATGCGCTTTTCAAACATGTCGCGTTCAAGCATCTGTTGCACAGTGAAGTGCGAAGCAAGTTCAACTACCTCCGCAAAAGACATTTTGCCGAGCCAATTATTGTTGAACATGAGCTTGGCCGGATTCTCGCCGTCGAACTGCAAGAACGCCGAGGCTTGGGATTGATAGTTTTTACAGTTAGCGAGCACTTCTTCATGCGTTAGCTGCTTGCGAGTGGCCGACTTGTCAGTTGGGTCGCCAATCATGGCCGTAAAATCACCAATCAACAAAATTACCTCGTGCCCCATCCGCTGAAGCTCGGCAAGCTTACGAATCGCAATGGCGTGGCCGATGTGTAACGTCGGGCCAGTAGGATCAACGCCTAAGTAGACGCGAATTTTCTTCCCGCTTTCCAAAAGTTCCTCGAGCGCATCTCGTTTTGGGTAAACGTTCTCAACACTACGAGTAAGGAATTCTGCAATTTGCTGATCAGTTGAGTTCATAGTTATTTCGCAATCCTTCCCCCTTTTAGGGGCTCGCCCGTAGAGGCTACGCCCGAGGGGATAGAGGGGGTCGATGGTCACATTCTACCTCAGTGCCCCCAGTTCCGCCTCAAGTGCTTGGACCTTCTTATTTGCTTGCTCGAGTCTATCACGTTCAAGATCAATGACATTCTCTGGAGCTCGCGAAACAAAGTCTGCGTTCGATAGCTTGACGAACATGTTTGCAGCGTACGTTTTTACTTGGTCGAGTTCTTTTGTGAGGCGAGCTCGTTCCTTCGGGATGTCGATCGCGCTATCAAGCGAAAGTGCGACAGTAAATCCACCAGCAATAATCTTGATCGTTCCCTCGCGGTCATCCGTAAATATTGGCGAGGTCTTCGCTAGCTTTTCAATAATCGGGAACATTGGCTTTATGCCCTCGATCTCTCCCCCGCCGAGGATTGCAACGTCGAGAACCGTCTTCATCTCAATCTTTCGCTCTGACCGAACATTTCGAATCGCGCCAACAATTTCCTGCAAACTAGACATGACCTGCTTGTCGTCTTCTAACAGTTTAAATTTAACATCCTTTGGCCAAGGAGCGACTATAATCAGACCCTTATCAAAGTTCTTATAAATCTCTTCGGTCACGAATGGCATGAACGGGTGCCAGAGAATTAACAGTCTTTCAAGAATAAACAAAAGAATCTCGTCTTTTTCACCTTCGATCTTCGCTATCTCGAGGTACCAATCAGCAAACTCGCTCCAAGTAAACTCACGCAACACTTCGCCGGCGAGTGACAAGTCGTACGCCTCCTGGAGTTTCGTTACTTTTTCAACCACCTCGCTGAAACGACCGAGGATCCAGCGGTCAGCCGTAGTTTTCGCTACCGGTTGCTCGATTCTCTTCACCTCCTTCACACCGGATAGTACGAATCGTGAAATGTTCCAGAGCTTGTTAGTAAAATTTCGGAAACCGGCAATTTTCTCCTCGGACAGTTTCAGATCGTTCCCTGGTGTATTGCCGAGCACCAGCGAAAGACGAGTCGCATCGGCACCAAATTTCTCAATCATGTCGAGCGGATTGATGATGTTACCCAGGGATTTCGACATCTTTCTGCCCTGCTCATCACGAACCAGGCCGTGCAGGTAGACGGTCTTGAACGGCACTTCGCCAAGTAGATACGTCGACATGAGAATCATGCGCGCTACCCAGAAGAACAAAATATCATAACCGGTTTCGAGAACGCTCGTAGGGTGGAAGAACTCGAGGTCTTTTGTCTTGTCGGGCCAGCCGAGGGTAGAGAATGTCCACAAACCAGAAGAAAACCATGTATCAAGGGTGTCTGGATCCTGAAACCAGCCTTCTCCCTCGGGTTTTTCACCAGAAATAACGGGAGTACGACCATTGGTATATCCACTAATCGCCTCTGGGTTCTTGGAGCAGATTTCTGCTTCGTCGCTATTTAATTTAAACCAAGCTGGGACGCGGTGGCCGAACCAAATCTGGCGGCTGATGTTCCAATCGCGTAGATTATCAATCCAGTGGAAATATGTTTTTTCGAATCTGTCCGGCATGATGTCAACCGCCTTTGAACGAACCGCATCCTGCATGAGCGACTTCAAAGTCACCTGCTTGCCGTCGCGAGTAAATTCCGTATTCACGCCAATGAACCACTGCAATTTAGGCAAAGGCTCAATGATTCCGCCAGTTCGCTCGGCTGTTGAAAGATTTTGCTTTGACTCCTCTTCACTTTCAAGCAAACTATTTTCGCGCAACCACTCCACAACTTTTTCCCGAGCACTTTTTGTACTCAAGCCAGCTACTAACTCCCCCGCCGCCTTCATCATCTTGCCGTCCTCGCCAATAACTTGGATCATCGGCAGCTCATGTCGCTTCGAAATATCAAAGTCGATCGAGCTGTGTGCCGGAGTCACGCCGAGCGCGCCAGTCCCGAACTCAGGATCAACTGATTCGTCACCAACAATTTTTATCTTCAAGTTACTTCCAGCGAAGTTAACCGCAAACTCCTGACCAATAAACTTTTTGTATCGCTCATCTGTAGGGTGCACAGCCACCGCTGTGTCGCCAACCTTCGTTTCTGGTCGAGTTGTCGAAATTGAAATTGGGAAATCTTTTGAATATTTGAACGTGTACAACATCGCCGTTGTTTCTTTGTAGACAATTTCGTCATCGGCAATAGTGGTCTGACCGATCGGATCCCAATTGATAACGCGATAACCACGATAAATCAAACCATCGTCATACATCTGCTTAAAAGCAACGTTAACAGCCTTATTCCTTGCCTCGTCAAGCGTGTATGCTTCGCGACTCCAGTCCACCGAAGCACCCATTTTCTTCACCTGGTTCACGATAGTATCGTGACTCTCCTGCGCAAAAGCTTTTACACGATTCAAAAATTCTTCCCGACCAAGATCGTAACGAGTTTTCTTTTCTGCTTTAAAAATCATGCCCTCAACTTTTGATTGCGTCGCAATCGCGGCGTGGTCAGTTCCCGGAATCCAAAGTGTCCGCTTCCCGCTTAGGCGGGCATATCGAACCATCGCATCCTCAATAGCGAGCATGGCCGCGTGCCCCATGTGGAGTGTGCCAGTCACGTTCGGCGGCGGAAGAACTATCGAAAACGGCTCGGTCCGTTGATCGAGATTGGGCAACTTGTCTGGATTAAAGTACTCACTATCTAGCCACAATTGGTATAGGGCATCCTCTTTTCCCTGTGGCTCGTAAGCTTTTGGCATTTCATTCATAACTTATGACGAGGATAGTAGAAACCGGCCAAGATGTCTATAAACTCGCGGGATACTTCGCGAAGCATTGTTCTGGCCCGCCTGAGCATAAACCGAGGCGGGCTGATATTTTTTAAGGAGCCGAGGGATGTTGTCCGAGGCCGCGAGGAATAGCATCGATTAGGAGGTCGACCACCATTGAATTGCAGGGAATGTCGTCGACCGACTCGCGATGCCCGAGCAACGAGGACAGCATCCCGAGGCTCCTAGACAGGGTGGGTACGGTGGAAACAAACTTGACCGCATCCCCTGCTGGCTATAAGGTTCCCCCTTAGGTATGTCTCTCTCCCTCTCCGACCAAATTTTCCACACTATTAAACGCTCTGAGCGTCCGGTGATTGTGCTACCGGAAGTTTCCAGCGTTGATCACTTTGCAAGTGCCTTTGCGTTAGCTGCGGTTATTAAGAAATTGGGTAAAGAAGCAGAAATTATTTCGTCCGGTGGTCGAGCTCCTGAAGCACTTTCATTTTTGAAAACTTCAAAAGAAGTTAAGGGTGATGTCCCAAACATTCGAACGCTCACTATTCACCTAAAAACTGCAAAAGCAGCCATAGATGAATTGACATACTCAAAAGTTGGCGAGGAACTCCGCATTCATATTTCACCAAAAAATGGATTCTGGACTCGTGACGACGTCACTATTTCAACGACCGCCTATAGATATGACCTCGTGATTGCACTTGGCGTAGCTGACATGAAATCACTTGGAAAACTACAGGAAAAATACGCAGACTTTTTCTACGAAACGCCGATCATGAACATTGACTGTGCTCAAGGCAATGAACATTTCGGTCAATATAATGTTGTTGACGTTGGTTGCACTAGCGTTGGTGAGGTGCTCTATAGACTAGTCGAGAAGATCGACGCGTCACTCATTGACGCCGACATCGCCACTGCCTTCCTGGCTGGCATGGTGGCCAAGACTAAGAGCTTCCGCACCCCAAATGTGACTCCAAAGACCCTGGAAACCGCGAGTGCGCTTATTTCCAAAGGGGCGAACCGCGAAGAAATTGTCGAGAAACTCTACCGAACTCGATCAGTTGAAACTTTGAGACTATGGGGTCGAGCCCTGGCTCGCCTCAAGTCTGATTCATTGATTGGCCTTGTTTGGACAACCCTCACCAGATCCGACTTCGCCACCGCAAGCGCTGACGAAAATGCTCTTGATGACATTGTTTCCGAACTCCTATCCACTGCTCCTGACGCTAAAGTTGTTGTTTTGTTATACGAAAATAAGGACGGACACGTAGCCGGTCATCTGTTCGCCGAACGCCCACATGATGCTCTGGCCCTAAGCGCTCCATTCAAAGCGTCCGGCACCCGCGAAGCTACCAGAATCATTTTGACCCATAACGATATTGTTGAGGCCGAACGACAAGTGATTGGGCACCTGAAAAATGCACTTAAGTAATTGATTGTCCGTCTTGCGGAAACCGGACACCGGGAACCGGTTTCAATTTGATATACTAGTTTCATGTTCGCACTGTCTTATGCGCGTCATGTTCCAGCCCACGCTCGCGTGGGAAGATTTGTAGCCGACGAACCTCGGCTAAATGTTGCGTTTAAGCTGCTTAAAGAACATCCAGAAGCTGACGTACTCGTAACCGGCGGAACAACTCGCGATGCCGTAATTGGCAAAGTCCCCCATCATGTCCATCTGACCGTTCAAGGAATTCCTGAAAAGGAGCTCACTGAATGGTGCAATCGTCGAAACGTACCAAAAGATCTCGATATCACAGTGCCAACATCAAGCATCTGGCATCCCGCAACTCGAACCCTTGAGCATCATGCTCATCACACTCTTCCCCTGGTTCACGATCTAGCCAGACGCGATGCAACCGTCAACGCCATAGCATACTCCGTGCGCGATGGCATATTACATGATCCATTTGACGGTCTCAAAGACATTGAACAGAAGAAACTACGCACCGTTGGCGATCCAGAACAGCGGTTTCACGAGGATCCGATTAGAATGCTTCGCTTTTTGCGTCTAGCTGGTCATCTTGGTTTTTCTATTGAGGATCACGCGCTTCACGCTATTAATAAACTCGGTAAAGGCTTGAACAGGCTAGTTAGTGATGAAGATGGTCGCGCTAAATATCACATTCCAAGAACACATCTAGGAAAAGAGTTTATATCTGCCCTTTCATACAATGCCGGAGAAACAATCAGCCATTTTTTCAAAACTGGCATCATGGGTCACCTAGTGCCAGAGATTGCTAAACTCGAAAAAATCGTAACGACCCGTGGAATACCAGGGCATGAACATGCCGAAACTGTGCTTGAGGATCTACATGACCACGGCGCATCTCCAGCGGTCACGCTAGCAGCCCTTTTAGCAATCCTTGAGGACGAAAGTGTCACCGCTTTTCATAAAGCTACTGAACGCCTCCACCTCCCCCTCCTAAACAACGGGTTTAACTTAGTTTCAGAAGTAGAACATCTACTTAAATATCGCAACATACTTACTGATCAGGATCCGCTTGAGCTTTCGCATGCCGAATTTGAACACATCTTTGGCGGTCACCGCGGAAATGATCTAATACTATTTTTACATGCCGTTACGATCGCCGGAGGTCATAACTCTGTGGTTCGCGAGCGTTGGTATACTGCAAAACGACGCAAAGACGAGACGAATAGCGCAGAACTTCCAGAACTAGTCCGCGGACGTGATCTCCTTTCAATTGGCCTTGTCCCCGGCCACCATTTGCGGGAAATCATGCGACAAGTTAGGAACGAGCAACTTTCTGGTCTCATCTCAACCAAAGCAGACGCATTGGAGTTCGCCCGATCTATCACTTGAGACAAACAAAATACCCAGTGTTGCCTCGAAATTTGAGTCGGATTACCTCCTAAAAATTTCTCGACAACACTGGGTATTTTGTTTGTCGAAGCAAGACAACTATGGTCGCATTCCCGGAGCACTCATCATTCCTCCGGCGGGAACATGCTTGATACCGATGGCTCGCATGTTACCTTCTTCATCTTCACCAAAAACAACCACTAGCTCGCCAACTCGAATGGCAACTGGAGGTGCAATGCGTGTCTCTCTGGTGATTTCAACCTCGACAATCTGGCCTCCACGATTCTTCATACGGAACCCCCGGTCTTCCAGCTCAGCCACCATGCCGCGTCTAATCATAGGTAGATCAGGATCGGCAAAGGCGTTATAAAACGGGCGCATGATCGGGACGTTGTTTGTTTCTACGGCCTCGTAAACATTCTCATGTACCTGTGCAACAGCCACTAAGACCGTACCAAGCGTCAAACAAGCAACCACGCCAAAAACCGAATACAAAAGTGGCTGACGATAAGCAAAGCCATACCGAAGCAACCAAAATTCCAAGGCCAGCGCCGAGGCCAACAAAACAAGGATCGGTATCCAGGGAAGCTCAAAGAAAAATTCCTTCAACCCCGCCCCGCCAAACTCCGGCAAAATAAAGATTCCGGATTTTTTCATGGAAAAGTGAATAAGCGTAGCAACAAACAATACTATTAAGAATCCAGTCACTAACCCAAATCCAGAAATAACCGACTTAACCGTAAAACGCCATTTTGGAGTAACCAAAACCGAACCGCTCTTGATCTGCTCGAGGACAGAGATCCGAAGAGCAGAAGACGGGTTATCGTGAAGGTTAAGCTGTGGGTTATTGAGTGGGTTTTCCATACTATGAAATGTGGCTAGGATCGATCACCTTCTTAAGAGCATCTCGACCCCGTTTGAGACGGACGCCGACCGTAGAGACCGGGATATGAAGAATGTCTGCAATGTCTTCGTAACTCAGGTCTTCGAAGTAATATAGAACCAGGGGTTCCCTATACTTTGCGTCAAGGGTATCAAGTGAAGTTTCAAGAGCTTTCCGAAGTTCTTTGTCTATCACCTCTTTATCTGAACTTTCTTTGCCGGCAACGTGTGGGAAAAGCGTGTCAGGATCAAAGAATGATAATGGCTCGCGCGACCGCTTCTTGATCGCGTTCACGAATACATTATGGGCAATGCGGTAAATCCAAGGCGAAAATTTTCTCGAAGAATCAAAACTCTGAATATTCATGTACGACTTTAAGAACACCTCTTGGACTAAATCCGCCACTTCCTCTTTTTGAGAGAGGAAACGTCGGCCGTACCCAAGAAGCTTTTTCTCAAACCGCTCTACCAGGAGCCCAAAAGCTATCTGATCTCCATTCTCCTGCACGCGGCGCGCGAGTTCTTCAGCTGAAAGATCCTGCATACTGCGCACCTAATACTACACCAGAAAATACGGTTTCTTACAAAACAAAAAACCCCACCGTTTAGATGGGACTCTTTGGTGGGTGTAGGAGGGCTCGAACCTCCGACCTTCTCCATGTCATGGAGACGCGCTAACCAACTGCGCTATACACCCGTCTTCGTGATCTGTAAGATAATCTTCTGTAGAGCACTAACTCTCTTCTCTATAGAAGCATCGTAGCAGTAAACGGCGCAGACCCCATGGTAGTCGGGATATGTCTTTTTGCCAAGAGTGCGCTTATCAAACTGTGTTTTTCTAAACTGATCTTGAGAAATTAACAACTTCTCTGACCAATAACCCTTCTCTGCTTCTTCCGACTGGTCGTATCGAAGATATAAAATACAACGAAATCGCTGTTCTTCTGGATGGAATAGAGTCCTCAATAGCCCGACAAACAATTTGAGTATCTCAGAATTCGAATTTCCGAGACCAATGAATGATTTCTTCTTGAAACCCTCGCCAAGATATAAGGCTCCGAGAATGGCCGCTTGCAAAGGCTGTGAATCGAGCGAGCCCAAGAGCCTCCTCGTTTCGCTATCTGCCGTTAACTCATTCTCAATACGCACTTTGTGTTTTCCTGCGGCCGCCTTAACTCGCAATCCAACTAGCGCATTCCTTTTTTTATCGAGAAGTCGCTCACGGGCCGTTGGCGGTAAAACAAGGTCCCGAAACCAATAATTCAGCGTTGATTTTGATACATCTAGCTGTTTCGATATTTCGGGATATGTCTTTCCTTGTTGCCTAAGTTTTCGAGCAGTATCTCGTTTCAATATTTGAACCATAGATACTTGCAAGTATACTACATGCCAGCCTGGTTCGAATAAGGTTCAATTAATCATTCCCATGAATGTCTCTGGGGCGTTCAGGAGCACGAGAAAGAAAAAGAAGAATAATGCCAGCTCCGAGTAAGAAGAGAAACCAGAGGGCGGCAGCAGATAAAACCTCTTCTGATGCACAAGTGAATAAACTCGGGATAAAACTAGTGATAGTAGAAGTTTTTGTCTGAGCCAAACAAGCACTTGGGGCGTCCGTATGAGCAGCGAGCAACCCCATCCAAGCGGCACCAAGGGCTGTACCGGCAGAAAGGATAGTAAAAAAACAGCTAAAACGATTCTTGTTTAAACGAAGAAACCGCATTAAACCGATAACTGCAAAAACCACTCCCCCAACAGTCCAAAACAATACAAACCAGAGCAGGGCGAGGATTAATAAAAAACCGATCGGTTCATTTGGCATACATTAAACAACGCCGAGAGCTAGATAAACTACAATGCAAGAACCAATAGCCGCTATAGCGAACACGATAGCTAAAGTCTTGAAGAGCGGTACATTACGCTGAGAACCAACAATAGCCATGAAGACCGACAGGAATAACAGAAGAAAAGGAATGAATATCATATTAAGAAGGTTTTTTGGTGGATCCGCCTGGACTTGAACCAGGGACCACCGAGGTATAAGCTCGGCGCTCTAACCAACTGAGCTACGGATCCACGTTTATTGGGCTAACCTTACTTCATTTTGCCTTTCCTGGCAAGGAACCCAATAGCATGGTAGCATTTTCCCATGAAATCAACAGTAGTAGAGATAACAACTCCCGGCAGACTGGATGTTGCATTAGCCGAATCCCTCGGTATTAGCCGTTCCCAAGCCCAAAAACTTGTCCAATCGGGCAGAGTTTCTGTTACCGGGAAAAAAGCTAGCCCTCATTTGGAAGTATCGGAAAACAGCCATATCGAAGTAGAGGCAGCACCAGCCAAACCAAGAAAGAAAGCAGCCGCAAAACTAGACATCATCTTTGAAGATGACGATGTTATCGTTGTTAATAAGCCGTCTGGAGTTCTTGTGCATAGAGCCGAAGGCCAGGATGGCGCAGCTCTCCTTGATTCCCTCCTTAAGCACGCGCCTAAAATGAAGAAAGCCGGCGCCGAAGAAAAGCGCTCAGGCATTGTTCATCGTCTAGATAAAGAAGCTTCCGGCGTCTTGATTGCTGCCAAAACTCCAAAGGCCTTTGCCTTCCTCAAAAAACAATTCAAAGAAAGACTAACCGAAAAACACTACACAGTGTTTGTTATGGGCAAAGTGCGAGACGAGCTAGGAACGATCAACTTCCCTATTGCCCGCTCAACCACCCGCGCCCGAATGGCCGCCCGACCATTAAGCCAAGAAGGTAAGGAAGCAATCACTCACTACACGGTAGTTGGTCGCTACACGGTGGGCACACTACTGGATGTCAAAATTGAAACTGGTCGTACGCACCAGATTCGCGCCCACATGTTCGCTATTGGTCATCCAGTTGCTGGAGATACGCTGTATCGCAGAAAGGATATCAAGCCGATTGCTCTTCCTAGACTATTCCTGCACGCTCGCACGTTAACCGTTGATCTCCCGGATGGTGAGAGAAAAACTTTTGAGGCTCCCCTGCCAAAAGAACTCGAAGAATCACTCGCTAACCTAAAGAAGGCGTAGAGCAAGATATGATCATCACTCTGTCTGGTCTTCCTGGTGCCGGAAAATCGACCCTCAAGAATCTTCTGGCCGAACGTCTTGGCTTGAAGAAATATTCGATGGGTGACTTGAGAGGAAAAATGGCGGAGGACAGAGGGATGACTATAGACGAATTGAATAAACTTGGCGAAACTGAAGCGTTTACCGATAAAGACGTTGACGAGTATCAAAGAAAGCTTGGAGAGACTGAAGAAGACTTTGTGATTGACGGGAGACTATCCTGGTACTTCATCCCAAAAAGCTTCAAGGTCTTCCTGGATGTCGATCCTCTAGTCGCTGCCGAACGAATCCTGACCGACCGAAAGGCAAACCCAAATAGATCAGATGAACCGGAGTATCAAAGTGTCGAAGAAGTAAAAAACACCATAGCCACCAGGCTAGCCAGCGACCAAGCCCGCTACCAGAAATGGTACGGAATCGACTTCCTGAACCGATCCAAATACGACCTAGTAATAGATACTAGCCAAATTGGAACCAAAGAAACACTGGGAAAAGTCCTTGACGCGGTTAAGAATCTCCGATAAACTCCCGCCCGTATGACCGAAGCAGAAATGTCCATGATTGTTCCCGGAGCCGTCCTCAAGATCCATGAAAAGATCGAAGACGTTAACGGAAAGGGCGAAAAACGCGAACGCGTTCAGATTTTTGAGGGTCTGGTTCTTGGAGTACGCGGAAGCGGATCTTCAAAGACCTTTACCATCCGCAAGGAAACAGACGGTTTCGGAGTAGAGAAGATCTTCCCGGTCTCCTCCCCAAACATCGTCAAGGTTGATTCGCTCAAAGTCTATAAGGTTCGCCGAGCCAAGCTCCAGTTCGTTAAAGACTTTGGCCGTAAGTTCAAAGAAGCAAAGAAGACCGTTAAAGCAACGGCAAAAGCCAAGTAACAAAAAATCCCTCGAGTAAATTCGAGGGATTTTTGTTTTGTATATTATTTTATCCCGGTGCAGGTACTTCTAAGAAGTTTTGAAGTGAATCGGCAACCGGAATATCCCTTCTTTTGTGCGAGGCCGCAGGGATCTGATTCACATACCTTCTGAGCTTGTCTGGTAAAAGTAGTGATGCTCATCGCAGAAGGAGCAGTCGGAATTAACCCTGTCGGGTCTAGATTTGCAGCGAAACTCATCATTAGGTCCTCATAACCATCACATGGGTCACCACTTGTGTGAACAAGTGTGGACATCGTGTCTATGTAATCATTTAGATTATTACAATCTATGGCCTCACTTAGTAATCCACTCGAAAACTGGATACATTCATTTGCTGTGATTACATAATCATCAAAGACGCAAGCGTATTTATTCATCTCGTTCCTATCTCCGATATCTGCCCGTGCGGCAACTTGTTCGCAAAGAGTTGGAGAAGCAGCTATATTTGACTTTGAGGTGGAAATTTGCGAGCACGAGTAACATCTAGGAGTTGCTCCAGGAAAAGGAGTCACACAGGCAGTACCAGCTTTATCGCACGTTATAAAATCACAAGGATCACCAACTTTAAAGTTTGAGTTCCGAGCCTCCGAAACCACATTTTCAATACCGGTAATCTTTCCTTTCGTTGCACCGCAAGTCCCCTTAGGAGGATCTATATCAAACTTATAGTCGCTTAATTGCTCACAAGAAGTGCCAGGATCCAGCATCACAGCTTTCTTCATCAGTGGCATTTTTAGAACGGAAAGATTCACTAGTCTGGGGTCAAGTAGCGACACGATTGTGTACGCTGACATGAGGAGGACTAATCCTATAAGCGCATTGGTAATTCTAGTTTTTGCTTTATCAATTCTTTTCGAGCTTCCACCAGCCACTACATATTCAAGTCCGCCGACCATAATCATGACTACGGCTATCAGCGACATGGCTGGAAGAAGAAACCTGTAGGCGAGCGCCAAGTACTCATGAAAACCCATGACGGTAGTATGACCGAGCACTGGAATATTCAGATTCACGCCAATAGAGGGCGAGTAACAATAGCCAGTCGCCAGACCACTTTTCGTTTCTACACAATGGTCACTCTGTCCGCCCCAAACTCCTGGAGTAGGATTTTGATCACGATCAGTGGCATATTTTGCACACTCATCCTTTGTCCAACATTTGCCGTCATTTTCCGGGAGGGCCAGATTGCCCACAAAACAACCAATCGGAGTTAAGCCCTTGTCATTGCATAGAGCTGTACACTCGACCATGCTCGGCTGAGGCGCGGACTGCTGAACCGCTCCGTTTTGAGTATCGCCGCAATAACAAGAACACGTTGCGTCAGCCGCCAAGACAGGCTCGACAACAAGAATAGACGAGGGCACACAAAGTGCCACGAGAAGACTAATTTTGTAAAAATGCCTGGATAACTTCTTTAAAAATTGCATAAGGGGCTGCGCCTTCTATTAGAGAGCCGTTTACAAAAAAAGTCGGGGTGCCGACTACACCGGCAGCAACACCATCCGCAAGGTCAGCTTGAACTTCATTAGTATACTTCCCACTCTCTAAGCATGTCTTAAATGTATCCGCATTCATGTCTACGCCCTCGGCCAGACCGACGAGCTTCTCGACCGTGAACTCCCCCTGATGAGCAAAGACGGAATCATGAAACTCCCAAAATTTACCCTGATCAGCGGCGCAATTACCAGCCTCGGCAGCTAAGGTAGCGCCTGGATGCAAGTCGTCGAGTGGGAAGTCTCGAAAGATAAATCTAACAGTATCTGGAAACTCGCGAGCTAAAGCGCGAACCACATAGCTCTCCTCTCCCGAAAACGGGCAACCAAAGTCGGCAAACTCGACCACCGTAACCTTTGCTTTTAAAGAACCAAGCGCTGGATCGTCTTTAGTGGCTAGCTCACCACTGCCCGGAGCCTTTGAAGCCAAGGCCTTTAAACTCTCTGTTCTGGCCGCCGTAGACGAATAGCGAAGTCCAGTCAGATCAACCGTTCCGTGCTTAATCTGCTGATAAAACGTAAAAACTCGCCAAGAAAAGACAAAAAGTAGGATAAGAATTATCCCCACCCCAAGACTCGCAATAATGCTCCCGGTACGGCTCTCCCGTTCTTCCATACCCCCATAGGATAGCATGACCACGCTTTACGAATTTATCTCTATTTGATAATATAGGCAGTAATATGATTCTCAACATCTGCCAATTAGTTCTAGCTCTCCTCCTCACAACCGCTATTTTGCTTCAAGCACGCGGAAGTGGCGCTGGTATCGCCTTTGGTGGAGATGGTAACGTTTACCGCACCCGCCGTGGCGTTGAAAAGAAATTGCACGCCGCTACTGTTATCATTGTTGTACTCTTTCTTGGTGTAGCTCTAGCTAACGTTTTGTTCACCTTCTAAAATATAGTGAGTTTTGGATCTGTTCATATTCCAAAAATCGCCTTTTCAAATTTATTTTCCAAGAAAAACCGGGATGTCAAATCCCGGGCATCTGCCAAATCATTTGAAAGTCCAAACACGGAAGCCCTAGCCAGAAAAGAAGTTTTGCTGATGAAGAAATCTCGTAGACTACCTACCATCAGCCAGTGGAAACATTTACCAAAATTTCTATCAGTTACTGAAAAACGCGTAGCCGTAAGCGCGCTTGTACTAGCACTCTTTGCTGGAACGGCTCTTGGACTTCGTTTTTTATCAAATCATCAAACTTCTATCCCAGCCATGGGTGGAAGCTACACAGAAGGACTGATTGGCATGCCATCACGTATTAATCCGCTCTATGCTACGGCTAGTGACGTTGATAATGATTTAGTGCACCTCACCTTTTCTGGCCTAATGCGTTTTGATCCGCAGGATGGAGTGGTCCCCGACCTAGCCACCTCATTCAGCACCTCTCCTGACGGTAAAGCCTATACTTTTATTCTCCGAGACGGGGTTCGTTTTCACAACGGAGATCCATTAACTAGCGATGACGTTGCCTTTACCTTTCGAGCCATTCAAAATCCTGATTATCAGAGCCCCCTCGCCCCATCCTTCTCAGGTATCACGATTGATACGCCAGATAGTCGAACAATCACTTTTACACTGCCTGAACCATCAGCGGCCTTCATTAGTAATTTAACGGTGGGAATATTGCCCTCAGGCGTGTGGTCAGACATTCCCCCGAGCAACGCTCACTTGGCCATGCTGAACCTTGAGCCAATTGGTTCTGGTCCGTATAAATTCGAAAAACTGACCATGGACAGTAAGGGGACGCTGAGAAGTCTTACGCTGACAAAAAATAAGGATTTCTATAGAGGTGTTCCGTTTATTGACTCTCTCCAATTTAAATTTGCAAACTCCGCAGAAGAACTGCCTAATTTGTTACGTAATAAAAACATTGAAGGCGCGGTAACGGTTCCCTTCACTGAGGCACCAAAATTTACGGACGATCGCGCCCTGTCAGTTCTTCGTCCATATATTCCTCAATACACCGCAGCCTTCTTTAATCTCAAGTCCACCGGACCGATTGGGGATGCAAACGTACGTAAAGCACTTGATATTGCACTTGATAGAAACGGGCTCATCACAAGCTCTCTTGGTGGAAACGGACTGCCGCTTACTTCCCCACTGGTCATGAAGATGCCCGGCGCACTCTCAGCGGATGCAGTGCCTAAACCGGATGTTACAGGAGCATTAGCAGCTCTTGATGCGGCTGGCTATAAAGTACCGGAAGGCGGCGGCGCAAGAGCCAAAGCCGGAGCAGCAATCGTCCTATCAGTCACCTTCGCTGACACCGCAGAACTTAATGCCGTTGCGAATGAACTCAAAAAACAGTGGGAGCCGCTTGGTTTAAGTATCAATCTCCAACCAAAAAGTACGGACGAACTACAGACTGACATCTTGCGGAATAGAAACTTTGATATTCTGCTAGCCGGGGAAATTTACGGAACATTCCGTGACCCATACCCATACTGGCATTCCTCTCAAGCGGCCTACCCGGGACTAAATATCACTCAGTTAGTTAATCGCGCTGCTGATGACTCCATGGGAATCATCAGGTCATCCCCTGATGAAGCTAAGCGAGCTGAAAACTACTCCGCTCTAGTCAAAATACTAGGCGATCAGCATGTAGCCGCGTTCCTCTACGAGCCAACCTACGTCTACATCACGAGCAGTGACATTAAAGGCATAAGCTTACCTGTGGTAAACTTGCCAGCAGACCGGTTCGCTGATGTAAACGAGTGGTATATCAAGACAAAACGAGTCTTCAAAAAGTAAGTAAATATTGACTTGAAGAGGTAAAAGTGGTAAAGTTCTCTCTCTAGTTTGGGTCTGCGGGCGTGGCGGAATTGGTATACGCGCAGGTCTCAGAAGCCTGTGCCAGCAATGGCTTGAGAGTTCGAGTCTCTCCGCCCGCACCATGAGAAAATTAGGTTGCAGGTTTCAGGTTAGGGACAATTACTGCTAGTCGATTATTGTCGAGATATGCTCGACGATAGCCGACTGTCAGGAGTGAAGCATTTATTCTTTATTTTTCATTCGACAGTTTGATTTATGGGAAATTTTAAACCCAACACATTTCGTGCTGCTCCGCCTGCAAAAAGCGGTCCACCACGTGCCAGAAAACCGTTTCCGCCAACTGCCTCTACCTCCCGCCCGGTAGTTACGCAGCCGGAAAAAACCATGACTCTCACCTCCCCAACGGGAGATGAGGTTCGCGTTATTGTACTTGGCGGACTTGAAGAGGTGGGACGTAACTGTACGCTCATTGAATACAAGGATGACATCATCATTGTTGACCTTGGACTTCAGTTCCCTGATGAAGATATGCCCGGTGTTGACTACATCATCCCGAACATGACTTACCTTAAGGGTAAGGAAAAAAATGTTCGTGGTGTCATCATCACTCACGGTCACTATGACCATATTGGAGCCATTCCGCACGTTGTGCAGAACATTGGCAATCCAACGGTCTACGCTCTTCCTGTGGCCGCTGGCATCATCAAGAAGCGCCAAACAGACTTCCCAACTGCTACGGTTAACGTGAAGACAATTGCGATCACAACTGAGCTACAGCTTGGTGTTTTCAAAGTTCACTTCTTCCACATCAACCACAATATCCCGGATTCTGCCGGTATTGTCATTGAAACTCCAGCGGGTGTTATTTGTCACACTGGTGACTGGAAGTATGACTTCCACCCAGTTGGCGCGCCTCCGGCTGACTTCCATAAAATGGCTCGTTTGGGCGAGGCTGGCGTCACCCTACTCATGGGAGATTCAACGAACGCTGACCGCGCTGGACACCAAAAGTCCGAAAAAGTTATTGGCGAAGAACTCTATAGCATCCTTGAAAAAGCTAAAGGCCGCGTCATTGTCGGTACCTTTGCTTCCCTGCTTTCCCGCGTTAAGCAACTCATGGAAATCTCTGAAAAGCTTGGTCGCAAGATCGCACTTGATGGATATTCAATGAAAACTAACGTGGAAATTGCTAAAGAGCTTGGCTACATCCAAGTCAGCGAAAAGTCCATTATTCCTATTGAGGAAGCAAACAACCTCCCGCCAGAAAAAGTAACCATCATTTGTACTGGCGCACAAGGTGAAAAACGAGCTGCGCTCTCACGTATTGCAAACGATGAACATCGCTTTATTAAAGTTGACAGAGATGACACCGTTATCTTCTCTAGCTCTGTAATTCCTGGTAACGAAGCGTCAGTCCAGCGCTTGAAGGACACTTTTTACAGAAAGCGCGCTCGGGTTATTCACAAGGATCTGATGGACGTTCACGCTGGTGGACACGCTATGAAAGAGGATATTAAGCTCATGCTTTCCCTCTTCAAGCCAAAATACTACATGCCAATTGAAGGTAACCATTTCCTCCTTCGCGAGAACGCGGAAGTTGCCTACTCCATGGGCTGGAAAGAAGAGAACGTCTTCGTGGCCGACAATGGTCAAATAGTTCAGTTGAACAAAATGCCCGATGGCGTAAATGTTGCTCAGCTAACTCCAGAGAAAGTTCCCTCTGATTACGTCTTCGTAGACGGTCTCGGCGTGGGTGATGTTTCTCAGGTAGTGTTGCGTGACCGCCAAGCCCTGGCCGAAGACGGCATGCTAGTGGTCATTGCTCAGTACGACAAAAAGGCCGGTGTACTCATGCAAACACCGGATATGGTCAGCCGTGGCTTCCTCCACATGAAGGACAACAAAGAGTTTATCGACATGACTAAAAAGAGTCTTGAAGATATGCTCCGCGCTCATAAGCACGGCGCCCCGCTTGATACAGATGAAGTCAAAGAATTCATCCGTGAAGAGCTTGGCAAGTTCCTGTTTACCAAAACAGAACGTCGTCCAATGATCCTGCCAGTTATTGTCGAAGTATAAAAAGTTAAAAGAGCCCACACAGGGCTCTTTTGCTTTAGATACCGTAAATGAGATAAACTGCGTGAGAACTAGACTATATCTATGCGTATTCTTTCTGGAATTCAACCAACGAATATATTACACATCGGCAATTACTTTGGCGCGCTGAAACCGGCGGTCGAACTCCAGAAAGAACATGACCTGACCATGCTGATTGTTGATCTACATGCAATCACAGTTCCGCAGAATCCCGTCGAACTGAGCAACAACATCGCATTTGCGACAGCGGCGTATCTCGCAGCTGGAATAGACCAGAAGAAGGCGACCATTGTTCAACAGTCAAGAATTCCAGCTCATGCCGAGCTTGGCTGGTTGTTGCAATGTGTGGCGAGAATGGGCGAACTAGAAAGAATGACCCAGTTCAAAGACAAAGCGACCGGCAAAGGACAGAATGTATCTGTTGGTCTTTTCACTTATCCAGTTTTAATGGCGGCCGACATTCTCCTGTACAACACTGACGCCGTACCGGTTGGTGTTGATCAGAAGCAACATATCGAACTAGCTCGAGACTTGGCCGAACGATTCAACCGCGACTTTGGCGAGACGTTCGTAATCCCAAAACCGATAATTGCCGAACATGGCGCGAAGATTCTGGCGCTCGACAACCCAGAGAAGAAAATGAGCAAGAGCTCCCCCGCTCCAAAGAGCTATATCTCGCTTATGGATGACGCAGATGTAATTCGCAAAAAGGTTCGCTCAGCTGTCACTGATTCTGAACCGACAGTCAGATATGACGAAGCTCGACCAGGAGTCGCGAACCTATTGTCGATTTTGTCGCTAGTCGAGAAACGGACTGTTTTCGCGGTTGCTGACGAATACATAAATAAAGGCATGAAGGATCTAAAAGATGACGTCGCTGAGGCTCTAGTTCTTCACTTGACCCCTCTTCAGGCCGAGATCGCAGGATACCTGAAGCATCGCGACGAGCTAGAAAAAGTGATCAAAGAAGGCAGTGCTCGAGCGAGCATGATTGCAGGCGTAAACATTGAAAAAGTAAAAGAAAAACTGGGCCTAAAATTAGTCTAACTCTAGCCACAAATAGCACTTTTTCCCTTGACAAAAGGGTCAAAAAGTGCTATTATTGTTATTGTGCCTACGTGAGATACAGTCCTCTTTCTGCCCTGCAGGCATTACGCCTGCCCTTCCAAATCAAACCTCTTCTTGAGGGAAAAATGTCCATTTTCCAGATTCTCGGTGTACTCGCATTGGCCGGTATCTCCGGTCTCCTCGGTCTCTTCGGACTCCACTCCTTGTGGGGCGTCGAGATTGACGGTCAGACGATCTGTCTTGCACTCGCAATGCCGATTGTTCCGACCTGCGAAGCTATCCGAGTAAAACTCGACATCTAAACCTTGGAGGTCTTCGTGAACCAGAAAGACTGGCAGCTAATCGTGCGGTCGGCCATGAGCTGGCTCGTGATCATGATCGTCTCCGGATTGGTCTTCTCGGTCACTTCGGGAGCGATCTACTCGTTTCTCGTCAGCTGGAATATGACCGGCACGGGAATGCAGGTGGAAACGCCAGGGCGACTTGCCCTAATTACGGGGCTTCTGCTCATGAGTGGCGTAATGCTGCTCGCCCAGGAACCACGAGCGAAGTACGTCCTCAAGAAGGACTGATTCGCTAAATGGGCTTGGCTCTACGCTCGTCTCCTTCGGGGGTCGGGCGTTTTTCTATTATTAGCCAAATTATTGACATTAGCCGGTGCGAGTTATAGTATTTGGGGGCTCTTTCTGAGCGCAACCAACAATTCCCAACCGTCCCACGGAAGGGATTCCCACCGGAGTACTGCCTTGGATCACCCCGCTATGTCGTCCGATGACGACACCACTGACTCCGTTCCCCGTCCGCCTGCGCGCCACCCCAAACGGCAAGCGCAAAACGAGTTGACCGCGGAAATCGCGGCCGATGCCTCGTTCGCCAAGACGGTCGAGGAAAAGGTCACCCTGGCGCTCCTGAACATGCGCATTCAGGCGCAGAAGGATCGGCAGTTCCATGGGCTCGCGACCAGCGCTGAGCTCGAAACGGACATGCTGATCGTTGCCCAGATGCGCGAACGGCGCAAGGAAGGCGAGAAGATCAAGATCAATGATTGCCTCAGCTTCCTTGATCAGAAGATGTCTGATGATGCCCGGCGGGAGATGATCCCGCGCATTCTTACGCTGACCACCGGCTTTGTTCGGCACTGTGCGCCGTTCACCATGAAGCTGAAGGATCTGTACAGCAAGATCGAGCAGATCGAGGCGCTGGCACGCCAGATCCGCTCCGAGAAGAACGTCGCCGTGCTCTATCGCCTGACGTCCGCTGAAGCCATCACCGAGACGCTCAGCACGCTCATCACGGCCTAGTACCGCTTGTCCATGACACGTCGTCCGCGTACGACGTACTCTGTGCCCGTCCGCCTGACTCCTCATCAGGCGGGCGGGTGCTTTCATATATAGGCGCAGGGCAAGCCCCGCCCTTACCCGTAACCGCAGTCAGTCCTGTGACCCTATCTGGACGTTGACGGTTAGCCATTTTTTGTATACCGTTTACGAGCGTTTCTTCCTCCCCGGAAGGAATTTGTTCCCAACAACGGTTAGAACCCCACCACAGGAAGGTCCCGTGACCAAAAAGATCATCACGGCTACTCCCGCCAAATCAGACATTGCACCACCGTCAACCGGCGACTCCGAATTCTACCATCTGCTCGCGGACATCGAGGACACCATCGAACGGCTCGATGACACCGGCAATTGGGAGCGGAAGTCGATCGCGGTCATGCACAAAGGCATCGTCCGTGCGTACTGCGACGGCAAGCCCCACAACGTCGCGACGTACCGCAGCATCCTCGATCGTATCGAGGGCACTGACAAACCCGAGATCGACAACATGAAGCAGTACGCCATGGCGGTGCCGAAGTTCGTTCACGACCTCGATGACAAGCTCTGCAACATCAAGATCGACGACGATCCGACCCCCAAGCCGTCGACCAATCCGTTACACAACGTGCGGAGCATCCCGTCCTCTTTCTCGCGCCCGATCGTGCGGGATTAGAGGGCAGAGAGCCCCGTCCCCCCCTTCCGCTCCGCGGCATTTTCCCCCTCTGGGTAAGATGACGCGGAGCTTTCTTTTTCTTTACATATTCGCCTATTTTTGCTATACTTGCCTCGCTTGGAAAACAAGATGATCGCCCCCACTTCGCCCCTTGCTAACGCTCGGAGCTACGTTAGGGGGAGGAAAGTCCGAACACCCTTCATGTAGCAATGCATGAATGAGAAACGGTGTTGCTAACAGCAACCGGGAAAAAGTGATGCCGGTGAGGGACTGGATGGCGGCTTCGCGCTGTCCCCCACAGGCCTCAGGAAGCCCAGGGAAAGTCTTTGGGAAACGCAAGAATCTCAAAGGTCAAGACTTGTGGGAAACCACAAGAAAGACGCAACAGAGACTATGATACTCACCTGCGGCGCAAGCTATGGTGAAGTACAGTGAAAAGTGAGGAGCCCACTCCTCTCACCCGCGCGGTAACGCACGGGTGCGGCAAACCCATCGTGGTGCAAGAGCAAATTAGGTAGCTCGCATGAGTCTGACAGCAATGTCAGAACTAGAGAGATGATCGTCACGAATCTTTACGTCCGAAAGCACGTAGAGGCTCGACAGAATTCGGCTTACTAGTTCTCCAAGCAGAAAAACCGTCCGCAAGGGCGGTTTTTCATGTTAAAATAAGCTCAACTATGAAACGCGCTGATCTTGCGTTCGCGGCCTTGTTTGTTCCGCTTGACTATCTAACTCTGCTCCTGGCAGGAATAGCGGCGTATTCTTTACGTTTCGCGGCTGTATTTACGGCGTTCAGACCAGTAACCTTTGAGCTGACTTTTAGCGAGTTCCTGGCGCTCGTCCTGCCTATCGCCGCCATTTACGTGATCGTCTTCTCACTCTCTGGTCTTTACGCCATTCGCCCGCGAAGCATACCGAGCGAGTCGGTTCGTGTAGTGGTCGCGTCTTCCGCTAGCATTGCCGTAGTCCTCGCTATCGCCTTCTTCTCGCGCGAACTGTTCGACTCTCGTTTTATTGTGCTGGCTGGCTGGTTATTCTCCGTGGTTTTCCTGCTAATCGAGCGCTTGGCCGTTCGAATTATTCAACGCACCTTGAGAAAGTTTGGCTTTGGAGTTCAGTACGTGGCCGTTATTGGAAAGACAAAAGATGCCCATGAACTGGTGGCCTACTTCAAAGAAAATCCAACCCTTGGCTACGTTACTAGCTATCACACCGCGCACTTCAGTGGAGAAACAGCAGAAAGACTAAAGCGGTTAAAAAACGAAAACAGACTGGATCTTATTCTTCTGGCAAATACTGACGCCGAACGATCAGAGATCACTGCTATTAAAACTTTTTCAGATGTTGAACATGCGTCTTTTCTGTACACGGCCGACTTATTTCCCGGTAGCACACTGCGTCCTATAGTTTTTACTTTTGGCGGAAAACCGGTGATCGAAGTGCCGAAAACTCCACTTGATGGCTGGGGCGCAATCTACAAACGTTCGTTTGATATCATCATATCCCTAGTTCTCATCATCGTCTCGCTCCCCCTTCAATTCCTGATTGCACTCGCTATCTTCATAGAAAACCCAGGGCCGATTTTCTTCACCATCAAACGGGTCGGCATGCGAGGCCAGCCGTTCCCCTTCATGAAGTTCCGCTCGATGGTTAAGGAGGCACACAAACTACGGTTCGATCCAGCCTTCATTAAAAAGTACGGCAATGAACGTGAAGGAACACCGCTTTTCAAGCTCGCCGACGACCCTCGAGTGACTCGGGTTGGTCGATTCATCAGAAAGTGGAGCCTTGACGAGATACCACAGTTTTATGCAGTACTCGCCGGTTCAATGAGTCTAGTCGGTCCTCGCCCACATTTGCCAGAAGAAGTAGCTAGGTATCAACCAAATGAACGACGCGTATTAACAATTAAACCAGGAATTACAGGCTTATCCCAAATTAGCGGCCGGGCAAACCTTGACTTTGAAGACGAAGTCCGCCTAGATATGTACTATATTGAGAACTGGAGTCCGTTCCTGGATCTCATTATCCTCATAAAAACACCAGTGGCCGTTATTTTCAGAAAAGGGGCATATTAGGAAAAACTTATGCGTGTTGCTCTTGTACATGACCATCTAATCCAGCACGGAGGCGCTGAGAGAGTTCTTTCAGCTCTTCAGGCAATATTCCCTGAAGCCCCAACCTACACGCTTTACTATGACAAAGAAGCGATGAAGGCTGATTTTGGGCATAAGGACATTCGCCCATCATTTTTACAGCATGTACCAATGGGTAAACGGTTTTTCCGATACTTACTCCCCCTCATGCCATCGGCGACTGAAAGCTACGATTTGTCAGAATTCGACGTAGTCATATCTTCGGCTAGTGCGTTTGCAAAAGGTATAGTCACCCCAACTGACTGCGTACACATTTCATACTGCCATACGCCAACCCGCTACCTCTGGAGCGATGCTCAAAGCTATGTCGAGGAACTTCGCGCACCAAAAATTGTTAAGTGGGTTCTACCGCCGGTTCTTTCGCTTCTCCGGTTGTGGGACAAAGCTGCGGCCGACAGAACGGACTTGTTCATTGCCAACTCGAAAACGGTGCAGAACCGCATCAAAAAGTATTATAGACGAGAAAGCGAGGTTATCCATCCGCCAGTTGATGTTGCTAAGTTTAATATTTCGATCAACCCAAAAACATACTTCTTGGCCGGTGGTCGGTTAGTGTCATATAAACGATTTGATTTGGTCGTCGAGGCGTTCACCAAGCTTGGTCTTCCGCTTAAAGTGTTTGGCTCTGGTCCAGCAGAAGAAACCTTGAGGCAAATGGCCGGACCAACCGTTGAATTTCTTGGTCGAGTATCCGATGACGAGCGTGCGCGCCTTTTCGCCGACGCAATTGCCTTCATAAACCCCCAAGAGGAAGATTTTGGCCTAACAGTTGTAGAAGCTATGGCGGCAGGTCGGCCGGTTATTGCCTATAAGAAAGGTGGAGCAACAGAAACGGTAGTCGAGGGCGTAACGGGAACGTTCATTGTCGAGCAAACCGTCGACGCACTGGTCGAAACCATTAACAACTTCGACGCCAATAAGTTTGAGCCAGCAAAAATCCGCGCTCACGCCGAAACTTTTTCCACCGAACGCTTCCGCAAGCAATTGCTCGCCTTTGTAGAAAACGCGCACCGGAAGTCATATGAAGATCGCCATTGATGGCCGATCCTTAACGGATGAACGGCTCACTGGAGTTGGCATTTACACACTTCAATTAATTAATGCCCTAGCGGAAGCCTCACCGCAAGATGAATTTTTAGTATTCTTGAGTGGCTCGTTAAACGCCAGAAATCGAGCGCCAATTTTCAAAGCAAATAATATTAAAATATTTGAGGCAAAACTTCCAAACAGGCTTCTCTCGCTACTCCTCATCCTCCCCTTAACACCAATTTCGCTCGACATGTTTCTACCTGAGCATATAGATGCTTGGTTTTTTCCGAACCATAACGCAATTTTAACTCGTCGGCCCTACATTTTTACAATCCACGACCTTAGCTTTTTGCATCTCCCAAAGTTTTTCTCTCTAAAAGATAAAATGGTTCGTCGGCTGCAGAATATTCCATCGCTTGCTAGTAACGCCGAACGAATTCTCTCTCCATCAAGCGCTACGGCAAATGACGTGGAGTCGGCCTTCAAGATTGCGACTGATCAAATAGCGGTTACTCCACTTGGCATAGACCACGATAAATTCGCCCCACGAGAACAGCCGTCTGACCGCACCTTCCGCGCCGCCTACGATCTTAATCGGCCGTATATTCTAGCCGCGGCCACGATTGAATCACGCAAAAACTTTGAAACAGCTATAGAGGCCTACGATCTATTTCGGTCACGTGGTGGCGAAGCACTCCCGCTCGTCATCATGGGCAAACCTGGATTTGGTTATGACCGCGTCAAAAAAACCGCAAAGACGGCCATGTTTGCAGATGACATTCGGTTTCTCGGCTTCGTGCCCGAAAAACATAAGCCAGCACTTTTCCGCGGTGCCTCAGCTTTTCTATTCCCGTCGTTCTACGAAGGTTTCGGCTTACCAGTACTCGAGGCCATGGCTTCGGGCGTGCCCGTCGTAACATCATTTACGAGCTCCCTCCCGGAAATCGCCGGTGAGGCCGCTATTTACGTCGATCCTTTTAACGTCGAAGACCTAGCCCGCGCACTTCAAATACTTTTCGACAAAATAGACGGACAAACCATTCGCGAAACAATGCGAAAACAAGGAATAGAACGCGCCAAAATGTTTACCTGGGAAAAAACTGCAAAGAAAACACTCGAAGCTCTTTATTGCGTCACGATCCCTTTTCCTAAGGCGTAAGTATCATCCGGAAGTGCGGTGGTAATAATGTCTGCTTCTTTTTCTATACGGTTTGTGGTGGTCGAATCCGTCACTCGAAGCGCGCTGCCTGAGAGCAACTTCATAGCTTTGCCTACATCAGCTGATGACGGCGTGGCTTTAACGTAAAACTTGGCGTGAATAGTGGTGGCATCTTTAGTAATGCCAGTAGCGTCAAATCTAACTATGTTCGCGCTAGCGTCATAGGTCACTTTACCAAGGTCTGAGGCTCCCCCGTCCGCAAACGTAACGCCCGGTGGCAACGTGGCGGTAACGACTAAATCCTCAAGCGGATGAAGGGCGTGCTTAATGGTTCACATCACTTCAAACGTGGTGCTAGTGCCAACTACTGGCGGTAGTGGGCCTTCACCAATTGGCGCGCCGTCGGTTGAGAAGTAGTGAGCCGAGGCGGCAAAAGCCACTAAAGCGTTCACATGAACTGTCAGTGGCGATGATTGAATAGTCGAGCCACCCACAACTGCTCGAGCTGTCACAATAAATGAATCAACGTCTGTTACGGCTAACTCGGCCTTGACTGGGAACGACAAGTTGAAACTCTTTTTCTCCGCGGGGTTAATGATCCCAATTTTTTTCGCGTCGAAAACTACGCCATCTTTTGTCATCACTCCTCCGTCAAGATTTGCTTTAGACCAAGTAAGCGGAATGCCTGTAGCTGGTTGAAAATCTAAGGTAACAACCGTATCAGTCAGAGGCGTTTTGCCGGTATTTTCAAGCCGGTAGCCAAGACTAAGCGCTTCCCCTGGCGCAACTGAGGTATCGCCAGAAAGTCCGTTGCCAACAAGCGTCAACCGCAGAGCTCCGCCGGTTACATCCGTTGGAACTATACCCGTAGCTTGAACAAGCGTCTTTGCGTCTATACCTGATCCCGATGGGAATGAAACGTCGGCGGACATCTGCTGGACATCCGTAACGTCAGAAGCAAAAGAACCGTTTACTTTAATGGTCACGTCTTTTCCAGCATCTATATTATCGAATTTCCACTTTGGTCGCTCGCCAGGGGTAGAAGCAGGAACGCTTTTTGAAAGGCTGAAACCGGTAGGAGGTGTAAGAGAAACTACAGCTCCTCTAACCGGCAAAGTACCCGTGTTTGTTACTTTTAACGTGTAAGCAACATCCGCACCTGGAGTTGCTTTGTCAGGGCCAGTAATGGCCAAAGCCAGAACACTCGCCTTTGTACTAACTGAGGCGGTAGCAATTTGAGAAAAATCCGAACTAAAATTAGCCGGTTTATAGTTAGCAATGGCCTGGATAGTGTTAGTAGACGGCGTAGTCACAATCCATGTTCCCTCGATAATAATCGAGCCCTTTGCGTGTGAGCCGACACTACCCACAGTAAAGATCAATCGATCGGCGTCAGTTGGGAGAGGACTCATCTTAGTAATCAAAAACGATGGTGGGAGATTTACGTCAATCAAAAGCGAGGCCAGCGGAACCTTCTCTGGATTCTCATACGGAATCTTAATCGTCACCGCTTCCCCACTCTTCACTTCAGTTGGTGCTTCTACGGCTAACGTCAAAGGTGAGAAGTTTTGATTCATGAACCACCCCCTGGAGGCCAAAAGACTAACGGCAAAAATTATAATGGCCGCAAAAGCCAAAAAACCTACTATTCTAGATAACCAAAAAGTCAGTCTTGAGCCACTTTGATTAACAATCGACAGATCCTCCGGGGTATCGCCGTAAATCGCCCGCAACCCCTCATCCATCTCTGTTTCTTTTTCTTTTTTGGTTCGAACACGCTCCACCTCCGGTTCTGGGGTAGTTTTTTCTATGGGATGGATGCGTTTTAGTTTTTTTACCATATTCTATGGCTGGAATAGCCAACCAAAGAAAGCATCCCGTTCGTTTGTCGATACACCGGTAACGTTCGGATTAGCATCGGAGCTCGTCCAGATAACCTCTACCGCGTGTGGCAAGGAAACTCTAACATCCGTCCGCCTGTTCTCTACGCCAGACTGCTTCTGGATAAACAGGGAGTAAGGAACTGGATTAGAAGAAGAGAAGAAATTGCCCGTCTTAGCCAATGACACTTTAAACGGCAGACGGTAAGTAAAAGTAGCGACCGAACTCGTGCCTGGCACAGTCTGCACCCAATTACCAAAAACCGTTTTACCGTTTTCAATCCAAACGTCCGTGTCCGTACCCTCGTCCTTAGTAATGTCCTGCATGTTAAGCGCCAAATCTTCATCTACACTAAGTGGAACGTCACTCTTCTTAAAGAGCGTGTCAGCTGGAGGCGTAAAACCGGAAGCGTTCATGAGTTTGCTCCCCTCGGGAACGTAAAGGCGCATGTAATCTACGTTATTTACCCCACGGAATAGCTCGCTCTTCATTCCACGGTGTGTTCGAGTAACAGTCACTGTGTTTGTAACCGAACCATCTTCAGCAATTTCAACGTCAGTGTTTACTTGCTCGTCAATCACACCGTCCGTCTTTCCCCCGCCAAGGTTAGTATCAACAATCATGAGCGAATCTCCGGCTGTCTGCTTGAGACTTCCAGTGAATCCAAGTTTCTCCATCTGCGCTTCAAGATCGTTCTGCGAAAAATACACTTGGATATTCTTTTCTTGAAGACCCTTGCCAACCAAACTCAATATTTTAGTCAAAGTTGGGAAATCTGCATCAGTCACCCGCTTCAAAAGCAAAGGCGCAAGGTCACCAATAAACGCCTTTGGTTTGTTTGCGGTCTTGTCATATTCAAGCTCGACTATCTTCTGAGTTTCAATTAAAAAGTTATCAGCAGTGATAGTTCTGCCATATGCTGGCATATCGACCGGACCAAGAACCTTCAAGAGATCGACAATAAACGTTGCGTTAACCGCAATCACCCCGTCCATAGTTGGACCGCCGGAATGCTCCTGGAACCACAGCATTTTTTTAGCCGAGGTTGGGAAATCCGGAAACCAATTAGCGTCCTGGAACTCCCAACGTGAACGCAACAACTGAACAGGGCCTGGAAGCTGCCACATACTCAGTCAACTGACCTTGAGAAGAGTATGAACCTCCGCCAGGGACAGAAAGACTCTCAATGGCGCCATTCTTAACATTCAATTCGGCAAAACTGCCTACGAAGCCACCAGTAGCGCGGATCTCTGTATTATTTTGGAAAGCTGCTAGATATTTAACCTCGCCCTCACCGCCTAGAATAATGGTCAAAGCGTGAGTAAATTCAGTGAACTCCTTGAGCGTACTAGCGAGAGCCGGAACCGCCGTCTTTAGTTCATGAATCTTGCTTGCGTATTCAGCTGGTAATGAATTCTCGTCAATCTTCTGCATGGCTTCAGCGGCCGCATCCACGTGAGGGCCAGCACTGCCAACATAAGTTGAAAGCAAATCAATCTTATCTACTACCGTTAAAGACTTCTTGCCGGCAATATCCTGACCAGCCAGCGCAAGGATCTCGGCGGTATTCGCCAACTCTTCCCCGGCAACGGCTAGATGGCGAACCGAACTCATAGTCCGCTCAGTCTGCGGAATCATGCTGGCAGCCGCGGTCACTACGGCGTGCATGCTATTCAATGAATCCTCAGCATTTGCAAAATCTTCAGCTGCTTTAGAAAAATCTTTACCCGCAGAATCAAAATCTTTTCCAGACAAACTAGTAGCCCCACGTAAAAATGAGCTAAGTGCCGTAGAACCATTTGCCTTCACGGAATCAGTAGTTGATTTTACATTGGCAAAAACCTGCGCGGCGTGTAGCGGAGCTGAAACAAGAAGAGCGAGTAAAATAAATGACGCAACGGCACGTTTTGAAGAAAAGACCTGAGCAATACGCGCCGTAAAATCAGCCAGCGGAGCATCTGACGCAAAGACTTCAGCGACCTCTATATCCTCTGTTGTGATTGGATCTGAGGGGATGTTCGATGTCTGTTGTCTGATGTTCGATGTCGAGATAATACGGACAATTGGACCAATGACTATGGGCGGACGATTGTCTATTTTCTCAACTGCCTCCACGTCTTCCATTAACTGGTCGCGGAATTCGTCAAAAGAAATAGCAATGGCTACTCCCCCATCATAGGCCTCAACTAACGGCGCCTCATCACCTTCATCGTCACCATCGATCACCAAGCTCTCGCGAAGATCGGCAAGCGGGTCAACAATCTGAGCTACTGGCTCGCCGGGACGGGAAAGACGAACAATAAAAGGCGAAGCTTTAGAATAGCCTCCTTTTGTTATTCTGATTATTTTCTTTCCGTCCTGGTTAATCACATTTTATATTCTTTTTGGACCGTACATGAGATAAGTTTCGAGCGTTTGTTTAGCGGCCTTCGCCCAGCTATATCTTTTAGCGAAATCTGCGCCCTTCTCTTTCATCCCCGCCCATTTTTCTGGGCGTTCGACTGCATCCAACATCACCTTCGCCATGTCATCGCTATCGTCAGGATCAACGTACCTCACATACTCGCCCAGAATTTCTGGCATGCTCGACGCGTTACTAGCCATAACCTTCGTGCCGGCAAGCAAAGCCTCAACTGGCGGGATGCCGAACCCTTCAATCCTCGAGGGATAGGCGAGCAAAGCGGCGTGGTGATAAAGCGCGCCGAGTTCTTCGTCCGTTGGCAAGTTTAGAAAGCGCACTTCCCCGTTCCCGAATCCAAGCTCGATGGCATGCTCTTGAAGGCGCCGGCCAAACTCGTCGAACTTCCCAGCGATCACCAACTGAATTCCTGGATGTTGAGCCTGCGCGCCAGCGAACGCATCGAGCAACACATCTAGGTTCTTATGCGGGTACATGTTGCCAACGTAGAGAATGAACGGCTCGACCACACCCAAATCTCTAAGCGAAACATTCTTTCCCTCTACTGGCGTGTTAACTCCATTATGAACAACCGTAACTTTAGCTGGTCGAATCTTGAAATGTTGAAGAATTGATCGACGGCTGGCCTCTGATACCGTGATGATGTGACGCGAACCGTGAACAGCGCGCTCAAGCACTGCCCTGTATCCAATAGTTTTTGCCGCATGGACAAGCGGACCGCGAGTAGTTGCCCTAGCACTCGACGGATCTTCAAGCAAGATTAAATCGTGGATGGTCACAATGAACGGAACCCTTGAAAATATTGGAACATTCCAGTGCGGATAGTGCATGAAATCGACTCTCGACTGGGCAATCTCCCGAGGCATAACTATCTGCTCAGCCACTGAATACCACGGCACATCAACCATCTTTTTCGAGAAATTTCCGCGGGTAACTACGAACTCATGGAAGTTCTCCCGCTTCAAGAAAATAACGTACTCATTTGTATGATCAATCTCCTGCAAATGATTCACCAATTCCGAAACATAACGGCCTATCCCGCCGCCCCCGATACGTGAACCGAAAAATCGTGCGTCAATTCCTATTCGCATGCGTGAATTATATCACCCCCTGTACACAAAATGTGTTCACCAGTTGAAAAGGTTAAAAAAGCTGAAAAAGCTGTAACGTCCATTCCGAGATCCGGTTATTGTATTTTACTTTTTTAACTTTCTTGGCTTTTTCAACTTTACAGCTATCTCAAGGGTTGTGAACATTGACCAAGATGCGGAACAACGCTAATATAATTTTCTGTTTTGGAGATAAAATGACTGACAACAATACGTACGTAGAGCCTCCTCCTGAGCATCACGGTTCACATCTCAATATACTCGTGCTCGGATTATTTGTTCTCTCCACCTGTTTTATTGGGACGGTCTGTTATTCACAACAACAGACAATCAACGGACTACGGCAGATGGTCACTGAACAAACAACTGAGATTGAGGTGCAGGAAAAGGTGCTATCAGCCTGGAAGAAGTCCTGCAAAAAGATCCCCTAGCCCCGCTCGCATGCGGAACAAAACGCCCCTCGGACCGTAGTCCGGGGGGTGCTTCTTTTTTAGCTAATATTCGCTTTGTTTCAGCTATTCGCACTTGACAGAAGTCAGATTTTTTGCTATACTAATTCTCGTCAATTGATAGCGTCCGGCACTCGAAGACCTCGAAGCCGAAACGCTCAGAACGAAAAAAAAGGAGGTTAGATGCGAAGTTCCGACTCTTCCACCAATCGTTTCAACGTCTGATCGGCTCGACGACGGCGACACCAGCCGGTGCATTCGTGGGAATACTCCCGCGGATGTGCCACATCCTTTCCACCGGAGTTCACGATGACGAACTGCATTCGCGACGCGCCTAATAGGCTCCCCCACGGTGCCATGCACCACCCGCGGCGTCCGGCATGTTGGCCAACGCGCGCATCTGTCGACTTCACCCTATAAGGAGTCCTCGATGACCAATCGAATTCGCGACCGACCGTAACCGTGTCCACCCCGCAAGTTAGAGAAAGACGCCTTATACCGGCGAACATCTCAACAGCGGGGTGTTTTTTTTATTTCAAACCGCTTATTTTTCTCGCGAATTTATAAAAGCCGTACCAAAGTTTTGAAACAGGCACGTCGAACGTGCCTGGCATTTCGACAATCTCAGCCCCGAAGCCGAGTTTGAAACGAGTAATTCCCGCCCAAGGATGTTCGTCGCCGGCACCAACAGGAGCAATACCCCAGAAGTCGTACATCGACATACCCTTTTCGATCGCATCCTTGATCAGGAACCAATGCAAAGCATACGGTGCCATGATGTTGCGATTTTCGCTGGAGGACGCGCCGTGCAAATATGTTCGCTGGCCAAAACTATCAATCATTAAGTTTACGGCCAGGGCTTTGCCCTCAAAATCTGCAAACGCAAGATAGGCCTTACACTCCCCGCCCTTCAAAACCTTTAGCATGTTCAAATATCTATCTGGCTGGTGCAGATGAAAGCCGTCACGCTTAGCCGTATCTTTCATGATCTCCATGAACTCGTCGAACGCCTCCTCCCGAGCAATCCGGATAGTCACGCCCTTCTTTTCCGCAAGTTTGATGTTGTAACGAGTCTTCTGTTTCATCCGGTCGAGAATTTTCTCTGCCGAACCACCGAGCGGAATAATCGCGGTCGTAAATGGGTGTCGCTCATGAACAAGCGTTGACCCGTTCAACTTCTTCACTGGCTCGATCTTCAAGAATGCCCCGTCGCCGAGTTCATTTTTAAGTATGTCGACCATGGTCTTTGGCGATGCATCACCAAGCGGACCTTTTGGGATCAAATAATACTTTTTGCCGAATTTTAAGGGCTGCTCGACTGCCTGGGCAATGACTACGCCTTTTTTTGTTTGCTCAAAAATCCGCTTTACCTTGAAGCCGATCGACTCCTGAAACTCCCCCCACTCATACGACTGCAAAAATCCGCCAAAAGGCGGGAGATGGGCTCTGACTTTACTATTCCAATCTTGAGAAGCAGTCATATCTGAGAGTCGTTAGTCTTTAGTCACTATTCATTAGTCTAATGCTCCAATGCATGGTTCCCAGACTAGAGACTAACGACTGCCGACTAGTGACTCTCTTATCTGCTCAGAAGTTTCAGTGCTGATTTTACCTTACTTTCGACCGTCTCTCCAGTGATGTACTTAGCAATCTTACGAATGTCGTCCATTGAATAGCCTAAACTCTCAAGTGCCTCGGTCACGTCGTCCGATTGTGCGGTCTTACCGGTTGCGTCCGTGTCGACAAGCACGCCCTTGAGGTCGAGGATAATTTTTTGTGCAGTTTTCTTGCCGACGCCAGAAATAGAGGTGAAAAATGATACGTCATCTTGCTGAATATGCTTACGAAGTGCGTCGGCGGGTGCAGCCGAAAGAATCTTCTGTCCCATCTTTGGTCCGACTCCTTGAACGTCTGTAAAAATATAGAAAAGCTCGCGCTCATCCTTGGTCTCAAACCCGTACAAATCATGCTTATCTTCGCGAATGACCTCGGCCACATAGAATTTTACCTTGTCCCCTACTTCACTCTTTGTTCGAGTAACCATGATCCGATACCCAACGCCGCAGACGTTAACAACGACAGCATCAGACTCATGTTCGGCCAAAATTCCTTCAATAAATGCGATCATAGTTTTACATTCTTCGCTCTCTTTCGAATCTCCTCCGTCTGCTCGCCGAAATCAATCTTTGCTTCATGATTTTTCACAAGCTCATCAATCTTCTTCATGACCTCACCCCGAACTGGACCGATTGGCGTGCCGAGCAACTCGAACACTTCTTCTGGCGATAAGTTAGCGTCAGCATACGCTTTTTTAACAGCCATCTTTGACGCTTTTTTCTCCCCCGCTTCTCTGGCCTCGTGCCTCTCTGGCATAGCCTCACGTTCCGCTCGATGCCAGTTTATCAAAGGCGTCATGTCGTGGAACCGTCGACCGTCCACCTCCTCCAAACTTCCAGCTACCGCGTCCAAGAACAGACAAGCCGGCGCAAGATCGAGGAATAATTCTTTGTTCAGTCCAGCGCGACCGGCTAGTGCGACAAATGCCCTAAACTCAGCTATGTTCGCGGAACTCTGGAATGTCGTAATTATATCCATGTGCAACCGAATCAACTCAGTCAATAGTTTCGCGCTCGACGACGGCAGGCCAAAGTACTTGAGAATTGCTTCGCGTGCGTACGCATACGAGGACGACGCACCCGCGCGGTCATGACCAAGATAGTGCACGCGACCCGCGTCGTCGATCTTCACACACTCAGCCTTACCGAGGTCATGAGCGAAAGCGTAGGCAGAGAGAAATTTCTCATTCTGAGTAATAGTTGAGAAAAGCGATTTCCATTCGGCAAAAAGAATTTTCTCTCGAACAAATTCCTCAATATCCAATAACCCACCCTCGGGCGTAGCCCCTACGGGCGAGCCTCTAGGCCCCTCGCCTACGCTCGGGGACCAGGGAGTAATTGACCCTGTAACAGCAAAAAGAACCGAAAGAATTCGTACCAAATGCGCCTCAACGGTTGGACCCTCGGCGTGATGGGGCGAAGTTTGGGGGGTTTCGACCAGCTTCTTCACCTCAGGAATCTTTCCGACAAGTTCCGCAACCACATTTCTCGCCCGCACTCCCGCTTTCGATAACAAAACATCCTGCTCGATCCAGTCGAGGAGAAATTTGCGGTCGGGAGGAGTTGTTAGAGGTTTTGAGAACATAGCACCTCCATTATCTCATCTTCACTCGGCCCCTTCTTCTCAGGAGTACTCGGATAGCCCCAGCAACGATCTTTGCCAAAGACATAACCACCAAAAGTTTCGTGTAATTTTGTTGCCTTGTCAGTGTCTTGAACGGTAATTCGATGAGCGCCCTCGACGATCAACGTAACTGGCGGCTCATCATAGTTCTCCGCAAGGATTATCGATAATGCTTCGCGAATTCTAGTTTCAGTCGGTGTTCGAACAATAATTACTCCGTCACGTTCTTCTCTAATTTCCCACACTTTTCGCGCTTCAGCCATCCCATCCTTTCGAGAGCCGCCTAGTTCATCGGCAAAAGACAAATAATATTCCACGATCCGCTTTCGGTCTTCTTTCTCAATCCCCTCGCGCGATAATTCCCACACCCAACCTCTATCAAGCATCGCAACGCCCTTTACGAGGAACGGATCAAAGCCGAGTTCGATTAATTTCTTATCGTCGAGTTCGAACAAAGCCAAAAACTGGTCGAGTGAACTCTCCTGCTTCATGCGATTCAGTCCCTCGTAACGGTGATGGTCGATGATGATCACTTCGTACCCCGCTTTTTCGAGTTCGGCTTCACGCGCAGAACCGGGAGTTTCGACAATAACGATAGTCGAGGCATTCGGATTCGCAGTTTTCAACCGTTCTTCGAGTTTTTCCTCGAGTTCAAGTCGCGAACCGTGCGCCTGAGGCGAAATAACGGTTGGGATACCCGCGGCTATGGCGATTTTCAAAATGAGCACGGATTCTTCGTCGTTCTTTGGGCAGAGAAGGACGACTTTTGCGAGATCGATTATCATACAAACACATCTTACATAAAATTCCGGAAAGGGTCGACGCATGGGTCGACCCCTACCCCATATGAAATCTCTCCAAATTCTCCGCGGTATTCCTGGCTCAGGCAAATCTACTTACGCGAAATCCCAAACTGACGCTGTTATCTGCTCCGCAGATGATTTTTTCTTACAAACTGACGGAACATACGTCTACGACAAGTCCAAAATCCAGCTCGCCCATGATGCCTGCTTCAAAAAATGCCATGACGCACTTCATAACGGCGACTCGACAATCATCATCGACAACATGAACGCCCAAGCTTGGGAAATTGCGCCGTATATCATGCTTGGTCGAAACTTTGGGTATACCGTAGAAATCCTGAACTTCGCCTGTGATAATAACGTCGGCGCCTCTCGCAATATCCACAATGTACCCCTCGCTGATATCGAACGAACCGCACAGCTCCTGAAAACCACCAAACTGCCAAAACACTGGGCGCAGAAAGAGATGCGCTAATTACTTTTTCAACTTTACAGCTTTTTCAGCCTTTTTTCCCGGCAGAGCCGGGTCCGGCTATGCCGGAAACTTTTTTACTAATCTTAGCCCCAAAACATTGACAAAAGGGCGTTTTTTTGCTATACTGAAAAGGTTTTCTGGAGGAAACATGAATTGGAAGTCTAGGACGATCGTCTACAGCATCGGCATCTCGTTCGTCTTGATCAGCGGAATCATAATCAATACCTGGTTCAAACCCCAACACCCACCGGATAACGAATTCAACGAGCTCGTCGCCGGCACCTGGACGTGCGAGAATCAAAGCAGTGGAACGACTGTGATCGCCGCACCTTCGCCTACCAACGAACTCAAGGTCAACGGTGAAGACGTCTCCGGCGATCTCGGCGATAAGACGGTCTCCGGGAGCTTCACGAGCGCGAACTCGCTCAACATCAACATCGAATCAATGGATCCTCCCGGATCGACCGTAAAGATCAACTGTCGACGAATTACCAACCATCCCAAGTAACAGGCGCAACCGCACCCCGAAGAGCCACACGGCGCTCCTCGCGGTGCGGTTCTTCATTTTATACGGATAATTGTTCGATACGTTTTTGGAGGTAAGGTGGAAAATGGCCTTGATACCGTTCTTGAAGCTCCAGAATCTTCCAATCATCCCCTGTTACTCGACGACGACACAATGAAGAACCGCAATGACAATCTGCTATAGTTTCATACCCCGGATAAGCAACCCAAAGCGCATAGTCAGCGGTGATTTCTTCACCAGTCGCGATGTTCCTTTTAGCCGAAATTGTCACTTCGTCATCCATCCACGTATTCGGATCACAGGAATGATTCATGAGGTCGGAACCGACAAGCTCTGTTCCTGGCGGACTAGCAATATATAAATCGTCATCAATCTGACAGGCTGTTTGACTGGTCGTCTCGCCATCAACGACCTGTTTGGTCGAGTACACCTTTCCGCCCCATCGAACTAACACCTCGCCCTGCTTAATCGGTTCAACAGCAAAAACTCCGCCACCATGAACTGGCGAATTTTTTGTTGTGAGCTTGGGGCTCATCCAAGATTCAAGAGGATAGATTTTCATGCACGAATAATATCCCGTATTTCGACAGAAACCAAACTCCGCCCTTGCGGACGGAGTGGTTGGTGCCGAGTTATGTGGACCCGACGGGATTTGAACCCGTAACTCCCAGGTGATAATCCGGGGTGGTTACCAATTACCGCACGGGCCCAATGGGGAGTAGTCCTTACTCGGCATAAAACAAATACAAACCCACCAATAAAGGGGAGTTTGCTTTTGTATCACCTGGGATAAGCCCGTGTGGGTAACCTACCCGGTACATACATTCCACCATATTTCCTGACACCTCGTCAAAATTTATCCCCATTTCCCTCTTTTTGGCTCACTTTAGCCACAAAACATTGACAAAATGGCGTTTTTTTGCTATAATAGCATGGTATTCAACGACCGTTTGGAGGTTCCAATGACCCGCTACCGTATAGTCCAAGTGACCAAGAATGACTTCGCGCCGGGTGATACGAAAGTGACGTCGTCTGTGGTCTGGGAGGGCACGGATATCCGTGAACTCAGCATGAAGCATCCGCCAAGCCAAGTCTTCGGCGCCGATGATCTCGGACACCACGAGATCGAGGACGGATTCGTCCGTTGGGATTCCCACTTCGAAAAGCTCGTCAACGAGCAGTGGGTACGGTGCGATGACCCGCGCATCCGAGGTCTCAACCGTGAATTCGCTGACCTCGAGGATGCCATCGACGAAGAGAACCGCCGGATGTTCCCCGGAGACTACATGAATGAGTACGACGACGGGGACCATGAGGACGCGTACGGTTGGGATAACGAACCCGACTACAACGACCCGCGGTACGCCGACGATCCCGACGACTACAGCGATGATGATTGGCTAGAGTTCAGCCACTCCCCGCAGATCATCGCCGAGCTCGAGATCCAGGCCGAAGAAGAGTGGGAGCATGACAGCCCTCAGATCCGCAAGGAAGAACTGCTTCGGAGGAACGAAGACCTTGAAGGCACGCTCGACGATCTCCCTGTCTCCTTCTACGACTACCTCACGGAAGAGGAACTCGAAACTTCTCAGATGCTCACCGAAATCGAACGGCGGGATTGGGAGGAAGTGCTCGACAGCTACCGCGACCCGTGGAATCGCACCGAGCAGATCGACCGCGAACTCGACCTTCAAGGCGCGGAAGAACTCCGCGAGCGCGATCTCGAGTGGGAGGCCGCAGGCTTTGCCTACCATATGATGGGTCGGCTCAACGAGCTCCGGTACGACATGACTTGCTACCTCGAGCTGCAAAAGCTGGAGGACGAGTACCGCGAAGCCTGCAACCTCGAGCAAGACAGGCTCGACCAAGAGGAAGGCGAACGTTTGTACCAAGCCGACAAGCTCACCTGGAGCTGGTGGCGCAGGGCGAAAGAATTTGTCCTCGACCACTACCACGACACCCGGTTCCGGATCTATCGACTTCTCCGCAATCGTCACTAGACCGCACCCCGAAGAGCCAATCCGGCGCTCCTCGACGGTGCGGTTCTTCATTTTCTAGAAACCGATCGACAAATCTTGTTCAGCAACACGGAAACTCGCGACGTTTGCCAACCCTTCTTTCTTTCCAAATTCTACTTTGCTCGCCAGCGTGTCAGCTTTTAGGTCTTCGCCGAATTCTTCGTACATTTTCATGACCTCGGCCGAGTCTGACCAGATAAACAAGTGGATTCTGTCGGCAATAGTCATACCGGCGTCTTTTCGTAAGCCGTTTACTTTGCGAGTGACTTCGCGGGCGATGCCCTCACGGACAAGTTCGGGCGTGAGCTTGAGATCGACTTCGACTTTAAGATCGCCCTTTTTAACGGAGCATTTTTTAATGTTTGTTTCGTCGAGAATTACAGCCTGCAACTCTTTGCTAATTTTGCCGGTCGGCGTAGTGATTTCAACATTGCCGAGAGCTTGTTTCACAGCCATTCCAGACTCGACACGCACTTCCATGATTCTTGAGACGATTGCCCTGACCTCGCCCATGTGTTCTAGGACAGAGGGTGTGGGGTGTAGGGTGTGGGGTGTAGGCCAGTCCTGAAGATGCACAGAATCCTTTTGACCAAGATCCTGCCAAATCATTTCGGCCAAGAATGGCATAAATGGCGCAGTCATCTTAGAGAAGGTTTCGAGAACGTATCGCAAAGTAGCTAAAGCCTCGGCGCGGTCGTCGCCTTCTGACTTCATGCGGTCCCGGGAACGACGGACATACCACTGGGACAAGTCGGTGACGAAGGACTGGAGCACACGAGCAGCTTCAGAAAGCTCGTAGGCCTCCATGGACTTTGTTTCAGCCTCAAGAGTTTCATTTAGTCGAGCAAGAACCCAAGCATCGAGCACATGTTGGCCATTTGGTTTTCGGCCATCATCATGTTCGGCATACAGCCTGTAGAAAGAGGTCACGTTCTTCATGATCGTGATGAATTTCTTGCTAACTTCGTCTACGCCAGCTTCGCTAAACCGCAAATTCTCAGCTCGAACAACAGGAGTCGACATCAAATAATAACGGACAGCATCAGCGCCGTACTTTTCCATAACCTCCATTGGGTCTGGATAGTTATTGAGACGTTTGCTCATCTTTTTGCCGTCTTCCGCGAGCACAATGCCGTTCACAATCACGTTTTCGAAAGCTGGCTTTTGGAAAAGCGCGTTTGCAAGAACGTGAAGCGTATAGAACCAGCCACGAGTTTGATCTTGGCCTTCGGCAATGAATTGCGCGGGGAATTTTGCGTCGAACGATTCTTTGTTTTCGAATGGATAATGAAGCTGAGCGTACGGCATGGCGCCGGACTCAAACCAACAATCGAGAACTTCAGGAATTCGGCGGAATTCTTTACCGTCGCGCTCGATCACCAAATTGTCGACCACGTGCTTGTGGAGGTTGTCTACCTTATGACCAACGAACTTTTCGAGCTCTTCGGCAGAACCAATAACAATAATCTCGCCGTCTTCACTCTTCCAAACTGGAAGCGGAGTACCCCAATAACGGGAACGAGAAATTGCCCAGTCGCGCGCGCCTTCGAGCCACTTTCCAAAGCGACCTTCCTTCATGTTATCTGGCACCCAATTAATCTTCTGGTTAGTCTTCAACATCTGCTCGTTCATTTCTGAAACACGGACGAACCACGAGCTGGTCGCGTAATTCAAAAGTGGGGTATCACAACGCCAACAATGTGGATAGCTGTGAACAATTTTCTCTTTGCCGAATAGTTTTCCATGATGCGCTAGCCATTTGATGACTTGAATGTCGACTACCGAGTACTCCCCCTTTGCTTTCATCGGAATTCCGTCTACTGGATAGCCTTCTTCCGTCATCGGCTTCGCAACTTCGTCGACGAATTGACCGTTCATCTTTACGTGCATGAGCGGTTTCACTTTCTCAGCCTCGCCCAGCATCATGTCATCCGCGCCAAACCCTGGAGCAATGTGAACCGTGCCTGTTCCATCGGTGTCGGTGACAAAATCGCCCGACACAATTCGAAAAGCATTTCCATGATCATGGAAATACGGGAAAATTGGGTTGTAAGTAGATTCGGTAAGCACATTGCCGGCGAAAGTTTCGAACACCTTCGGTTCTTTACCCTTAAATACATGACCGAGACGGCTTGTCGCACAGATATATTTTTCGCCGGATTCCTCGACCAACGAATATTCCATATCGGCACCGATGGCGAGGAGAACATTTCCCGGCAAAGTCCACGGCGTAGTCGTCCAAACGAGAATCTTAGCGCCTTTGTACTTCCCGCTTGTGATTTCAACAGCGACAGTCACCGAAATGTCGGTTACGTCGAGATAACCTTGAGCGACCTCGAAATTCGACAAAGAAGTTTCACAGCGCGGACAAATCTGCATCGCCTTTCTGCCTTCGTAGATATAGCCCTTTTCCCATAACGTCGAAAATACCCACCAGATAGATTCCATGAACGGCTTGTCCATGGTGCGGTAGGCGTTATCCATGTCGACCCAGCGGCCAAGGCGGTTAATGACTTTCTTCCAGTCCTCGGCATACTTAAGAACCGTCGATTCGCATTTATCATTAAATGCGCCAACGCCGTAGTTTTCAATATCCTTTCGGCTTTTCAAATCAAACTCTTTCTCAACAATGTTTTCGATTGGCAAACCATGACAATCCCAACCCCAACGACGATCAACGCGGTAACCGCGCATCGTCCAAAAACGAGGAACTACGTCCTTCATGACAGACGCAACAATATGACCGTAGTGCGGGAGACCGGTGGCAAATGGCGGGCCATCGTAAAAAGTGTAGGGCTTTGACTCTGGACGCTCGTTCACTGAGCGTTCAAATACTTTATTCTTGGCCCAGTAATCCAAGATTTCGTATTCTTGGCTGGAATGTGCGGATTTTTTATCGTCAGACATAAGGGGTAATTATCGATGGATTCCAAAGCCTAATTCTTTTGCTTTTACAATGGTCCAATTATAGGACTGATCACGCGAATCGCCGGGAATGTGACTGAGAGAAATCTGCATACTGCCATCTTTAGCCGTGTAGAAACGAAGATACCCAGCGGAAATTGGTTCGATCTCACTGCCACCACGGAGTTGCTCGATAGCATTCTTGATAGTCCCCGACCCCGTTCGCTCTCTGCTGTCCCGCGCCCAGTGGTGTCCGCCGAGCTCGGCTAAGGCTCTAATCGTACCCTCTTCATCTATTAGTAAGTTCAATCGAGACGCTACAAGTTCTTCTGGAGACAGGCGGAGAATCTCTTGAGCCTTAGGAGCCGCCGAGGGATATTCAAGTTTCTGTTGGTTTAGTCGAACGGCATCCCTGGCTCTATCAATGAGATAGTCGCTGCTTTTTCTCACTAACGCGAGGGCGAGCTCGCATGATGAGTCTTTCATCTTTTCATCCTCTTCGTCATACAAAGCATTACGAGCTACATCATCCAACAGTGGCACAGATTTCGAACGTCGCTCAAAATCAACGGCCCAAGCCATGACCTCCGCCGGAACGTCGGGATCAGAAAAAACCGGCTCTTTTTTCTCACCTTCGCCGAATTCAGACATACTGCCACCAGTTTAAGGTTGAATGCTGAAAGTCGCAAGCGGGGCTAAAATAATCTTGCCTGTTGGATTTTCTCTTCAATATCCTCTTGTACGTGGACCTCCGCAGTTAGTAAATATTTCAAACTAGAAAATTCCTTCGTCAAATACCAATATTTTTGCTTTCCACGACGTTCCACCTCCTCAATCACTCCGGAATCCTTCAGTGGTCCAAAATAATAATAAGCCACATTTCCCTGAGTCTTTCCAAGACACGTGACAATTTCATTTTGAGTAATAGCTTCACCTTTTCTAACGATAAATTCTAATACCTTCTTCTGTTCTGAGGTAAAGACACCTTCAATCTGTCTCCACCGTTCACGACTCAACAAATATATCGCTTTATTCACGCCTAGTGGTTCAGTGACGCGATCGCCCAATTCAGCCGTAATATCTAACAATGCCCCCAATACTGAGCGGATATCCCCCTCATAAAGATCGTAAAGCTCGAATACCACTTCGTCGGTAAAAGGCTTTATGTAATGAGAAACATTTTCTGATTGGATGGCCGACATCCGCTTATCCAATGCGTCAACGATCTCCATCTTTGTCAGCGGCTCAAGCACAATTGGTGACTGGTGAAATACCGCGCGCACCCTCGGTTCCCTTCCGACAGTTTCTCGAAAAAAGTTCTTTGGTCCCAAAAAAATAAAATATACATGCGGAATCTGTAAAACATCTCGGATTTCATTAAAAAATTTTAATACCAATTTCTTGTTATTGTCCTCCTTCATGACAACATCAAAATTATTCATGTGCACAATTAGTCCGCAATGTTCGCGATCAGCAATGCGATGAATGCGGATGAACTCAATCAAGTCACGAAAATATCCCTCGATGGTCGCTGTAGGTAAATGGAATGGTTGCACCGTCGACTCAGCCTTTCCTCCGTTGATACCGAAACTAAAAGCAGATACGCCCCCTGAAAGTTCCACGGTTTGAGTAAGATCAACAACGGCGTGCAGTTTTTTGAGTAATGCATCGGATCGAACGAGATCCGGTTCGAGAAGTTGAATCTCACGAAGAACTGAGCCGATAATTTCAAGAAGAAATGCACGCTTATTCAGAGACTCAGCCGAAGCCTCTATCTCACGTCTGGATGAAAAAAGAGGTTTTCGGTCTAAAACATTCTTCCTACGGAATTTTACAAAATTTGTAAGCGTAGTTTTTCCTACTCCAACGTTCCCAGCAATAATAAGGCATCCTCGATCACCGGACTCGAGAACGCTATCAATTATTTTTCGCTCGGTTACTCGTCCAACAAAAGCACCTTCAATCGGGATATCTCCACCCTCCAAAAGTGGCAGAGTGTCGTACGGGTTCTTCTTTAAGCCGAAGTTTTGCCAATTGACTGATGCCATAATCCTATATATATAGAACCTGAGATATTTATCTAGTTACATCTTAATCAATAAACAAAAAGGAATAAAGCATATTTTTCTCACCTGTGCATAACATTTATTGTCACGTTATTCCTAGTAATGAATTCGATCAAATGAACAGTGGTTTGCCACAGATAACCCTCCGTGATAAACTCACTAAGCATGTTGATTACTCTTTTTACTACAACCTGGTCGAGCTTCATTTAATGCATAACGGCAGAGTTTTTTTAAAAGACTCTGTTTTTTTATTTTACCAATCAGTCTCAATAGGAGATTCGTGATGCTCGAAAACGATACTCATTCCGTTAGCGTTCAAGGATGGACCGAGGTTCTGTCGGCCGAACAGGTCTCACCGATTGTCATGTCCGTTCCCCATGACGGTTTATCAAAACCCGAATTCGCTGATCTATATAATCGGCGAATGACAGGTCATACCGGGAAAGATAAGCACGTCTGGCCGTTCGTATGGGACATTGTAAAAACATGCAAAGCTAGTGCCGTTCACGGCCTCATGCACAGAGCCTACATCGACTACAATCGCGCTTGGCCTGTCGGCATCAAGTACGACGATTCACCCGAAGAACCACACACGGCACTGGACGATCCAAAACTGGTACCTGCGTATAAGTACTACCACGAACAGATTACGCGATTACTCAATCTGGCCATCGCCAGCCACCACAAAGAAGCCGTACTCCTTCTTGATATGCACGGTTTCACAAATCAACCGCCATACGCGCCAAAAAACGGCTATGACGTCATTCTTGGCACCGGCAATCGCAAAACTATCCCTTACAACGAACCTGACCGGCGATTGGCTCGCTCGCTCGAAAAACGCGGATACTGCGTGTTTCTACCGGAAATACATCAACAAGCTGAAGAATATTACTCGGCCGATCATACAACCCACTTCCACTCGAAGAATTCAGAAGTAAACGCGATTCAAATCGAAATATCTATTCGGTTTCGCACCATGCCAGGAAAAACGCTCGGCCAACAACTCGCCAAAGACCTGGGCGAGATCTTACAAGAAATGATTCCATAGCTTCTACATTAACGATAGGGGGCGGTCGCTGCTGTCCCCTATTTTTTAATTGGCGTAGGCACCGTTATTCAAAAACATCTGTATACTTAAGTCATCTATGGAGAAGACTATATATATTGGAGCCGATCACGCCGGCTTTGCGCGCAAGGCGAGTGTTATCGAATATCTCAAACAAGCCGGACACATTGTCGAAGACCTGGGCGCGCACACTGAAGATCCAGCTGATGATTATCCAGAATACGCCGCTCGAGTCGCTCAAGCGGTACGCGAACATCCTGGTTCACTCGGCGTATTGTCCTGTGGCAACGCCGAAGGAATTTGTATTGCGGCGAATAAGTTCCAGGGGATTCGAGCTGGGGTTGGCTATTCCATCGACGCTGCCAAGACGATGAGAACAGATGACGACGCGAATATCATTTGTGTTCCGGGGAGGCTCGATATACCAGATGATCCATTGGAAATTGTGGACACTTTTTTATCGACGGAATTCTCGGGATCCGAAAGACACAAGAGAAGAATCGAAGAAGTCGCCAAGCTCGAAAAATAATATGGAAATCACTCCCGCAATACTCGCCCATGACGAAGCTGACATGAAGGCTAAACTATTTCATCCTGGGTTACGCAAAATCGCTAAACGTTTTCATATAGACGTGCTCAACGATACTTTAGTGCCCAAAAGCTGTTGGGCTGATCCTAATGTTATTGGCAAATGGGCGGATTTACCGGAGATCGAAATTCATCTCATGACGACTGACCCAATGCGTCACATTGTCGAGTGGTCGACCAAAGTGCCGACACTCGCGAATGTCATCATTCATACTGAGGCTATTAGGAATCCAAATATCTGTATCCAGCTCGAGCTCATGAAAGTTGGCGTAACGCTCGCCGTGAATCCAGAGACGCCAATTGAAGCTTGGCATGATATCCCCGCCTGCCCGAGCGAGTTACTCATCATGGGCGTCCACCCGGGCGCTTCAGGGCAAGAATTAATGAAAGAATTAACACTTGCCAAGATTCGTCGGGCGCGAGCAATGTTCCCAGAAATTAGAATTGCCGTTGATGGCGGAGTGAACACTAAGAGTATTCATGGCATTGTGGAGGCCGGCGCTACAAGGATTATTGCGTCTTCAGCACTCTGGTCATCCCCTTCTCCAGAGGAAGCATTTGAAGAGCTTCTCAACTGTGCTACTATTAGTCCATAACCCTTTTCAATTTATTTTTGGGTATGAAATTAACTCGCTCACTCTTCGCAGCAGCAGTCATTGCTTCCCTGGGCGTAACTTCATTTGGCCTTTCACGCCAACACGCGTTTGCCGCTACTGTTTCTTCCGGTGATTTAATCCGTGGCACATCCTTCTCGGCCGTATATTACATGGGCACAGACGGCTTCCGCTACGTTTTCCCGAACCAGAAAACTTACGGCACATGGTACGCAAACTTTGACACCGTTAAGTTCATTTCAGATGCAGAACTCGCCAAGATCCAGATTGGTGGAAACGTTACGTACCGCCCAGGTGTTCGCATGATCAAGATTGACTCTGATCCAAACGTTTACGCAGTTGACGCTGGCGGAACCCTCCGACACGTAGGTGGCGAATCCGTTGCCTCAGCTCTCTACGGCGGAACTTGGAACAAGCAGATTGATGATATCCCAGATGGTTTCTTTGGAAACTACAAAAAGGGCGCAGAGATCACTGGCGCTGCTGACTTCATCCCAAGCGCAGTAACTACAGCTGCTACTAACATCAACCTTGATAAGAACCTCAAAGCTCCTTCGACTATCAACCTGACGGACGCCGGCGCTTCCCCACTTGATGTTCACGTCACTGTTGGCCAGGGAGTACGTTTCACTAACACGGGTGGCACAAAGCACACCGCTACTGGTGATGACCTCACCTGGGGTACTGGTACGCTGAACGTTGGCGACAGCTTCATCCAAACTTTCAAGAAAGCCGGAACATTCACTTTCTTTGATAGCTATAACAGCCAGATTACTGGAGCCGTGTACGTACAATAAAGTTAATACGTGAACTACAAGAGATCGGAGCGAAGGCTTCGGTCTTTTGTTATATACTGGTGACAACTATGCCGATTGTCCGCCAAACTGCCGCGCCGTTAACAGATAACAAGCTTCGCGAACTTGAGCTTCAAGCGAATTCTATTCGCGAAGACGTCTTGAAAATGCTAACAACTGCTGGTAGCGGACACTCAGCTGGACCGCTTGGCATGGCGGATATTTTTACCGCGCTATATTTTCATGTTCTTCATCACAACCCCAAGCTGCCCAACTGGGAAGATCGCGACCGACTCTTTCTGAGCAACGGACACATTGTTCCGATTAGATATGCCAGCATGGCCCACGCGGGATATTTTCCAAAAGCCGAACTAGCAACACTTAGAAAATTCGGTTCACGTCTCCAGGGACACCCGGAACACCGGTTCCTCCCGGGGCTTGAGAATACTTCCGGCCTTTCTCGGTGACGGGTCTCCGCAGTCAGCTGGCGCGGCTTATGTGGCCAAGCTCGAAAAACTTCCCTGGCACACCTACTGCATCATGAGTGATGGCGAGCTGGCAGCCGGAATTACTTGGGAAGCCGCATTATTCGCGGGAAAAAATAAACTGCATAACCTGACTTGGATCATTGACCGCAACAACATTCAGATCGACGGCTACACGGAAGACATCATGCCTCTTGAATCGCTCCGTGATAAGTTTGAAGCCTTTAACTTCACAGTGCTCGAGATCGACGGTCACAACATTCGTGAATTTGTCGAAGCAACCGACCGAGCAAAGGCTACCTGGGAGACGCCGACGGTGATCATTGCTCACACTATCCCAGGAAAAGGCGTTAGCTTCATGGAGTTTGAGCCTTCCTGGCACGGCAAACCGCCAAAAGCTGGCGACGAACTAAAGTCTGCCCTGAAAGAACTTCGCACATTAAACGGTACTATTAAGTCAGAAATGGAATAAATATATTATGGCCACAAAAAATGCATCGTCTACTGGATTCTGGGCGATACTAATTGGCAGCGGACTCTTCATTCTCTTGGTTGGTTCGTTTACCTTGTTCCAAACTGGAGGACGAATGATGTCGTTTGATGATCTTGGTAGCGACGGTGGCACAGTACGAACTATGATGGGTAGTTTTGAAACAGGATCAGCCGGCGGATCAGTCTCCGCTAGCGCTCCAATGATGGATGCCTACTATACAAAGACCTACGCTGATGGTTCGGCCTACCCGGTTCCCTCCCCCATTCCTCCAATGATGGGTGGCGATACTGCGGCTACGGCAACTCCTCGAATCATTAAAACTGGTTCGCTGACGCTCGAAGTAAAGTCCTCCCGTGAAAGTGCCCAGAAAGTTTCAGACATTGCCGTTGCGCAAGGAGGCTTTGTCGAGTCTTCAAACGTTGTTGAAAACAATGACGGAACAGTATCCGCCTACGCCACTATTCGCGTACCAGAAACAAAGTTCGAGGCTACCCTCGCCTCACTGCGCGGACTCGCCCTTAGAGTTTCCTCAGAAAGCGTAAACGGCCAAGATGTAACCGAGCAATACACTGACCTCCAGGCTCGCCTAACAAATGCCCAAGCGCAAGAAGCTCAATACCTCGACATCCTGAAGAAAGCCAACACAGTAACTGACATTCTTGCAGTTCAACAGTATCTCTCCCAGGTTCGTTATGAAATCGAGTCATACCAGGGACAGATCAAGTCACTCAGCAACCAGACTACATACTCGACCATCTCTGTAGTACTGACTGAACAAGCAAACCTGAACCTACCAGCTGGAAAGTTTGATCTGATGCGAGATATGAAGCAAGCCGGACAAGCAGTAATTCTCCTAGCTCAAGCCTTCATCACCTTTGCCGTCTGGTTCATTATCATTGGCGGAGCAATTGCCATCCCAGCAGCGATTATTATCTTCTTGATCTATAAGTTAGTGAAGAAAATGTTAAAGGTGTAGTTCTTATGTCTATTCCCCGCTCGGCAGCCCTAACAAAAAAACTCTTTGATGCTGATATTGCCCAGGCTCCAACCCGTGATGGGTTTGGGCAGGGCTTAGTGCTGGCCGGGCAGGCTGATCCAAATGTCATGGTTCTGTGCGCAGACTTAACTGAGTCAACTAGAGTAGAGTCTTTCAAACTCGCTTTCCCAGAAAGGTTCGTCCAGATGGGCGTATCAGAACAATCACTCGCCGCTATCGCCGCTGGCATGGCTCTACAGGGAAAAGTTCCGTTTATTGTCAGCTATGCCTGCTTCTCCCCCGGTAGAAACTGGGAACAGATTAGAACAACCGCCTGTCTTCAAAATACAAACATGAAAATTGCCGGAGCGCACGCCGGTGTATCCGTTGGTCCAGACGGGGCGACGCACCAAATGGTAGAAGACATTGCTATCATGCGCGTGCTGCCTAACATGACCGTGCTCGTACCGTGCGACGCAATTGAAACACGCAAAGCCATTGTGGCCGCCGCCAAACATGAAGGCCCAGTCTACATTCGGTTCGCACGCGAGAAAACGCCGGTTTTCACAACCGAAAAAACGCCGTTCGCCATTGGCAAAGCTGAAGTTTACAAAACCGGCACAGACGTTGCCATACTCGCCTGTGGCCCCCTATTGTACGAGGCGATGCTCGCGGCTAAAGAGCTCGAAACGAAAGGAATCGAAGCGCGCGTTATCAACATGGTCAGTATCAAGCCAATGGACGAGGCCACCGTCATTGCCGCAGCTCAAGAGTGTGGCGCAATTGTTACCGTCGAAGAAGCCCAAGCCGCCGGTGGACTTGGCGGTGCTGTATGCGAGCTCCTCGCGAAGACGTATCCAGTGCCAGTCGAACGCGTTGGCATGGAAGACACCTTTGGCCAATCCGGCGAACCGCGCGAGCTACTAGAACACTACAAGCTAACCGCACCTTGGATCGTGAAGGCTGTTCGTCAAGTGATGAAACTAAAAAAGCACGCAGTCGCCAAAAAGTAGAAAATAAAAACAGACTAGTTGAGAGAAATTTTTAGGAGGTAATCCGACTCAAATTTCGACGACTAGTCTGTTTTTATTTTCTACAACTTCGCTACCCAAACCGGAGTGTTCAAATACCAAGCTCCGTCTACACCGAGTAAGTACTCAGCAAATAACTCGCCCTTATAGCTGTAGAGCGTAACTTTCTTATTATCGGCCGCGGTGACAGTTTTCGACCAATCAACACTTGGCACGGTCATGATGTAATCGTTCATCTGTTTACATGCCTCAGCCGTAAATGCCGGTTGGACAGCCGCGGTTAAGTACAGTTTAGCTTCGTCACAAGACTTGTTGTCAGCTACAGCCAGCACAAAACCTGCCCACTCGCCCTGCACGGTCACATCTGGATTATCCCCTGGATATCCAGGTTGAGGACCAAGCTTAGCCGGTTCTTGGGCTACCGGAACAAATGGTGAGCCGTCACTATTATGCGTAGCGTCGCTTAAATCAGAGCTAGCGCACCCAGCCCCAAGAAGCGTCACCGCGCACAAACCAATAAGTAATTTTTTCATATGTGCCATCATGGTATCACAAGCTACATTTAGCTATTTTGACCTTTGACCGCCGCATGCTACTATCGAGACAATATGCCTGTAAGACTAAACAAGTTCCTGGTTGAACAAGGCGTCTGCTCAAGACGCGAAGCCGACAGACTAATCGAGGCCAAGAAAATTACGGTTAATGGCCGTAATGCCATCATGGGCGAAAAAGTTGAGGGAACCGAAGAAATAGTTGTAAACGGCAAGAAAGTTGATACATCGCCCAAAGAAAAGGTGTACTTGGCCTATAACAAACCAGTCGGAATTATCTGTACTGCTGACCCAAAGGCACAAGATAACATTGTCGAGGCGGTTCACTATCCAGAGCGAATTTTTCATATTGGCCGACTCGACGTTGCTTCCTCCGGCTTGATTCTGCTCACTAACGACGGCTCAATCGTCAACAAAATTCTTCGCGCCGAGGGTGAACACGAAAAAGAATATATTGTCACCGTAGACAAAGAAATCACCCCCGATTTCATCCAAAAAATGAAAAAAGGCGTTCTTCTTGAGGATGGTCGGACTTTGCCCGCGCAGCTAGATGAACGTTCTGAGACGACCTTCGCCATCACCATCGTGGAGGGCAGAAATCGCCAAATCCGCCGCATGTGTGAAGCGCTTGGCTACCAGGTCATTGGGCTCACCCGCGTCCGCATCATGCACATCAAGCTTGGTGACCTTCAGCCAGGAGAATGGAGACATTTAACAAAAGACGAAGAAACAATTCTTTGGAAAAGCTTGGAGGAAATAGGTAAAGATAAAGTCTAATATGTGGTTACTGGAGGCGTTTGGATTGCTCGTAATTATCTCAGCGGCTATTGCTGGCGCGTCTGCGGCTCCATGGCTACCTACAAAACCAAGCGACAGGCGTCATTTGCTTGATAAGCTCAAGCTCGAACCTGGTCAAAAAGTAGTTGATCTCGGCTGCGGGGACGGTTCAATGCTCTTTGCAGTCGCTCGAAAATTCCCGGGTGTTGAATGCGTTGGCTATGATATTTCACTTCTCCCCCTCTTTTTTGGCTGGGCAAGAAAAATTCTATACTTCAACAAGTATAAAAAGGTGCATATTCGCTTCGGCAATCTCTTTAAGCAGTCAGTTGCTGACGCAAATCTAGTTTTCATATTTTTGCTGCCAAAAAGCTATCCCAAGCTGGTCGAGCTACTAAAACGTGATCTCAAAGATGAGGCGAAAGTCATAGTCGAAGCCTGGCCGCTCCCGAATACTTCGCCCATTGAAACGCTGAAAGAAGAAAAACTGTTATCCATATTTATCTATACCGGGAAGTCTTTGCGTCATGTAGAATGAGAGCAATATGCTCGACCTAATCTCGGTTGGTGACGTAAAGCTTGATACGTTCATTGTTATCCATGACGCTAGCGTGAAATGTGAGCTCAAGATGCCGGATTGCAAACTGTGTTTGGCTTACGGCGAAAAGATTTCGGTCGAAGCCTTTGTCACCCAGATTGCGGGCAGCGCGCCAAATGTCGCTATTGGCCTAGCAAAAATGGGTTTATCGACCAGCGTCATGAGCCACATGGGCGAGGATGACGTATATGCCCAAGCGTTGAGTTTTCTCTCGAAACATCGAGTCGACTCCTCATTAATAAAAACCAAAAAAGGGATTCGTTCAAGCGCCGCCGTTGTTCTTAACTTTAAGGGCGAATCGACCCAACTCGTAGACTTTGTCCCGCAGGAATATCACCTCCCAGTTAAACTCCCAACCACAAATTTCATTCACATTTGCGAACTTGGCGACGGTTACGAGCATCTTTACACGGATGCTCTCAAACATGCCGCAAGGGGTACAAAAATTAGCCTCAACCCAGGTTCTATTCAGATCAAAGAAGACAAGACAGAACTCAAAGAACTCATCGCTGTCTGCGAAGTACTCTTTGTAAACATGGTCGAGGCCAGACAACTAGTTGGCAAAGAGAATAACGATGCCATCCATGGCATTATGGCCAGACTAAAAGCCATGGGACCTAAATATGTGGTTGTCACTGATGGCCCTCGGGGTGCTTACGCGTATGACGGCAAGCAACTAGACGTCGTTCCAGCTTTCCCAGCCACAATGGTTGAGGCAACTGGTGCTGGTGATGCCTTCGCTGCCGGCTTCCTTGGGGCATTAATGAAAGGCAAGACGCATAACGAGGCTCTTCGATGGGGCTCAGTTAATTCTGCGTCTGTCATTGAGCAGGTTGGTCCTACACGTGGCTTGCTTTCACATACAGAAATCAATAAATTGCTGAAAGCACATCCTAGTTACCAAACGAAAGAGTTATAAATTATGCATTATCCCCTTTTCATTCTTCCCTTTGATCACCGTTCTGGATTTGCAAAAGCAATATTCGGCAAAACATATCCATTGAAGGGCAAGGATATTGTCGAGGCTAAGGCTTTGAAAATGATTATTTGGGAAGCCGTTCAGCTAGCTTTTGACGAGGCGAGCGAGGCTGGAACGCCAGGCATTTTAGTCGACGAAGAATTCGGATCGCAAATTATCGCCGAGGCAAAAACTAAGAACGTCGTTCACATTGTTTCGACGGAAAATAGCGGTGCTGCCCTTGAGTTTATTCATGGCGACAAGTTCGGCGAAGCATTGCTCGAAGTGAAACCGACATATGCCAAAGTTCTCGTACACTATAACGTTGGTGAAGAAGAAGTGAATGCTCCGCAACGCGAGAAGATGAAGCGACTGGCCGACTTCTGTATAGAAAATAACATTCCACTCATGCTCGAAGTGCTGACAAAAGCAACACCGACTGATCCTGAACCGGTCATCGAAGCAGTCAAAGAGTTGCTCGGCCATAAAATTGTGCCAGCTATTTGGAAACTGGAGGGATTCTCGTCCGTCGAGTCCTGGCATAAATTAGCAGAAGCGACGAGCATTCCCGTTGTCATGCTTGGTCGAGGTGAATCGGCCAGCGCCGTCGAATCTTGGGCCAGGCCGCCGCGCAAAGTGGCGTAGTCAGCGGGTTTGCTATTGGCCGAACCATTTTCCTTGACGCTCTCAAGAAATATCACAACGAAGAAATTTCCCGCGAAGCAGCCGTCAAAGAAATCGCCAAAAACTACCTTCATTTCATAGATGTTTGGAAAAGAAATGCCGCGGTGTAGAATGGGGGCATATGTACGACATCATCACCATCGGTTCCGCTGTTCGGGACGTCTTTTTACTTTCGAAAGAATTCCAACTCCTCAAATCCGACAAATTTTCTACTGGCGTTGGCGAGTGTGTCGCCCTCGGAACAAAGATTGACGTCGAACAAGTGGTTCTGTCGACGGGCGGTGGAGCAACGAATGCCGCCGCGACGTTTGCGAATCTCGGTTTCGTCACCGGCATCGTATCGCGAGTTGGTGATGACGAACCGGGAGACGACGTTCTGCGCGATCTCGCTCGCTACAAGATCGACGCGACCATGGTCAAGCGCATTAAAGGTGGGCAAACCGCCTACAGCACGCTACTAACAGCACCGACTGGCGAACGAACCGCGCTTGTTCACCGCGGTGTCTCCGCCGAGTTTTCACTCGCCGACGTGCCACTCAAAACCCTTTCGGCGAAATGGTATTACGTGTCTTCCCTATCCGGGAACATTGCCTTACTTTCAAAAATTATCGCGCACGCCAAAAAAACCGGCGCAAAAATTTCCGTAAACCCAGGTGGAGGCGAGCTTGCAAAGGCATCTGAACTTCGACCACTCCTGAAAGATGTCGACGTGTTGTTTGTGAACCTCGAAGAAGCACAGACACTGACGGGACTGTCAACCAAAGATGGGAAGGAACTGGCTGTGGCCTTGCAAGGGTCGACATCGAAGTCGACCGCTACACTCGACGTGGTGACCGACGGACCTCGCGGGGCGTATGCCTCGATGGGAAAAATCAAATACTCGGCCAGAACCAGAAACATTCACCCAATTTCAACCACTGGCGCTGGTGACGCATTTGGTTCCGGCGTAGTCTCAGCTCTAGCGAAAGGATTAACTGTAGACGAGGCTTTGCAGATCGGCACGCTCAACTCCGAAAGCGTTATTCAACACGTTGGGGCAAAAGCCGGACTCCTCACTAAGTGGCCGAACAAGAAGTTAATGGATGAGATTCGGATATTTACCTCTCGCTAGCGTATACTTAGGGGCATATGCCCGAACAACCAAACAAACGCAAAGGCTGGGCCATCATGTTCCTCTTATGGAACCTTGGTCTGCTTATTGCGGTACTCGTATTATTAGTTCAGCTTTATCAAACAAGAGTCGACGCTAACACCATTGCAAAAGCCTGCGCCGAGGCAGCCGTAGCTGCAATAAAATAATATGCCGTCCTCCTCAAAAGCTCCCTTTCTAATTTTCTCGCTTATTGGCGCAATTCTTTGCTTGTCAGTTGGCGCCATTGCTCTCATAGTTCTCTTTAATGCTAACAGGCCAGACTCGGTGGCAATTGCCGCGGCTTGTAAGGCTGAGGTCGGTGCTGCAATCAAGATAGAATCAGAAAAAGTTACTAAAGCCTGTGAAGAAGCCGCGAAAACTAAGACAATCGTCGTCTCAGCAAATACTCGTCGGCCTGGTTTTTCCTATCCTGCCGGCTGGTCTGCAGTTGGCGAGCTGAGAGAAGAAAAACTAACTCCACTAGATTCAATCCAAACATATTCAGTAGTAGTAAGCCCGGGTTTCATGGATCATTCGTGTGTTGACTGTGGTGGACCAATTTTTGCAGTCAACATGGACACTCGTCCAAAAAGCGAATTTCCGCAGCTGGGCGTCAAAACACTTAAAGATCTAGTAACAGCCGCCTACCCACCAGACGAAAAAGTGACCCTCACAGATGAAGTTATCAATGGGAAGAGTGTAGTCATAGCAAAAGGCGCTTTTTCCGGCGCTATAGATTATCAAATCAATGAAGTTATCTGGTACGCGACTGATAAAAACGTAACCCAGGTAGAATTTGATCTTTGGAAAGGTGCGCCAGCCGGTGTGGAAGATGGTTGGAAAATTATTCGCGCGTCTCTCGACTTCTCAAAAATTGAGTAATTATGATAAAGATTTTCGTGACTCGTGATATTCCAGATGAAGGATTGAAAATGCTCCGGGCTCGACCAGATATTGAGGTAAAAGTGTACGAGGAAAACAAAAATATTCCAGTTGGCGTTCTAAAATCGAATGTAAAAGGGGTCGACATCATCCTTTCGCTTCTGACCGACAAGATCGACGATTCGATCATGCGTGCAGCCGGAAAACAATTGAAAATGATCGCGAACTACGCGGTAGGGTTCGACAACATTGACCTCGAGGCTGCTAAAAAGCGCGGGATCATGGTGACAAACGCTCGCGCTCCTGAGGTTTCGGAAACCGTCGCTGAGCACACCATCGCGCTTATCTTTGCGCTCGCCCATAGAATAGTCGAGACTGATGATTTCACGCGCGCCGGCAAGTATAGGGGCTGGGGTCCAAAGATGTTCCTCGGCGTCGACGTAATCGGCAAGACACTCGGCATTATTGGCGGAGGTGCTATTGGCGAGGCATTAGCCAAACGAATGCATGACGGTTTCGGGATCAAGATCATCTACAACGACATCAAACCAAACGAAAAATTCGAACAAGCATTTGGGGCGACCTTCATGGAAAAAGACGAGCTCCTGAAACATGCTGACTTCGTGTCTTTGCATGTTCCCCTACTGCCGTCTACTCGCCATCTCATTGGCGAGCGTGAACTGAAGCTCATGAAAAAGACGGCGTACATCATCAACACGTCGCGCGGACCAATTATCGACGAGAAGGCGCTGGTCGTCGCTCTCGCCCATGGCGACATCGCCGGCGCAGGCCTGGACGTTTACGAGTGCGAGCCACTCATCGACTGCGATCCGACAGATACCTACGATCTCCGCAAACTCCCAAACGTCGTCCTCACGCCTCACACGGCCAGCGCATCCATCGAAGCTCGCCAGGCCATGAGCCGCGCCGCCGCCGAGAACATTCTGGCGTTCCTGGACGGAAAGACACCACCGAATGCGGTGAAGTAAGGGTCGACTTCTATGTCGACCCGGCGGTTATGCACAGACCACCCAGAACCGCCCAAATAACATGGTGCAATATACATAACTCCCCAGGCGTAAATGATCGACGCATAATCGATCTCACGAATGGGGTTTTATGTTTTCATGGAAAGAAATTGGACGTAAGAATCCACGATTGCCAGGATTTGATTATTCGACACCCGGATTGTATTACGTGACATTAAACGCAAACAACCGCGACGGTATTTTCGGCGACGTAATCGTCAATCGCGGCGTAGGGGCCGACTTCAATGTCGGCCCTCTGGTCAACATCCGTTTAACCGCATTCGGTTCAATGATCACCGAATGGTGGGCAACCATACCAAACAAATTTTCAAATGTACGTTTACACGAATACGTGGTGATGCCGGATCATTTTCACGGGATTGTGGAAATGTTTGATGAGAAAGGGCCGACATCGAAGTCGGCCCCTACGACGAACAATTTGCCGGCGCCGACGGATTTACCGCGGGTGATGCAATGGTTCAAATCGGTTTCGACCAATGAATATATTCGATGGCATAAAATCAATCACAAATACTACGATCGGCGATTATGGCAAACGAATTATTACGAACACATAACCCGCGCAAACGGTGATCTCGATCGGATTCGGCAATATATCGTCAACAACCCAAATACATGGTGGAACGACGGCCACCCAGTGATATATACTGACACCTAGTAGTAAGGGCCGACTTCTATGTCGGCCCCTTCAGATCTTTGCTCGCCGACTTCTATGTCGGCCCTCTCCCCTATGCCCATCTCTCGAAAATCTCACCCCCTCCTCTATCCCCTCGCAGTAACCGGTCTCAGACTCAAACGACAATGGTCTTGGTACTTCGGTTCCCAAAAATTCGCCACAAAAAAAGCGGCGAAACCGTTACCGCACAAGGTCTACGCCCATGAATCGACGCTCTTGCGAAAACTCGAGGGGGTCGACATGACCTTGCAATACAACAAAGTGACAAACCTGGCACTCGCCCTAAAAAAGGCTGACAAAATCCTGATTAAGCCCGGAGAGATCTACTCGTTTTGGCGACTTGTTGGGAAACCCACCACGCGAAAGGGCTACCTTGAGGGATTGATGCTATCTGATGGTGAAGTAATGCGCGGAGTTGGTGGCGGCCTTTGCGCCGTGGCCAACATGCTTCACTGGTTAGCGCTTCACTCGCCGCTCACTGTGCACGAGCGACATCATCACAGCTTCGATGCATTCCCGGACTCTAACAGAGTCGTCCCCTTTGGTACCGGCGCGACGCTTTTTTACAACTATCTCGACTTCGCTCTCAAAAATGACACGGCTGAAACTTTCGAAGTGCGCTTGTGGCTCGACAGCAAATATCTGCACGGCGAGATTCGATCTAAACATGAACCAAAAGTGACTTATCACGTTTTCGAAAAAGACCACGCCTTTATTCAAGACGAAAAAACCGGTAAGTATTTCCGAAAAAATACTATTTGCCGGCAAACAATCGACAAACGCACTGGCAATATCATAGCCGAGGAAGACCTCTACAAAAACTTCTCAGAAACCAAGTACACGCCCGCGCAGCTTTCGTAGTAAGGGCCGACTGCTACTCTTCGATCCCCATAGTAAGGGCCGACTTCGATGTCGGCCCTACATAAAAACAACGACCCTACTCCCCCGAACGGGAAGTAGAGTCTTCGAGACGTTTGATTTCGGTGGGGTTCGCCTTCCATCGTTCGTAAAGTTCAAACCCGATCAGGATCGTTGGCAGACCGACGATGTACTGATCGATGAACTGGAACGGGATGGAAACGAGCCCGATAACTGGAACGTAGACCGACAGATCAGTGCCAGTCATTACGCCCACAGTACCGGTCGCCACAGCGGCCAAGACCCATGTAGGCGCCCCCGAGATCTTCAGCCGAAGCTGTTCGATCAAGTTGTGGCCGGTATACCGACGCACAAACTCAAGGATGATGATCTCGGGCGTAGCTCCGACGAGGATTTCGTCGAGCGGTCCCATGATCGCGTCTAGCCAAGCCAAAAGCGGAGCCAATACGTCCTGCACCGCTCCAAACACCACCGCGATCGTACCCAGACCAGCGAGAGACCAAGCAGACGCGGTCTTCGTCCAAGCCAGGAAGCTGTCGAGCAGCTCATGGCGCTCCGCGATTTCTTCACGCTTATGTTTCGCGATTTCCTTGTCTTGCATACAGCCTCCAGTCGTTTAGCTAAGACCAAAAATAATAGCACCAATTTAGCAAAAAGTCAACGTTCTCAGGGTCAATCTCAGGATTAATCGAGGCAAAGCCGCACAAACAAAAAACCCTCTAAAATTCGTCCTGGCTAGGAGCCGGCAAGGCTTCGACGAGACGTACTTGTGGTACGTCGAGGAGAAACGCAGACCGGCGACAACGCCAGGGCGGATTTTAGTGGGTTTTTTGGTGGACTGACGGGGACTCGAACCCCGGACCCTCTGCTTGCAAAGCAGATGCTCTACCAACTGAGCTATCAGCCCATAACCTGTTAACGCGAGTAGAATACAAGAACTCGACCAGCAAGGCAAGCGCAGGCTATACTCAGCCTATATGAACCGCACAATCGTGCTCGCAGTCCTTGTAAGTACCGCCTTTTCACCGCTAACTTCACTCGCGGCTACAACTAAAACTCCAGTTCCACCAACTGGCACTGAGCTGAAAATCTTTTCACCCAACGGAGATCTGGTCTCTTCGTTCAGGCCGTTTGATAAAGCCGGGGACGCCGCCGGTAGCGTAGCCGTAGGCGATCTTGGCGCTGATGGCACAAGCGAAATCGTCGTTGGCGCTGGCTCAGGAAACAAACCGCTTGTTCGAGTTATGCGGCTCGACGGCTCACTTATCAAAGAATTTTCTTCGTACGCAACCGGTATGAAAAGCGGGGTCAATGTAGCAATTTGCGATCTTAATGGTGACGGTACAAATGACATCGTCACCGGCGCAATGTACGGCGGTGGTCCGCAAGTGCGCGAGTTCTCCGCCGATGGGACATATCTCAAAGTGCACTTTTTTGCTTATGACGAAAAACTTCGAACAGGGGTTAACGTTGCCTGTGGCGATGTAGACGGTGACGGCAAGGCCGAAATAATTACCGGCGCCGGCCCGGAGGCCCGGCTGATATTAAAATTTTTGCTGCTGACGGCACACTTAAGGCAACCGAAACGCTCGCCAATATTCCAGAAAAATCTGGCGTATATGTGTTCGTTGGCAACCTCGACCAGGACTCGGAGGACGAAATCATGGCCGCACCAATGAATAACGGCGCGTTCGATCTAACAGTCCTCGACCATTCCTGGAACGGATTTACACACTCGACCAAAGCGCTTAACCAAACCTCATCAAGCTACGGCCTGTCAGTAGCGACCGATCTGAAGACGGTTATTTCGGCTAACGGCGCATACGCAAAACAAATTCAAATCACAAACGGTACTACCGGAAAATCCTTTGTTCCCTTTCCAGATGCACCGGAAATAGCCCCGACTATTTCGGTCATTCCTGAGACCGGCAACATCGTCGCCCTCGGTACCAGGAATACCGTTCCGGTGAATCCACTCGACCAATATATAAAAGTTGATATCAGCGAGCAACGCCTTTACGCCTATGTAAACGGCGTTCAAGTTAAGACATTTCTTGTTTCAACAGCTAAACCCGGCTACCACACGCCAGTTGGCAAAACTACAATCATGGCCAAATATCCGGTCATGACTTACGCCTGGAACTACGGACCGAATGATCCGCGCAACTACAATCTACCCAACGTAAAATGGAACATGCGCGTCTTCCCGCACATCTACATTCACACCGCCTACTGGCATAACAGCTTCGGCAAACCAGTAAGCCACGGCTGCATCAACATGCGAGTAAGCGAGGCCGATTGGGTATATCACTTTGTGAGCGTAGGTACACCGGTTGAGACAACGCCGTAACAATTATTGGCGAGCACCTGAAAGCAGGATAGAATACGGGGGTATGAATGAATTTGCGCCGGGACTTAGACATCGCGACTCAAGGGAGTTTTCGCGACCTACGCCCGAGAGACGAGAGACAAGTCCCGCAACTATCGCCGAACAATGCGCAGACGTAGCTCGTCAATACGGTCCAGAGGCACTCCGAACGATGCTTACCTCAATGCAAAAAGCGCTTGATGAAGGCCGGTCAGTAACGGCCGTAGAACTTCTTGAACCCATTGAACACAAAACGCCAAGGTCTGAGGCACAAAAAGAAGTGCTCGGTATCCTAGAGACTGCCGGTATTATTGAACGAAGAACAGATGGCGTATTGATTGTAGATGACGCCAAGCTGTTCACAGAGTTCAACCAGGCCAGCATCCGTGAACTTGGCAAAGACGTGACACCCGCAATAAATTATCTTGGCCAATCCCGCCTCGAAAGACTCGGCAATACCTTCGCCGGGAAGAAAACGATTTTAAAAAGTGAATTTGAACAAAATCCCGGTACCAAACCAAAAGCGTTTTTTTATCTACCTGAATATCGTGAAGATGCTTTAAATATTGAACAAATCAGACAGTCCGAGTTTCACTTTGGTTTATGGGAAGTTCCGGCAGGCACGCTTGGTACAGAAACCGCCGCAGCCACTCGTCAACCAGCCAGCGTCACTGATCTTGGTTTTCTTGAAGCCAGTATTCCCGCTCTCCTCTATCACCCAAATTACGGCGACGCAAAACGGGACAAAAACGGCAGGTTACTTGTAAAAACAAACGGCGAATATCATCCACTATCCCGCAAGTGGTTAAACGAAGTTGGAGGATTAAAATTCTCACATAAAGGAACGCCGAACGCCATGGATTCAAGAGCTATTGAGATCATTTCGCAATATGCACCGGAAATTCTCAAAAAAGGACTGCTGACAGAAACGGACTTTGGCAAAGAGGCTCAAGGACGACAAACGGCCGAGACCGTCCGCGTGTCCTCCAGTGGTACCGTCCAAATTGACTCAATTCGACACTACATCGGCCGTCAGTTTAAAAATCGCAATATCCGGATTGATAAACTTGGGAATGGACAAGCAGCTATTGTCGAGCTGGACGAGAACGGAGTCGGAACCCCCCGTTCAATCATGAACGTTCTTGAACGCGGCAATTCTAATCTTAAAGAGAGCAAAACCAACACTAGTTCTTTCTTTGAAGCTGGTGGCAAGCTCACGAATGTCCGTGGAATGCCAGAAACAGGCTTAGAAGGCTATAAAGCATTTCTTGATTTTGATAATAAGCTCCGCCAAGAAACGGACAATACGCTGTTCGAACTGTCAGAGGATCAAAGACAACCATTCATGTCTGCGCCTGAGTTAATCAAAAAAAACCGAGAGCCATTTGCGTCACTGATTGGTTTGGCGGGCAAAGATGGACTCGAAATCATTGGCGCGCTCCTAGACAACGCTGAGATCTGCGAGCGCGTAGTAAACACCGCACTCGCACTCCCCGCACAGGAACGATCAACTGTCCTACCGCTATTGCGTGAAGCCTCACTCGCTCGACGAGATGCTTTACAGTCGCTTGATGGGGCGAAAACTGCCGGAAAAATAAAAGATCTCGACTACAGAAAAATGATATTTGAAATCAACCGCAGACTCACTTCTCTGCTGACCGCGGCAGAGGATGCCGGCAAAGTACGTGAAAGCCGAAGTGAAAACGAACAAGCAAATGCCACTGCCAAACTCGCCGAACAAGGACACGAGCTGGTGCTGTTTACTACTATCTTCAAGGATTCATTCAAAGGAACACAAGAGATGAGCTTTGAGGATATGAAGGGCGTAGAAACAGAAATTCGCGCTCCATCAGAAATTAATGAGCAGACGAAAGAACAAATGCTTTCAATTTTCGAGGCAAACTGGCAAGGACAAAAACCAGAATTGATCGAGGGTCTACGAAAGGGATTCCTGGCTAAACTCAACGATAATGGTAACTCGACCCAGTTCCATATCCTGGAAAAAGATGGTCGAGTCATTGCCTTCGTACGGTTCGATACTAGGTCAGATCTCGGAAAAAATGCTGTTTATGGCGGATCGCTCAATGTTGACCCAGCCATGCGCGGATCTGCGGTTGGCGAAGCGATGATGCGAGCCACCATCGATACCACCGCCAAAGACAATGTTATTTATGCTGACGTATTCCCAGATCTAATGGTCGGCACAAAATATGTTGAGGATTTGGGCTGTGTAATAACAGGAATAGAAGAAGTGATGCTCGACCAAGGAAAAACAGCTAAGCGTTTTACATTAAAACGAGACGACAAGGAAAATGTTGGGTATGGAAGGCCCAACAAGAACGATCTAACATTCAGTTTTGATACAAACAAAGAGACCGCAAACATGCTGGCGACCGTAGAGCAGGAAACTAACAACGGCAATGTAGTTACGCGTTATTACGCCGATCCAAAGAATCCGAATCTGCGGACGCTGGTCTTTGAGCCACGAGTGGAGTTGGCGAAACAGCTGAAAGAAGCTGCGTAGGCTCTCCCCCGGCTGCCTTCCACAGATAATGAAACTGCGCCCGATGCATTTTAGCGATATTTACGTCCTCGATCATGACTGAAATCTGTTTTTCGTCCGAAAGAGTTAGATAGGTTACTTTGTTTCCGTACACTTCCATCGCCGTCTTGAAATTACTTGGGTAATCCTTCAAATACGTTATATAAGTAAAGGGCGTATTTTGATTGGCAAAAAAGGCATGTGCCTCCGGTGTATCAGCCGCCAAAATACACTTCGGAATTTTTGCTGTAATGCGCTTCTTAAGATAGCGCTTGTTAATCTCCGCAAACTCGCCAGTTAAAGCTGAAACATCAAGGTAAGTAAGAATGCCGTCCGGCGCGTTCAACGAATCCATAATCACTTCCTCTGCCCCCTCATACCCTTCAAATACCTGGATTGCCGGTCTTCCTGTGGTCAAATTGAAAGTCGAGTTTAATTTGGGCAATTCTTCCTTGAATTCGGCATCGAGCCGATCGGCTTCGCGTTTTCGGGCTTCAACCAAAGAAACAAGCTTTGTAGGTTCCGCCGCTCTATATATCTGCTTAGTCCCAGCAGTAACCGTCACTAACCCCTTAGAAACCAGCGTTGTTAACACGTTATACACATTTCCCCGGCCTAAACCGGACTCTGGCACCAAATCCACGGCCTTTGACTCCCCCTTTATAAGGAGTAGCTCATACATTTTGGCCTCGTTTTCCGAAAGCCCAAGCTTCTGAAGTAGTTCAGTGTACATATACAGACCACTTTACCACACTTTGCCAAATTGGCAATGGCAGAATGGGGATATCTTTCTTTGCTAACCTTGGCCTTTTTTTATGTGCATTGCCAGGACTTGCTTGACAGAAGTTAGAATTTATGGTACGATGGTCAGGTGAGGAAGGGACGACAGACCAAGCACAGAGATCTAGACCAAACCGAACCTTTAACAACCAGAGAGAGCAGAAGCCCAACTGTAAAAAATGGGACGCAGAAGTTCCCCACCATTATATGGAGGGTAGAAGCTCCTGAGGACAGGTTTGCAGATCTCTCTACGAAAGAACTGTAAACCTGTCTTTCTTTAATTGCCCGAGAGAGGGCGAAAGAAGAAGACCTTCACATACTGATATCCGTTTGAGCAACGCGTGCCCAAGAGAGGGCATTGCTCGAAAGTGAGATCAGTTCGCTAGATTGATCAGTCGATACTGATCACGTTGGAACCGCATCCGGAATACCTGCACTTGTCTTAGGACGAGTGGCTACCACGCGGCTCCCCCTTACATCCCTAGCAGAATGTAAGTGGTAATGAGTGCGCGGGAGCTTGAACGCTGTAAAAAGCAGTCGAGCCTCCTGCATTCCTTACCAAGACAGATGGACTTGCAAGCACAAATGCCGACCATCAAGGAGAGAGGAAGATCATTCACAATTAAATAACGAGAGAAGAAAAGCTAAATCTTTAGCTGTCCGGTCTTAAGATCATCGAACTCACACGACACTCAGTGCCGATTGTGATCACTCGACCTTAAGCAGTAGGACACCTTGGATCCTTTTCTTGATTCTTATCGGGCCAAGTGCACAAGCATGAGGTTCCGGAGAAACTCTCCATGCGTACATTCCGGCCTCCATCCGCAATGTACCCATAGAGAGCGTCACAAACGAAAGTTTTTGACGAAAACGTACAGGCTTGCTGATGAGGTTTCTGAATGCAGAAACTACGGCGAGCCTAACCTCAAATCTCACTGGTACTTCAAAGTTTTCAAGCCTCCACTTGAAATCTTCGAAGCTCTAGAGAGAGCAATCATTATCAGCAAACCGGATGTTCTGGAATGCTGAGCTGATTGGCGAGTAGCCAGTTTGGACGGAAAGGTGTTCAGGCGTTAGTCGGTTTAGTCGAGTTTCTCGACCTGCCGCAGCCCCTGACGAGAGATCGTCAACACCTGGAAGTTCGAAGCTGGTTATAAGCCGTGACAATCCCGACCCGGCGGAAACCGGGAGTGAGGACACCATGCGTATCAACTTCGTGTTCGGCCAGGTCGTCTCCTTCGAGAACCTCTGTGTGAACTCGATCGCGCTCGATGGGGCCGTGCAGGGCCCCAGGTCGATGCCTCCGGGCGTCGATTCTCGTTCGATCACCACGCCGGCTGCACCCGGCTCGTGACGTTGGCGACCTGTCAACAGGTTGCACTCGCCATCAGGCTCGGCCTGGTAGTGGATCAGGACACGGAGGTCCTAATCAACGACATCGACGCGGACACTACGCTGTCGGTGTGACCGATGCGCTCGACCATTTCCTAAATCCGCCCCTTCCGGGACGGTCGGCAAACCATACCCCATCATACGGGAGCCGATTACCTGCACCTAAAAGTGCAAGGAGGAACAATGGATCACATCCAGTGCCCGGTCTGCACGCACAATGCAGGAGTCGTGCCGATAAGGCACGGCTCAGGGGCTCTCTTGTGCCCAGAGTGTGGGGGGGTGATAGTCGCCCCCCCTTTGACCATCCAGCACGACGTTTCGTGCTGGAGTTGCGGCGCCCATCTGGGCGCCTTCGGCAACGCCGACAAGGTCGGCGTCTGCCCTTCCTGCGGCAATACGCAGGAATAGCCTTCTTTGTCAGTTTCTGGGGCTACAGCTCCTATAGAAACTGACACGTGCCCCATCTGCGCGGTGAAGTCCAACAAGGACATGATTAGCACCCGTAGGCGAGGAATTGAGCACATGCACCGCTCTTCCTCGTCCTTCGACACAAATTCTTCATGATGGAGAGTTTATGTCGGAGGCAACTTTGCTCCGAATTTGTTAAACCCGTCTCATCAGAGACGGTCGGCACACCATACCCCATCACACGGGGGCCGATTACCTGCATCTAAAAGTGCAAGGAGGAAAAAATGGAAAAAACCGAAATCATGAAACTTGCCGCCCAGGAAGGATCCGAAAACGGACCCTCGGGGCATGGCCCTGAGCCCGGTTGGCTCAGAGCCCCGAGGCAGGGGCGGTCGTCCAGCAGGACGGCCGCTGGTACGTGGCCGTCGCCGGATACCGGCGAGAAGGGACGAAAGGAAACCTCGGCGGGCTATACGCTCGCTGGCTCGAAGTCCCCGCCAATGAGTGCGGGGACTGGTAGTCCCAATTAGGTTCTTTCTCACTTTCTTTTCCTTTGGCACAACCTACCGGCAAGCCTAAAAAGAAAAGTGACGTGTGAGGGGACATAGCGAACACTTCGCCTGGTCCCCTCTCCTCATCCGACTACTCGAACATCCTCCGTTCGAGTGATCAGATGAGGACCGATGTTATTCCGTGACCGCTGGCAAATGTTTGCCGGAAGTCATGAGGAAAAATCGAGTCACTCAATTGGAGGTCGCCATGTCGACCAAGCTGTTGGTGTTCAATGGTCGGAACGTGGAGGGCATCCTCGCGGATGCCCTCCGTGAATTCCCAAAAACAACCCCGACGGTCGTCGTCATGGACGACGACCGCATCGCCCCGCCGGAGGGGGTGGCCACGGCCACCGTCTCCGAGGCGGTCAAGGCGCCTCCGGGCCGAGACCACTGACCAGGATCATATGATCCTGGTGGCGAACGGGGGAATGAGCGCCCAGCTCGTCCCCGTCCTCCTCGCCCTCACGGGTGGGTGGCGCGGGTTCCACGGCACGTATGCCGTGGTGAATCTCCAGAGGGACGGAATGTCCCTCTTAGCCGAGCGCAAAGAAGCGCTCGACAGCCACGACTGCCCCATGGGGGCAGCGTCGAAGGAGGACATGGAGTCCTTCTTCAACAACACCGCCTGGTAAAGGCGGTACCTGCCGGCAGACCAGGAATAGTCTGCCAAAAAATTTCGCTCGCTCTGGTACCCACGCACACAGCGGTACCAGGGCGCGTTCTCAAAATTCATGATGGAGGTTGTGGATTTTGAGAGCGTTGAGATCGTATCAATACGCTTCGGTATGACATACCGATCAACCTCTTAAGGAGGAAAAATGTCCATTAAAACCCGATCCCACCTTATCCTCGCGCGGTTGCTCGCGCAGGGGTTCGTCCAGACAGGCGCGGAAACGCGCCGTCTGAACCACGGCGGCACAATGTGCTGCTGTTGGGATGACGGATACTGCGGGGACTGCCACCGCGGAGCGGTGTACGAATTTTTCGTACTCGCTCCGCCAGCAGGCATGACCCCAGGAGTGGCTCGAAAAGAGCTCCGGAAGGAAATCATGTCCATCCATAAGGAGGGACACCGAACCAACAACGGGGGTTGGTACCAACGTGGGTGACGGGTGTGGGGCTAACGCTCCGCAACTACGTCACTCTAAATCCCTGAAGTCTCGTCGACACTCGACCACTTCAGGGATTCTCATCCGATCACTTAAGGACTCTCTCCCTTGAGTGATCAGATGAGGACCGATCACTGCGCAGCTCATGCGCGATCGAGTTCCTTGATTGGAGGCCATCATGGCCCGCACTGAAAAAGAAATCGCCGCCGCAGTGGCGAGGGCCGTGGTTAACCACGGCCTCATGACGGTCGCCGAGGCCGCCACCCGGCACCAGCAGGCGGCGCAAACCGCTCGCGTAGGCGAGGCCTTTTCCTGGTCCGCGAGCCCGGAATTCGGCTGGGATCACGGCGTCTACATGGCCGGAGAGGCGCGCTTCCACGAGGAAGTCGCCCGCCGGTTGCGGCAGGTGCTGGGTGATGGGCGCGCGCCGTACTGGCCCGCGCCGGCGGAGACATGGGCCAAGTGCCTGCGGGAACCGCGGGCGAACGCCCCAAAAGGGTGGGAGGAATTCCTCCCGCTCTTCCTCTCCGCCCTGGAGAGCTAAAAAAATCGGGCTGGATGCCGTCTGGAATTAACCGACGGAGTCCAAAACACGCGTCGAGCGTTCACTCGACAACAACCACGGAGGCCGCTATGGCCCACCAGGTCGGGGACATCTTTGTCCTCTGCTGTTTCGGCGGAAGCGGGTGCTTGATCGCACTCGCCTACGCCCAGATTGTCTGGTTCCTGCTGACCAAACGGTAGCAGGAACCGCACCCAAGATCTCGGCTGACAATGCACCATTGTCTGGCCGGGATCCTCAACCAACTGCTTAAAAACTTACATTCTTTTTAAGACGTTCGTTGAGGATGCTGCTGTAAAATCACCCGAACCCGCCGGTTACAATTGCGGGAAAGGAGAGAAAATGTCCATTGATACATATCTCGTCGCGCACGCGGCGTACAAGACCGCCTCCGACCGGGCCTACACGGCTCGCGACCGGATCTCCAAGGAGAAAAAAATTGGGCTGGCCGAGGCCCAAAACGACCCCGAGTACAAGGCCCTCGCGGAAGAGTCGTCGCGCCTCTACTGGGAGGCGGATGCCCTGACCGCGCACCCGATCCGGGCGAATCTGACCCAGTTCGGGCTGGCCGACCCGATGGTGGTCGGCACGTTGCGTGATCGCAACGGTACCGCAATCCTGGGGACCACGTCCCCGACCCCGCTCGCGCAGCTGTGCGCGCTGCGCTATCGCGGCATCGCGCGGGAGATCGGTCTCGACCCGGAGAAGGTCGGGTTCTCGATCGAAATCGCCACCGAGGGACGGGCCATCGGGTTCGTCGATTCCGACGGCGGTTTCCACCACGAGGCGGCTCCAGATCTCCGAACCGCGCTTGCCTGGAAGGTGGCCACGGACGGCGGCCGCGAGCGTCTGGTCACCGGGTTTAACCCCGACCAAGCCGCCGAAGACATCCTGGCGATTATCGCCACGGGTGAACCTAGCGAGGCGAAGTTCTTCGGCAGCTACTCCGCTGCCCTGAAGAAAATCTTCGTCTACGAGGAGTCGTCGCGCTTCAGCGATGGCCATTGTAGCGCCATGACCACGCTCTGGCACGTGGCCACCCGCGAGCTCGGTTGCGAGCATGCGGGTTACGGCTTCGCTTACTAAACGCGAAGCAAATGGTTTCTTTCTCACTTTCTTTCGCCTGAAAAGCAAAGTGACTCGTGGACGATGCGCTTGCACAGCCGTCGTCCTCTTCATCCGATCACTTCAACACTCTCTCGTTGGAGTGATCAGATGAGGACCGATCACTGCGCAGCTCATGCGCGATCGCGTTGCTCGATTGGAGGCCGCCATGGCCCATGTCTACTTGAATAAAAATTTGGATGGGAAGCTCTTCTGGGTCTATGACCTCGAAGAAAAAATTCGAGAGGTGGCTCCACACCTACTCCTGGGAATGCGGGAGGAAATCCTGCACTACTCGGAAACCGGAAAGCGGGCCATCTGGCCCACCTCGGGATCACGGATGAAACCCGCCCCCGGGGTTGCGGAGCGGGGGTGGCCCTCTGGGTCTACACCCGGCCGGACGGGAGCCGTGAGGCTCTCCTAGTTGCCACGGACGAGGCCCAGGAAGGATGGACGGGAGACTGGTTCTCCCTGAGCTCGTTGTATGGAGTGGTGGTATTCCCCACACTCTGCAAAATAGGAATGATGGAAGAAATCGCCGTACCCGGCACCCCCTTCACCTACGGGCAGGGGGCCGTCTGCTGGGGGCTCATCACTCTCTGGGACGTGGTCGAGGGAATGGACGTGGAGGGAATGGATGTATCCATGTCCATCATCGGGCCCCTCACCCGCTATCAAACGGAGGAACTCGAAAAGCTTTTCCGTTAACATAGCCTGCGTCGGTTTCTTTGTCACCGTTTCTTCCATAAAAAGAAATGGTGGATTGTTCTTTGACACTGCATTCGTAATGGCGAGGAGGATGGAGCAAACGCACGCTCTCTTCCTCGCCCTTCGACACAATCTTTCATCATGAATGACAGATTATGTCGAAGCGGAAACTGCTTCGACAACCCGCGTCTTTGGCGCATTGGAGGTAAAATGTCCGAAGAAACGGAACACCTTATAATAACCGCGGTCTGCGCGATCGCGGCGGCTCCGCGGATCACCCTGCGAGAGGGCAACGACGGTTACCGGTCGGGCGAGCGGCCTGACTGGTTCATGGAGGGAATCCACGACGAAAGTCATGGATTCATCCATGGAGAGGTGGCGCCCATCCAGGTCGCCGACCTGCGGACTGGCGCGCGCCTAAACCACGTGGCGGCCGGGTGCGCCACGTGTGAGGACGGATACCACACCACCCCAACCGGAGCCGGGCGGTGCATCATCGTACCCGCCGTTGTCCCGGGTAACAGCATCCCGGAACTGTCCGAGGCGGCCCACCGCATTGGCGTGGCCTACCTGGCCGAAATCCCGGAAACACCCGAGGACCCGCGCCGGAAGATCATTCTTGGTGGAGCCGGAGATGGGACGGCGCCCGGCCGCGCCCCGATCGAGGCATTCCTCGGCGGTTGGGCGGCGAGCCAGGGACTCACCGATCTGTACGGCGACCCGGCCCTCGGGTTCGCTGGTGGCTACCGCAAGTAGCGATTCGTTGTTCATTATCCGCGCTCTCAGATTCGCGCGGTGAAGTTCCAAGTAGAAACAGAAATCTTAGCACTCAGTAGAGAGCTCCCGCCATACACGCGCGGTTGAGCTCTCTCCTTATCCGATCACTTAAGGACTCTCTCCCTTGAGTGATCAGATGAGGACCGATCACTGCGCAGCTCATGCGCGATCGCGTTGCTCGATTGGAGGGCACATGCCCATCATCAAAACGCGCTCGAACCTTGTTCGCGAGCAGTTGCTCGCCCGGGGCTTCACCCTGGCCGGGCCGAGTCCCGGAGCCTGGACCACGGGCGAGGCCCGTGCTGTTGCTGGGATGACGGCTACTGTGGCGATTGTCACAGGAAGGCCGTCTACGACTTCGTCCTGCTGGCCGCTCCGGCTGACATGACGCCCAAGACGGCTCGCGCCACTTTGTGGGATGAAATCAAAAAGATCCACGCAGAGGGACACCGCACGAATAACGGTGGCTGGATCAAGCGCCACTGATCCGGCATATTTCTCACTTTCTGTGCCAGAACAGCAAAGTGACTCGTGGACGATGCGCTTGCACAGCCGTCGTCCCCTCATCCGATCACTTAAGGACTCTCTCCCTTGAGTGATCAGATGAGGACAATAAAAAAATTCCCTCACGGGAATTTTTTGTTTGACCAGCATCTCCTCCAAGGACATGCTCGTCTGAGAAACTAGCGGCGCTTCTTAGCTGCTGCCTTCTTAGCTGGCTTGCGTGCGGCTGGCTTGCGCTTTGCTGCTACCTTCTTAGCTGGCTTCTTCGCCTTTTTTGCGACTGCCATATACGTAGAGTTAAAAATCTTCGGGTCAAGTAATGCTTGACTTGCTACTAGTATATCGAGTTTTCAACACACATCCATTTTTATTCACACAAGCTGTGCACAACTTTAGCTGTAAAAAAGTTTCCGGCGTAGCCGAGCCCGGCTTTGCCGGGAAAAAAGTTTAAAAATTAAAATATTTTTACTACACCAAATATTCCGTCATAACCAGGAGTAACGGAAACTTTTCCCGCGCGCACTCGTGCAATCGCTTCAGCGACAGTGTTACCAAACTGCGAACGAATTTCTAAAACAGAAACTTCTAATAAAATATTAAACTCGCTGCCTAATGTTTTTATCATCTCCTCGTACAACGTCATCACCTTCTTCGACGACACACTCGACACCCCCAAACACTGCGCAAGTATTTCCGGCAGTGGCACAATGGATTTGAATGGAATGGATTGCTCCTTCCCCCTTCTAGGGGGATAGAGGGGGTCGAAAGTGGGGCGATCCCCCAACTCCTCAACTCTCGACAAAACCCCCACCGTTATTGGTCCTCCGCATTTCGGGCATCTCCCTCCCAGTCTCAAAGTCTCCTTAGTCTCAAAGGTCAGCCCACAGGGTGCATGCCCATCCGCATAGTACTTTCCCTCCCCCGGATAAAACTCGATCGTATACAAAAAGTGTGCAATATCTCGCTCACGAATCGTGCGAATAATTTCATCGTAAGATAATTTCTTTTCATCAATTTCAAAGACATTCGCTTCTCTTCCAAAGTTTTTAGGCGAGTGCGCATCAGAGTTTGAGATCAAAGAAATGTCGTCGAGTACACTAAGTGTTCGATTCATCGCGGGGTCGCTCGACAATCCCGTCTCGATCGCAAAAATTTCTTTCGTCATCTCACCAAAACATTCTTCGAGCGAATCAAACCCGCTCTTCGAACCAAATACCGAATACCACGGTGTCCACGCGTGCGCCGGTACAAGAATAATTTTATCGTCGAGGTTTTTTAGTTCGCGATATAAATCTTCCGAATCAATTCCTAAAATTGGCCGACCATCATTCCGCCGATTAAATTTATGTTCGTCGAGCCACGCATTTATTTTTTTCACGCACTCAATGTTTGGTGCAAAAATTAAATTGTGCACGCGTCGTACTTTTCCTCCCCTCTTATAGATCTGCGAGACTTCGGTCGTCATCATGAACCGCATTTTCGAAAACTCTCCACTCTTCAACTTGTAGAGTCCTGACTCGGCTTCGACGAGTTTCTCTTCTATTTCTTTGAACCAAAGTGGATGCGTAAAATCCCCCGTCCCCAAAACATTCACCCCCTTCTTCTCGCACCACAACGCGTTATTTTCGAGTGTTAAATCCTGCGAACATGCACGCGAAAAACGGGAGTGAACATGTAGATCGGCGATTATTTTCATAGCATTGGTCCCCGACGTTAGGAGGGGCCTAGAGGTGGTGTTATTTGATCCTGGCGGCGAGTCCTTCGAGAATTACCCGATATTCACTTCTCAACTCCATCTTCAACGCCTCCTCGAGCGTAACCCATTTAACATCTTTGATTTCTACACCGTCCGGCTTTGGTTGGCTATTACCGACGAGAGTCGCCTCGAAAACTACCACAAAATGGTTCATGCCGGATTTACTCGTGAAAACTGTACAGTCGACGAGCCTACCGATCTCAATCTCGGCGCCGATTTCTTCCAATATCTCGCGACGCAAACCTTCTCTCGGCTGTTCACCATTATTCAGACGACCACCCGGTAAGCACCAGTCTTCCTTGCCATCCGCCTGCTGGATCAACAAAATTTTATCGTCTTTACGAATGAGAGCCTTCACGGGGATGTCGGCGATGAGATGGTTGGGCATACGGTATTTAATGGTCAGGATGGTTCGCCTCCCCTCCTTTCTAAGGAGGGGGTAGGGGGAGGTGGTTGGTCTGCCCCGAAGGGCCTCGGTGGTTCAGGCTGAATCACGTTTCAACATCACCACCGCCACCACCACCGCATACATCCCCGCCGCCGCTACCGTCGACATAGCCGCACCGACAGTGATCGCACGGATCGTCGCGTACTGAATCACATTCGTCGCACATGACAAAAATAACAGAACAACAGGAATCACGAAAACAAACTGCAGATACGGAATTTTCTTCAAAATAGTTCGAGTGACAAGCAAAACAATCGGCCAAAGGGCGACACCGTACCACCCTAGATTCCCGAGCATTATCGCCAGAACAACGAGAACACCAAGGCCGTACGCCGTACTCGCCATGACCCCCGCCTTCCCTTCAAACCTGCTCAAAAACATTTCAGCAAGAAAACCAACGATCGTTGCACCAGTAAGAATTCGAATCGCGCGCGTCACATCGATCGTCATTGTTCCCACACCTCGAGCACCGATAATTGCATCGGTCAGCTTGCCAATGTGCGTCGCAAACACCGCAGGAAGCGCAGCGATAGCAATAATCGACAATACGAACGGCACCGCCCACACCCCCAAAGCCCTAACTAGTTTGAAGAAATCTAACGCAAATAATTCAACGTCTTCACGCGCTGATTTAAGGCTATCAATGAAAAATGATTGCACCGTGGCAACGTCGATCATACTCGCCCATTCTACAACCTCTCCCAAAGTGACGCGAACAAAATCTTCTGAGTTTGATAAATGCCCTTATTTTCAATGATCAAACCAACCAGCTCGCCCTTTTTGTCTAAGAAAATGTTCGCCACTTTTCCGGCGTAAATCAAAATATATGTTGGCGAGCCTTCCGTAGCGGGAATCCATTTACGTTCGTCTAGTCCAGCCGTAGATCCGCCCTTGCCAAGCGAAATGTTCTTCACCCGAATCCGCGCGTCGAGTCGTTCTGCGGTGTATGTGGAAAATGCCGAGTACAAACCAGCCTCGCGCACGGCACTCGACGAATACACGTAATATTCTTTCTCCTTGGCTGCCTCCATACTCGCCAAAACATCCTGCAAAATCACTTTAATTCCTTCTGGACCCTCGTACATCCGCGCAACCGGATCCGTTCCTCCCCCGTCATATACGCTGTCGAGCTCGGCAATTACGTGCGACAATTTCTCGTTTGCGCGCTTCAAATCATCCATCTTCTCTTGGGCGAGTTCCTCAAGTTTCACCGGCGGTGCAGCTACAAAATACTGTTTTGTCTCCTTATTATAAAAACGAGCAAGTCCCATGACTTGCAGGTTCTTGAGCGAATCATAAACCGTCCCCCGATTGATGCCCGTAGCCGCTGCCATTTGGCGAACGCTGGACGGCCCCTCCTTCAAAAGGGTGATGTACACGCGCGTTTCTTTGGGCGATAGCCCGAGCTTCTCAAGCACGTCCTCCGCGGGTCTTATGGTGCTCATATATATTTAGTTAACAGCTCTTCAGCTTTGATGAGCTCATCAGGCGTATTGATCCCAACAACCTGCAAAGGATCTACTGACGCAGTCACAATCTTTCTTCCTTCTTGCATAGCAAGCCCAATCAAGTCCGTCAAATAATATTCACCGCTGGCATTCTCGTTCTTCACATCTTTCAATCTGTCGAATACCCAAGGAACCGGAAAAGCATAAATCCCTGGATTTACTTCTGTGATCGCCAGCTCTTCCGGCGAGCAATCCTTAACCTCGCGCAACGCTTGTACGGGCATGGCGCCGCCATGCCCCTTCGCCGAATTTTCACGAATGATTTTCCCCCACTTCACAAACATCCCAAAATCTCCTTCAAAGTTTGGCACGGTCGCCGTCAACATAGCGATATCTCCATGATTCTTCGAAGATAGATCGGCGAGTTGCTTCAAAACGTCCGCACTAATAAATGGATGATCGCCGTATAGAACAATGATTCTCGATGCGCCCTTGCAAGCTTCCTCGGCATACCGCAAAGCATCGCCCGTCCCATTTTGTTCAACTTGTACCGCAAAATCTACAGAATCGCCAAGTTCGGCTTCAAAATCAGCTTTTCCGTCAACAGAAACTATGACAACTGGCTTTTGGTCGAGCCCAGACGCCCGCACCCTTTCCAGTAAATGCGAAATCATGGCCTTTCCCGCTATCTTCACAAGGGGTTTCGGAACATTAGCGCCCATGCGCTTTCCCTTCCCCGCCGCCAGAATCACCACTTTGGTGTCATTCATATTGGTGACAGTATGAGGGGAAGTTATAAAGTTGTAAAGACGTAAAGTTTTAAAGTCCATAACAGCCCAAACTGGACTTTCCTACTCATTTATGGCAATATCTTTGGTCGAAAGACAGCAATCCGCCGGGGGTTCCGGCATGCTTGGGAGGGTAACAAACATGGTTCAACCGTTTAACGAACAGATTCTGGACGTGACTGATCAACTGCGAGACCGCGTAATTAACGCGGGAAAGAAGGTGCCGTTGATTACCCCGTTCGAAGACGGGCACGGCAAGGGTTGGGAGATCTCCAAGAACGGCCTGTGCATTCGTTGGTTTCTCTCGGCAGAGAAAGATTCCATCCAGGCGCTGATGATCGAAGTCGCCGAATGGAATCAGCAATTCTGGATCGTGACCGTCAGCTACTCCGAAGACGGGTCGCATGGCATGGTCTGGTCGCAACAAGGGCCCGAACCGGAGAACGAACAAGATGAAGATCTGAAGGATCTTCTCGCGCGTCTCCCCGAGCTGAAAGCCTGGGAACCCGGCCCGACCATCGCAACTTCCGACGCCCAGGCGTTCGAATGGATTGACGCCATGCTGCGCTCGTTCCTGAACTACGAGCCAGTCACCGCCTAACTCGCGCATCCGCGGGGCAAAGAGCCACAGCCATCCGGCTGGCCATGCCTTCCGGATGCGCTCTTTGTTTATTTAGGGTAAATTGAGCCGGGAGGATATTCCAATGAATAAGCTGGAAGTCGTAACGCACGTTCGAAGGATAAGAAACCTAGTCAAGATTCCAATCGACAAAGCCTGTATCGGAAAAATAATCCTCTGTGAATCCCGCGCTGGCGGAATGATCTGGAGTACGAGCCAGAATAACCTGCGTCTCTCATGGGGGGATAGCGTTGATACATCGACAGGCCTTCCAGAGATAGAGGTCTGCCTCTCCCGGAACGAAGATAGCAACACGGATCGCCTCTTCAATATCTGCTACGAACTCAACCTCGATGGCATTGCTCACTGGTACAGACAGGCTCCTCAGGGATGACGCGGAAAATGACACCGAAGTCCGCATCGTCAGCGCTCTCTCGAAGCTTCAAGGCTGGGACAAAAATGACATTCACTACCGTCCCAATCTCAACTCTCCAGACAACAAACGCGCTCTCGTCTGGATTGATTCCCTGGTCCGCGCCTTCCTCACGTACAGCCCCTCATGACTCGCGTCCACCTCGCCGCACGCCAAATCCCCCGACCATCTTGGTGCGGGGGACTTATTTTGCTCGAAAACAAAAACCCCGACCTTCACCTGGCAAATTGTCCATAGAATTTATGTTTCGTCGAGTATAACAAATACCCAACCTTTATGGGGCCGGGTAATTGTTGGATTATTTAGAACTACTTACCGTAAATTGCTTTGTCTACTCTTTCTTTCCTTATTTTATCCTCCTTCTCTATTCGTTTTCTCAAATTTTCTAATTCTGTATCTATAGACTCGATCTCTTCTTGTATTGCGCGGCGTTGCCAAAACCAAGCCTGATCAAGTTTATCCTTAGCATCATCCCTTCTTTTTTGCAGCTCCTTCCATTCCTTTTTAAGTTCACGCCCTCTATCTTCCTCCTGTTGCACCTCTAACGTTTTCTTCTTTTTCTCTTCATCAAACGTATACGATTCTTGACCCTTAATTATCCCTTCCAACCTTCGTACTTCAGTATTCATTATATCGTATCGTTCCGATGCTCTTTTCTGACCATCACTACGCTCGTACACGCCCGCTTCAATAAAATCAGGATGAGGAGATATACTAAGTATTTTTGACATTTTATTCATCTCTTCCCTTAACTTCGTAAGTTTTTCGTTAGCTGCTTTTAAACCACCCACAGCCCGAAGTTCGGGGGACTGCTCAAGCCAAGCATCATCTTGCGCCTTTCTTTCTTTTGCCCTAACGAGCATCTTTTCAAATTCAGATATTTTTGGATCGTCTTCCTTCTTACCGCCGTAACCCTTCCTCATGGACGCTATAGAGTCTTCAATGCGTTTAATCTCATCGTATTTTTTCGGCGCTTTTTCCGGCGCCTTCCAATCTTTAGCCTTCGGGTCTCCTCCTTCTTTCTCAACGGCCATATTAATTATGTTCGTGACTTTGTTCTAATTTTACCCCCCCCGACTCTTTCGAATCGGGCTTTGCTTAAAAAATCAATACAATCATTTTTTGACTACTTCTTAATCAAAATGTAAAGATTATTTCCTGTTCTTAAATTCTGCCTCATAGAAATCAATTGTCTTCTGAAGACCAGCGCGTTGCCAAAACCACGCCGTTTGAAGTTTTATCTGCGCCTCGTAAAGTCGTCTTTGATATTCGGCCCAATGCTCTTTCTCAGCTTTTTGTTTTCGTTCGTCTAACATTGCGCTATCCCTTTTATTTCTTGCTGAAAGATCCGCGGACTCCTTGATTCTCTCTACTTCAGCCACACGCAAACTATTTGCTTCATTCTCATCGTTCAATTCGGAATCCCGTATTATTCCTTCTAATCTTTTAATTTCATTTGATGATTCTTGATAACGCTCGCCTAAAACTCTATTTGATTCCATCTCTCTGTCAGTAATGTACCCGGGAGGAATTATCAATTTACCGTGACCTTTCTTCAAATTCGCGATCCTCTTTTTAACTGCGTCTAAACCACCCTCCTCATGTAATTCAGGATGTAATTTACGCTCAGTTTCCTCAGCAGCTGTTGGTTTATAGAGACTACCCAGCCTGCTTTCAATTACAGGTTTCTCTTTAGCATATTCTTGCGTACTTTCAATTGTCGGCTCAGGCTTTCTCGATGCTATCCAATGCCTAGCATTGGGATCTTTATCTTCTTTCTCAACGCCCATATTAAATATGTTAGTAACTTTTCTCCTATATTACCCCCCCCCCCGACTCTTCGAGTCGAGGAATGCTTGTGCAAAACAAAACACCGAGCTACGCCTTGATCGTTTGTTTTGCCGCGGAACGAATGTCCCTCAAACAATTTTCCGGGACGCCTATCATTTGCATGTAATGCTCGATGTTCGCGAGTGTTTGAATTTTGCCTCGTAATTTTTGCATGGTTATAACTCCTTCTTTGGAGCCCGACTTCCCCTCTTTATCAAAGAATTTTAGCATTTTCTTTGTTGCATCGTCCTCAAAAAGATCAGTGCCGATTTCTCGTTTGATCGCTCGTATAGCCACAAGCGCTCCGTATTCCGCGTCTCGTTCCATGAGGAGCGTAGGAAGCCGGAAAACGTCCCGTATCGTCACACCGGGTATCATTTCTGCGTCAGGAGCGGAGACACGATCAAACTCCGCCTTGGCCTTCACAAGTTCTTCTTCTAATACCTTATCATCTGAAGATCCCCGATGGTTCGGATCACTCAACATGTTACTAATCTTCATAACCCGCCGGCTCTTTTTTTGATAATTCTTCAAAATGTCATCTATCTGTTCATCGGAGAAAAAGTGCTCGAGAATTTTTAAAAACGTAAGGAAATTTCCGTTAGTAAGCTTCCAGGTGTCGTTTTGTTGATAGCTCTCGTCAGACGTACTCCGATAGCGACTTTCAATGTCTCCAAACATTCCCGTTTCGTATTGATTCGCATGGCGTAATTCATGCAAGATGATGTGAGGAGCATTCTTCGATGTAACGCTCTTGACCTGGATGTCCGTTCTCGTACATAAACCCGCGCTTTCAATGCTTTTCTGCTCATACACCTTAACATTCGTAGGGTTAAAACGTTTGAGAAGATCGAGTTCGGTAGGGTTTCCTTCCTTATCTAGTCCAAAAAGTACAAAAGCGCGTATCTCTTTTCTATATTTTCCGGACTCACCTTGTACCTCTTCACTTGGACCAAGATCCGCATACCCGCGGGCACCGTATGCTTCAATTGCTACACGCTGAACTTCCGTCTGTTCAATTTCTTTCTCTGACTCCACTGTGACAATTGCAGCGGTGAAACGTGCACCAAGCGACCATAGATTTGTTTGTGCATTCCAGACAGGCTGAACTGTGACATCAACGTACTCTTCGTCCCTAAAAATATTAAAGACTTTTGGTTCCCCCGCCCACTCCTGAACAGACGAGGCAAGAAACTTATTTCTAATAGCCTTCTCACCTATCGCGAAAATTTGATCACCCGCCTGTACTCCGGCTAGCTCCATCGCCGAGCCCGGAACAACTTCATCAACGATGAGGACATACCTTTCCCCCACTTCTCTACTGATTTCCTGTTCCTTTCTGTCGTTCGATGGATGCTCTTCTGCGGTCGACTCTTTACGATTTCGAACCCATTCAGGCCTCAATACATCCCCCAAAGATTTTCCGTGTTCCATAGTAAACGCAGTATATCAAAAACCGACTCTTACGAATCGGGTTCTTTGTTTGAAAAATCACCGTGTCCTAATACCAACGGTCGCTAAAATATAATCGGTTTTCTCTCAATGCCGATAACCTCGACTAGTCTCGAATTATCTTCGTTGTCAGTGTAATACACAGTTATCAAGCGACTCCCGACGTAAAACGTAAGTTCCTGCCACTGCGTATGCTCTTTTCGCCCAAATACCTTTTTACTACCCAGATGCATTTCGATCTCAATAAATATCTGGGTGCTTATCTGTTTTGCAGACAATCGGTAGTTTTCGACAATCAACCGCTCATCCGCCAAACCGCCATCTCGATACAATTCAAAAAAGGCCTCCTCGTACGCACGGATGAAGCCCTTAATGGATGAAATAGCCGATTCACTGAAGTACACCCTAGGCATAGGCATGCGCCTTGGCCACTTGCTTCTTCTGCACGGCATATCCCTTCTTCAATCTTTGAGCCAATCGAACAGCCGATTGATCGATATACTCATCGACAATCTTCTTTGCTTCAACCGAACTGTATTGCTTATTCTTCGTAGCCATACTTATCAAGATAATATCGACTCGCATCCCAGAAGTCAACCAACAAAAAAGCCGAGCCTTTCGACTCGGAATATCTATCTATGCTCCGATCAACAAATGCAAAAAGAATGAGATGCAGCCAGAACCGCATACGCACAAAAAAATCGAAACCACTTTTGCGGAATTTCCGGTAAATGATGGGCGTCGTAATCCGTGTTTCCCTAGAGTTATTCGACCAATAATGAAGCTCGACGACCCTAAAAGTACTAGTACACATCCCCCATACACCCCAACGCTAACCGCATAGGGAATCGCAAACTGTGTCATTACGGGGAACAAAAGAACGGACACAATGAGCAACAACAAGGAGACAGCTTCACATTTATTAATCCATACCTCATCACGCCTCGTCAGAAGCTCGTCTTGGTAAGGCTTTGGTGGATTATGGAGTTCCCCTAGAATCAATAAAACAATCAACAACCCAAACGCCGATTCGCCGAGTATCGCCAAAGTACCCGCAGGAACATACGGGACGCCAAACGACAATGCTACGCCGAGCGCAATAAATGTTCCCATCATCCCAAACAATCGAGTCGCCACCTGTGCTCGTGAATACATAGTGTACGCAGTATAACAAAAAAACCGACTCTTTCGAATCGGGTTCTTTGTTTGAAAAATCGCAGTGTCCTGGCGGCCACCTACTCTCGCTACACTTAACTACCATCGGCTCATGCAGGCTTAACGGCCGTGTTCGGGATGGGAACGGGTGTGACCCTGCAGAAAGTGCCACCAAGACACTGCGATCTTTCATTGTTTAACTTCGTATTATTTTGTATAGAGATCTGCACTTACTGATGCTTAGGTCTGTAGACCTCGCAATCAGTGGGTGAAGAGCTGGACTTATTAGTACGGCTCGGCTTCACGTATTGCTACGCTTGCACCTACCGCCTATCAACCTAGTAGTCTCCTAGGAGTCTCATATGAATACTAATCTTCGAGTCGGCTTCGCGCTTAGATGCTTTCAGCGCTTATCCGAACCAAACTTCGCTACCCAGCGGTGCCCTTGGCAGGACAACTGGTACACGAGAGGTTTGTCCGTTCCTGGTCCTCTCGTACTAGGAAAGGGTCTCGTCAGTATTCGATGTGTGTAGTAGATAGGAGACCGAACTGTCTCACGACGTTCTGAACCCAGCTCGCGTACCGCTTTAATTGGCGAACAGCCAAACCCTTGGGAGCCTTCTTCAGCCCCAGGATGCGATGAGCCGACATCGAGGTGCCGAACCTGCTCGTCGCTGTGGACGCTTGGAGCAGACTAGCCTGTTATCCCCGGAGTAGCTTTTATCCGATGAGCTTCCGCCGTCCTATGTCGTACGGTCGGATCACTAACTTCTACTTTCGTATCTGCGCGACGTGTCAGCCTTGCAGTTAAGCTGGCTTGTGCGTTTGCACGTACCAGTCCGATTTCCATCCGGACTAAGCCAACCTTTGTAAACGCCTCCGTTACTTTTTGGGAGGCGACCGCCCCAGTCAAACTACCTATCAGCCACTGTCTCAGCTTCCCGATTCAGGGAAGCCGGTAAGAATTCACATTACGCAAGGGTGGTGTCTCATTGGTGCTTTTGGCTCCCACCTATTACTGAACATGCGAAACATGAACCCAATGGCAAACAGTAGTAAAGCTTCACGGGGTCTTTTCGTCTAACTACACATAGAGAGCATCTTCACTCCCCTTGCAATTTCGCCGAGGACATGGTTAAGACAGTTATGCAAGTCGTTATGCCATTCGTGCAGGTCGGAACTCACCCGACAAGGAATTTCGCTACCTTAGGACCGTTATAGTTACGGCCGGCGTTCATCCGCGCTTCAGTCGAAGGCTTTGGGATTGCTCCCTAACCCCCTTCTTTAACGTTCGGACACTGGCCAGGCATCAGCCCCTATACTTCATCTTGCGATTTAGCAGGGACCTGTGTTTTTGATAAACAGTCGCTTCATATCTTTCGCTGCGGGTCTTCCCCTCCCGGGGAAAACCAGGCCTTATCCCGAAGTTACGGCCACTTTTTTGCCGAGTTCCTGAACCATGTTTCTCTCGTACGCCTTAGTGTTTTCACCTCACCCACCTGTGTCGGTTTACGGTACAGGCAGATAAAAGTTAACTCTAGAGCCTTTTCTTGGTCCGCATTGCTTTCCCCTCCCCTGCATTGCTGCAAGATTGCGATGGTAAAAGGTCTTGTGCCCGGCGGATTTGCCTACCGGACAACCCTCTACCCACCAACGTCATAGCCATAGGACGCGGGAATCTCATGCGCACGTCAGCCCATTGAAACTTTTACCTGGTGCTGGAATATTAACCAGCTGTGCATCGACTACGCCTTTCGGCCTCACCTTAGCTCCGACTAACCCTGAGTCGATTCTCGTTGCTGTGGAAACCTTGGATTTTCGGTGGACAGAATTCTCATCTGTCTTTATGCTACTCATGCCAACATTCTCTCTTCCCATCGCTCCACAATTGGTCACCCAACTGCTTCTGTGCAATGGAAATGCTCCCCTACCGCTTGACCCTAAAAGGATCAAACCCTCAGCTTCGGTATGATATTTAGCCCCGGTATGTTTTCGGCGCAAAGAAACTTGACCAGTGAGCTGTTACGCTATCTTTAAAGGATGGCTGCTTCTAAGCCAACCTCCTGGTTGTATAAGTCTCTTCACCACCTTTTACACTTAATATCAATTTAGGGACCTTAGCTTGAGATCTGGGCTGTTGCCCTCTCGACCGACGGAGCTTCGCCCCCGTGGTCTGACTGCCGGGAACACGAACTGGCATTCGGAGTTTGGCTAGGTTGTCTACCTTGCGGCGACAGACCCAATCAGTGCTCTACCTCCAGTTCATTATTTACCGACGCTAGCCCAAAAGCTATCTCAGGGAGAACCAGCTATTACCCGGTTCGATTGGAATTTCTCCGCTAACCACAACTCATCCCCATGTTTTGCACAGCATGTGAGTTCGGACCTCCATAGCCTGTTACAGCTACTTCATCCTGGTCATGGTTAGGTCACCGGGTTTCGGGTCTTTTGCCTGCCACAAGCGCCGGTTAAGGCTCGCTTTCACTATGGCTCCGTCCCAAAGGACTTAACCTAAAGCGGCAGACAAAAAGTCGTTGGCTCATTCTTCAATAGGAACGCCATAATCCGAACGCTTGCGCGCCGGACGTTGACTCCTTGTAAGTGTAGGGTTTCAGATTCTATTTCACTCCCCTTCCGGGGTTCTTTTCAGCTTTCCCTCGCGGTACTGGTTCACTATCGATCTGAATATGTATTTAGTCTTGCCACATAGTCGTGGCAGATTCCGACAGGATTTCTCGTGTCCCGCCGTACTTAAGAAAACATGAACGTATGGCAATGTATTTTCGCGTACAGGATTATCACCTTCTTTGATCACGCTTTCCAACGTGTTTCGCTAACACATGTCATTGACGCTCTGAACTACCGGTTCAGAATCATATCTCTTGCAACCCCCGTGCGGCAACGGCCGGCACCTTTCGTATCAACTACGTTCCCGAAGGAGTTTCATTGGACTTCACGGCACGGGTTTGGACTGTTCCGATTTCGCTCGCCACTACTCTCGGAATATGAGCGCGGTCCGTCATCCCGTTACTCGAAGCATCGAGTAACAAGATGAGGATCGTACCCCTTATTTTCTTTTCCTCTAGGTACTGAGATGTTTCACTTCCCTAGGTTACCTCTGCTTACCTATGTATTCAGTAAGTCAGTTATCAGACATTCCTCTGATAGGGTTTCCCCATTCGGACATCTTTGGATCAACGGTTGCTTGCCACCTTCCCAAAGCTTTTCGCAGGCTGCGGCGTCCTTCTTAGGCATATTCAGTCTAGCCATCCACCTCTACACCCTTAATGCTCTCCACCCACTGATTACGCACAACTTCAACAGTTGTGGGTATTTGTACAGTGAGTACATTTCTCTATGTAATACGTTTCGTGACGTATGAAATTGTGAACGATCAACGGCGGAATAGTACAGAACACTGAAAGTACTGTCAAGATTGGACTTCCCCTACTTTTCAACACTTGTTACACAACGAATTTTTGGCTAAGATCAAGGACATATGTTCAAAGTCTCTTTATTCACGGTCGGTTCTATCCCCAAGGGACCATTTTTAGAAATCGCCTCAGAGTATCAAAAACGCCTCGGAAAGTTCTGTGATTTTGTCGAGCGTCCCTTCAAAGACGAAGAGAAGCTGGTCGAGGCCATTCCGTCCGACTCAGTGATCATTGTTCTTGAAGCTCTTGGCAAGGAAATGAGCAGCGAGACCCTTGCGAGCAAGCTCTCCTCATATATAGACGCCGGCGACAAGCTGGTATTCATCCTTGGAGGCCCCCACGGCCTATCCGACGAATTGAAAAAGCGAGCACATCTCTGCCTTTCGCTTTCTCAGATGACAACGACGCATGATTTGGCCCATGTATTCTTCCTTGAGCAGTTATACCGGGCGTTTACGATTGTGAAGGGCGTGACATACCATTATTAAAAATGATGGGTCGGCTGCCAGATGGCTGCCGACCCAGATATGTTCCGCACGTGCTTCAGGCGTTGATGTCAATCAGTCGAGCATCTACGCCGTAGACGGTGTCCACGAGCGAAAGATGCTCGTGAGAGATGCACTTTCCGATGAGCCGATGGAACGCGTGGTCCTTGGATTCGAGACCCACCACGTAGCACTCGACGCCGCTGTCGACGACTTTCATGCCGAATTCGATCTTCTGCCCGACGAGCTGACTGAGCAGATCGGCGGGAATAACCGTACGACCACAGGTGAAATTCGAATCACCGAAGTCAAAGGCGAATGGCAGCCCGAGCTTGTGCCAGACAACGTGCAAGCCCAACTGCTGATCGTAGGCTTCTTCACGGTCGAAAAGCACCACGCGTCCCAGAAACTCTGCTTTTTCCCGATATTCCTCGGGCTCGTCGCTCTTACACGCGTTGTTCTCGGTCCGATAGTTCTGGAAATGAAGCTCCTCCAGAGTGCGGAGTACGTTGAGCGGGATCTTTCCCTTTCGGAGCCAAGTCATAAGACCTCCACACTATTGTGATGCTCGAGCCAGGTAAGCTAGCAATAAAATGAACTCTCGTCAACCAAAAACCCGACCATTGCTGGCCGGGTTATTGGTTGGAATCATTACTCTGTCGTCTCCGTCAGCATGATGCTAGTTGGATCTCCTTCGGAACCGGCGCTGACAACGAAGTCGATAGCAATTGTGCCCTTCGTGTAGGATTTTGTGGTCATGCCGTCACCGGAATATGTTGAGATCATTTCGAATCCACCGGCCGTCAGCTTGTCCTGATACCAGGCCACTACCTCATCAACAGACTTGCCAGTTGTCATTGTGATCCAAGATCCCTGGTCTTTTGTGACAGCTACACCGGCAACTTTTGCGCCATCCATGATTGGGACGTCCTTTGGAAAGTTCTCTGGAAGGGCAACGTTCTCGCCGAAACTAGTTGTCGAGCCGTCCTTCTTGTCAGTAACCGAAACGCCATCGTCATTGATCTTTACTGAGCCGTCCGTGCCGAGTTCGTTATTGATTTTATTCTCAATAGCGCCCTGAATTAAATTTTGTGGTGAAGGCAAGCATCCGGCACCAAGGAAAAGAAGTGAAGCTGAGGCCAAGGCGATGTATCGTGCGCGCATAAAAGAAAATCATGTAGGCGTCGTAAGGTCGACGCATGGGTCGAGCACTACTTTATCATATCGGCGAACTGGTCTGGGAGAGATGCCCCAGGGGCGAATTCAATAGGCTCACGGGAAACTTCGAGAATAGCGTCGAGAATTACCGGATACTGTGGACCGTCGAAGTGGCCACCTGTGTCGGGATCTACCAACTTTGCGTGAAAAACTTCGGCATAGCGTTTGGCATGCTCGAAAGGAATGACTGGATCGTCCTTGGCGTGAATAATAACGAACTTACTAGCGCGCCACATAAGGACGTCATGGTCGAGCTCGGTCAAAAAGAAACCGCGAAAACGCTCTTCCTTGATCATCCAAGGAGTCGAGATCAACACACAAGCATGAGGTGTTGTTCTCGCTTCAGCCGCTTCGAGAAACTGCAAAGCTGTCGCGCCACCAAGGGAGTGACCGACAATTATGTCCTCGTGCGTCAAAGGGCAGAACGGAGTCGAGAACAGCCTTAATCCAGGCATCGCGATCCGGCTCGGCGGGATTAGGGAGCTCGGGCATGACAACGTCAAACCGTCTATCGACCAACTCGTCCCTTAACCAAGGCCAAAAATTGGAATCGGGGGAAGATTTGTAACCGTGGATCAAGATTGCGCGCATACGTACCCATAGGGTATAGGGAATTTGTAAATAAAACAAAACATCCGGATTTAACCGGATGAATTGAGAGGGTCGACATAGAAGTCGACCCCTACGACAAATTATTTACCCATCATCTTACCGGCCACGTCTGACATGGAAGGCATAGCTGGCATTTTTACTTTGTCCTTATTTTTGTAGATCAAGTAACCGATGCCACCAAGCGCGAGAGCGAGAACGATCAAAAGAGCAACAATGGAGTGCAAGACCGCCGAAACGATGATCGTGATGATTGCAAGTGGCAAGGCGACAACCAAAGTCACAAGGTTAATCGCCATCTTGCCAAGGCTGCCCAAGATTGGGAAGAAGTCCAAGATAATTGCGATTGGCGCAAGAATCATCGAGAGACCTGACCACATCATGAAGAAACCAACCAAACGGAAGATCCAAAGCATCATCACAAATTCGCCGTGCATGGTAGCGAGAGCGGCGGCGCGGTTACCGGTGAAGATACGGTAGATCTCGTTGCCCTTAGCGTCCGAGTACTTGGTAATCTTAGCGCCATGAAGCTCACCAAACACTGTTCCGTCAAATCCCGAATCAAGCGCGGTGTAAGAAATGCGCTGATCGCCTACTATAGGTGAGGATGCATTAGCGTTATTCAAGTAAACGGCGTTGCCAGAAACTGTTGCGCCAGCTGGGGCAACAATGTTCGTAGTCGTCAATGACACATCGGATTCACCTGGAAGAGAAACGGTCTTTCCGTCAACGGCATATACGCCAACCTTCAATGTGCCTACTTGATAGTCTCCAGCCTGAGCGGTCAAAGCTGGGTTCTGGTGACCAGTCTGTTCCTTGAATGAACTGGAATCTGCCGGGTTAGAAGTCCACTCTTTTTTGTAAGTGTAGGTGGTCGTGGTAGTTTCCGATCCGCCAGTATTGCTCTTTGTTTCTTCTTTCTTGTCTTCTACCCAAGCGTACATCTCAGCTTTTCGAGTTACAGAGAGATACTTACCAGGAACAAGCATTGTGCCGTCACCAAGTGATTCTTCGCTCGTTACTGTGCCGCTCGCTGACACAAATGTACCATCCTGGTCTTTGGCTAATTCTGTTCCGCTAATTTCAACGGACTTTTTTGCAATTGTCGACAGATCAACTCGACCTTCATTCCAGTATAAAACACCAAAAGAGACAATAAATAGCACAAAACCAATCAATACCCCCTGAATGGATGACATTATGCGCGAGCCGTAACCTTTTGTGGTCACTGTTGTGAACTGGTCAGACATAGGAGAATATTACTTATTTTCTAAACTATTTTACATTATTTCTTTGAAACCACAATCATGGCCGTGGGTAAATCTGAGAGCGCTGAATGATTTCCTGACGGATAATCCATAAGAGCGTTGGCCAGGGTCGACGTCGAGTATCTATATCCTGCCCCGTTTCTTGTGCCTGGGTCATTTGTAATGAACTCGTTCGTCTGAGCATCAAACCCGATCACCACAATCATGTGACGAACCGGACCGCCATTCGAATAATTTGGGTTCTGAAGCTTCTGCCCGTCTACCGGCACGATCACAATATTCCCGCGCACGAGCTGATCGTTAATATCATTTGTAGTAATATTTTTTAGTACCTGGAAGTTGTCATACTGCAAATATTGACGCACCAGTCGATCCGCCGTGTCATCCGACGAGGTGTCGAAATAAGTCAAAAATGTTTTATCCTCCCAATCACTCATCCCGATGATCGCATTTTTCGCTTCCTCCGGAGTGAATGATTCACCCTTCGCCCACTTTACCGCCATAAATGCGGATGCCTCCTCACAACCTTCTTGCTGGCGAGGGTCTGACCATTCGCCGAGGGGAGCTTGGGAGGTGAACTGGACCAACGCACCACCCTGAACCCCCTGTGTCCCCCTGGAAGGGGGAAGCGAGCCACTCGCCAATGGCACTTTTGCAAGGTTAGCATCCGTAATACCAAGACCTAGCTCGGACATAACTTTAAAAGCGTCAGCGGGGCGACCGAGATAATGCAACTCCAACGTGAGAGAATTAACGTAATAAGCTTTGCCATGATCCTCGACTGCAAGCAGAATTCGACCAGCAAGACGTGATGGAATGGGCTGAGCTAAATCGACATTTGAGATGCCGAGCGCTAATGAACGCATAAGAAACCAAGCGTCATCTGGCGAACCGAGAGAATAACGCTGTTCATTCACAGGATTCACATACCAAGCCTTTCCCGAGTCTTCGACCGCTAAAAGAATTCGACCAGACAATTGATGGGCGAGAACAAGTGCGGCGAGGGAAAAAACCATATCAGTCATTCTACACTATAAAATTAGCGCGATTGATATCAGAAAATTGCAACAAAAAAACTGACCGCTTTTTACGGTCAGTTTTTTTACTTAGTACCAAGTGGCAGAATTTACGCCGGAGGTGTCGGTAGTGGCAATCGGGATAATAGTCGACGAACCGCTATTCACGTCAAACATTTTGATTAATTTGTCCGTGGACATGTAAAGGATGAGATCCTTTGATGGTCCCCAAGCGAAAACATAGGGTGCCTTTGTCGAATCCACGGGGAGCTTTGCGGTTGTCTTCGTGGTGAGGTCGTAACTTACAAGTCCTTGTCTCAGTATTTGGATTAATTTCGAGCTGTCACCCGACCAACGCAAACCCCTATTGACTACCTCGCCTTCATAAGGGATTTCCGCAAGTTTTGTGTTCTTAAGATCGAAGACATTAAGCTTGGGGGTAAAAATCGAAGCTCCTTCCACATAAAAAGCGAAATACCGGTTATCTGGAGAAATGTTCGTTTCGGCGAGAACCGAACCAGTAAATATCTCTTTATTCGTAAGATTTCCGTTTGTATTATCTATTATTCTAAGCCGAAGATGCGCGCTAGAGGCGCCATCACCTCTGTCCGTACTTGCCTGGTAGGTGTATTTCCCATCTGCAGAAACAACAAAGTTCCCCAGCCCTTCATGATCCCCTACCTCTAAATTTCTAGCAAAAATAACCTTCCCGGTTTCGGCGCTGATTTTTGTGAGATAACTGCCACTCGCTTCAGAATGACTAAGAAGAATAGAGTCATCAAAACTATTTACCACCCAATTTAGGGAAATCTTTTCTGATTCGAAGATAACTTTTGGAAAGCTCTCGTCGTTTCCGATTCTATAGAGACGAGAAACACATGAACCATCTTTATTCACGCATATCCCACCCATGTCCGCGGAACCGTTTGTTAAAAAGAAAATATCTTTTGTTGTCGGGTTGTATTGCACTGCATCGTTTGCTCCGAGCACATTCGTACTCGATGAGGCGAGATAATCATCCAATGGAATTTGTTTTGTTGAAAGAATTTTTTTTGCTTCAGCGCTATAAGTTGTGGTTGTTAGCTGTTTTTTACCGTAATCTAGCTCGACAATGAAAGCTTCATTCTTTACTGCTGGAACAATCACGGTTAGTGATGCCTCATTTTGTGAAGTGAATAAATATCCGGCTCCAGCAATGAACAACAGGACTACCGAAATGCCGAGAAACACTTTTTGAGTTTGCGAAAAAACGAAACCGTGGACCTTTTTCATAAAAATTATTGATTTTTCACCATTATACTCGCACCTAATTCGATTGATACATTCTAACATTGCAAAAGAACTATTTTTCAAATACACTCCTTTTCACGGGCGAGTGGTGAAATTGGCATACACGCATGCCTTAGGAGCATGTGGAGCAATCCGTGGGGGTTCGAGTCCCCCCTCGCCCACCAGAGAATCTAAATAGAACTTTGTAAAAAACATCGGTATAATGCCGATTTTTTTAGTTATCCCCACCGCAAAATCAGAAGAGATCGGATAGTGTGGTGCAATATATGGGTAAACAAAACCCCCAGAGCTTCCTCTCCCCAGAGGCAAGCCCTGGGGTTTGTTGTTTACACGCGCGTTTGATGAATCCGGTTCGCTGATCCTTAATAATTAACTATGAAACTAGCATATGGACTCTTGGGAATCATCGCCCTCATGCCCGCTCTGTCTCCTTTATCCGCCCGTGCGGATGCAGCACCCAAAGCCACCTTTGGCCAAATCAACTGGGCAGGCAGCGAAGCGAGCACCGCGGACGAATGGCTAGAACTAAAAAACCTAAGCGACACATTGATTGATCTTACGGGCTGGTCGATTCTAGGCGGGGCGGGAGTGGGCAAACCACTCCCCCTCCCGACAAACTCGACTATTCCAGCGAACGGAACGTTCCTCATCAGCAACTACGACCTCGGCGACCCGAAAACGACGCTGACCATAAAACCTGATGTGGTGACGACTGCGGTGTCGCTGTCGAACTCTGCCCTGGACCTCACACTGATTGCGAGTGATGGGACGGAAGTTGACCATTACCCGACCACCCCTGAGTTTGAGGCGCCGGTGGCGGCGTTTTCGACCACCCCCCTACCCCCCTCGGGCGTAGCCCTGACTACCAGCCCTACGGGCGAGCCTCCTTCGGAAGGAGGGGGAGTAAGCGAACCATTCCTGACCACCCCGATCACGACCCCCTTTGTCCCCCTGGAAGGGGGAAGCGAGCCACTCCTGATCACGCCCGAGCCAGAACCGCCATTAGTTGTGGATCTGGTTGAGAAGACTGTACCGATTGCGGATCCGTGCTTGATTTGTCCGGTACGGATCGTGACGGTTGAGGCGGCCGCCCCTGAATGCAAAGCGTCGCTAACGATACCTTCGACCGCACCTGCGGCCACCGACTCACCCATGTTCCACTCGTACCCCGCACACTCCGTAGTCATCAACGAGTTTGTGTCGGATCCCGTCGACGGAACAGAGTGGATCGAAATCCTTAATACGACAGATGGACCGATCGACCTCACAGGCTGGACGGAAAAAGATGCAACGACAAGTAAAACAATGTTGCCGACACAGACACTCGAAGCTCATTCATTCTTTGTCCTGCAAAATCCAAAAAGCAAACTGAATAATGATGGCGACAGCATCTTCTTGTTCGATGGAACCGGAGCGACGATCGACGCAATCTCGTATGACAAAACGAGTGCGCCGAAAAAAGGAAGGTCGTTCTCAAGATTCACTGACACATGGGCAGAAACTAATCCAACGCCACTTGGTACTAATTCAAGGGTCGACGCATGGGTCGACCCCAACATCACATATGAGACAGCAAACGACACTACGACCGTTATCAGCAATCCTGAAACCAATTCGGGATCAAATACAGGGACTGACAATTCTACCGGAACCGCATCCCCTATTCGGGTGGAGCGCGAACCTCAAGTGGCAACGGGCGTAGTAGCTGCGAGTACGCAGATCGAGCCACCCCTGACCTCACCCCGGCCCTCTCCACTTCGTGGAGAGGGAGGAGCGAACCAATCAGAACCCGCAATTCCAGTTATCGATGCATCGGAGATTACGAACTATGCCGCAAAGACTACGGTTACCGTGGAGGGAGTCCTGGTTGGACTCCCCGGCATGTTTGGAAAACAACTGGCGTACATAGACGGACTAGAAATCTACTTCAATAAAGCTGATTGGCCGAAACTTTCGCCCATGACGCGCATTCGAGTAACAGGCGTGGTTGATCCGAAAGATGGGTACACTCGACTAAAAATATCCAAGCGATCAAACATCCAAATTGTCGGCGATGACTCTATTGCGCCAGATGCGCTTGAAACACTCGACGATGCAACGCACGGTCTTCTCATGAGCCTCAGCGGTTCGGTTGTTGACCTTACCGGTAAGAGTCTAACAATCGGCCTCGACAATGGAGAACTGATCGTTGCGAACTCGTCTAAAACAACAGCCGTAGACTTCTCTAACCTCGCCTTTGATGACCGCGTAGCCGTAACCGGAATTGTTCGACTAGTGAAGGGAGCGTGGACGGTGACGATCCTCGACCAGACGGGGTTGACCATCCTGAATGGGTCGATGGGAACCGAAAGCGGACCAATCACCTCCCCCCTACCCCCTCCTTCGAAAGGAGGGGGAGCCACCCTACCACCAGCAGGGTCGACGCATGGGTCGACCCCAACCTCGATTAATTCACCGACCAAACCGGTTCCGTGGGTAGGAGGAGGATTACTGACAACTAGCCTTGGTGCCCTAGCCTATTGGTTCGCCAAAGCAAAAGGCATAACGATACCTTTAATCTCCTAATAATTATTCTAAGGGTCGACGCATGGGTCGACCCCAACCTCAAATATGACCGACTCAATCAAGACCCCAAAGAAATCCTGGTATGACATTCTCGAAGAACGCTACAATGCATTAATGGTGAAGTTCGACATGCCGGAAGACATAGCGCATGAAATTTACAGCTTCATTAACGAAATTGCTCGTGAACAATACAAGAGTGGCAACAAACAAGGCATCAGCTGGCTCTTAAAGAAACAAGCTATCGAAGGAATACGCCCACGCAACTTCGTCACCGTACCTGTCGCCGCATAGCCCTCTCCGCACAAATAGGGGCCGGATTTTCCGGCCCTAAACTGGTGCTATACTCGCCTAAATAGATCGTGTAGACTGAAAATATTCCTATGAACGAAATTTCCCTTAATCAAGAAATTCTCAAAAGCATCACCGATCTTCGGTCAGACATGAATTCGAGATTTGATCTTGTTGATCAAAAATTCAATCTGGTTGATCACAAATTCGATCGGATGGATCAGCGATTTGATGTAATGGATCAGAGATTTGATGTGATGGATCAGAGATTTGATGTGACGGATCAGAGATTTGACAAAATGGACTGTAGATTCGACATCATGGATCAGAGATTCGACCAGCTAGAAACAAAAGTTGATCAACTAGAGATAAAAATCGACCGCATAGATGAGTGCCTTGATGAAGTGGCTGTTTACGCCATAAAAACTCATGGAATTGTCGAACGCCTAGAATCGAGCCACCTAAACCACGAAGTTCGTATCAGCACGCTCGAACGATCAAACTCGCGTCTTCGCCTACTCGCAGACCGCTAATATTTCTAACGTTTGACGCTGAAAACGTCGCATGTTAATGTATTGACCGAAACGCGGCGATAGTTCAGTGGTAGAACGTCTCCTTGCCAAGGAGAAGGTCGAGGGTTCGAGTCCCTTTCGCCGCTCCACCAAAAATATCTCGGTAACGAGGTATTTTTGTTATGATAGAGAAAACAAATATATGAAGCGCTATTCTCTATTGTTCGGGATCGTGGGCATACTCGCCGGCTTGGCTCTCATCATGTATACGAACCTTGGCCCAAAGACAAAGCCAACTTCACCCGCTGAATTACCGGCCGAATCACTTGTGTATAATGTTGGCACGGCGCATCAGCTTCCCGGAACAGAGGCCATGCTTTATGAGAACTCAGCTCTTGGCATCAGATTTGGTTATCCGAAGAGCTATGGAACGGTCGTCGTTGAAAAGCGTGATGGTGGCGTATTCTTCTCGTTTTCGCAAACCGGCTTATCGAATGACCCTAAACGGGTGTACTTCATGGGGGCAGAATATGTCGAGCCGACTGGTCACGCGGGATACTGGGGCGACCTTTCTTGGTTTGTACAACCAGACCCTCGGTGGATGGATCAAGTTAACCAAGCTGATGTTTGTTCGTTACTAAGAGAATCAAGTTCAACCATGCCATCTTGGGCTGGTAATTTCATCACTAGCTCAACCTGCTCAAACCTAACTATCGCAACCGGTGGAATTGCCAAACTCTCAGGCGCTGGTAGCTCTTCCTATCTGATCCCCGCGTTTAACACGACTATCGACAGCGTATCACTCGACATGTATTCAGCATCTGATGAACGTTTTATGGGAAAAGCTGGGTTCGATAAACCAGCCGAAAATATTGAGCGACTAGTGAAAAGCATTGAATTTATTCCGCCAACAGAGTAGGCTTTTCTATTCATGAACAAGAACTCCTCGCTTCTCTTAACTGGTCTCGGTTCGACTATTCTCGTCGGATTTCTTTTGGTCGACCCATTTACTACCATTGCAAAACCAATCAAACACATTCAAACCCATTACCTGAAGGTGGCGGGGATGCGGGGTGAGGAAGGGTCGACGCATGGGTCGACCCCTACCGCGACCTCGACGACGTTGGAATTTGTGGGCGATATCATGATGGCGCGGAACGTTGAACAATACATCAAAACTTACGGACAAGATTATATATTTGAAAAGGTCGGGGATTTACTTTCGAATAATGATTTGTTGATTGGTAATTTCGAAAGTTCAGTTCGCGAAAAACAAAACATTGAGGTTACAAATGTCATGCTGTTCGATACAACTCCTAACAACGTAACAATGCTGGCGAGCCACGGATTCGACGTCCTGTCATTATCAAATAACCACACTGATGATTTTGGAAACACGACCACAGAATTAACTCGACAAACAATTATCGACAATGGCATGACGCCGTTTGGCGACCCGTGGAAAAGCGGTGATTTCGTCGCCCACAAAACTGTAAACGGGATTAACTTCGCGTTCATCGGTTTTCACGCTTTCAACGAAACCTCGGAAGGAGTTCTCGCGACGATCAAAACTGAAAAAGCAGCCGGAAATTTCGTGATTGTCATGCCTCACTGGGGCGTGGAGTACGAACATGACCCGTCGAGCTCGCAGGTTAAAACCGCGCACGCCTTCGTCGACGCCGGCGCAGATGCAGTTATTGGCGGACATCCGCATATAGTCGAAACCTACGAAACCTACAACGGCGTGCCGATTGTTTACTCGCTCGGAAATTTTCTATTCGACCAAGATTGGTCAGAGCAAACAAAAAGGGGCATGGCGTTACGCATGACTGTTGAGGCTGACAAATTGACGCTTAAATTTGAACCAATGTACCTGGAGAAGAGACAGATGTCGCCGGCCGCGGGTGACAAGGCACAGACAATGATGGACGATTTGGGCGTGCCGACGGGAATTCTCGAAATACAAAGAGGGTCGACGCATGGGTCGACCCCTACCACAGAATTACAATAATCCGAATTCGCGCAATGACGCCTCGATTCCGGGGCGTTTTGCGGACCAACAATACTTAACTAAATCGGCCGGACTCCCCCACTTTACCTGCTTAAATTCACCGTGACCGGCTGTGTCCAAATAAAATTGCGCGTCTGGATGAACTTTTGCTAAGAAAAACTGCTGTTCTTGTCCAACAAATTCACGATATGGATTCAAAAGCTGATAAGTGGCTGTCCACTCATACTTATATTTCTTCGTCGACTCTGCAATGATGTCGAATTCTTCCGGTGCGAGCCCGAGCTCTTCGGCAAGTTCTCGTTCAGCTGCTTGGCGAGCAGTTTCCCCTTTATCAATGCCTCCCTGGGGCGTTTGCCACGTCCCCTCATACTGCAAATCATTACGTTCACACATGAGCACATGTCCCTTTCCATCCGTCACAATTATGGCGGCGTTCGGGCGGTATTTTGGTTCAGCGGCTAGCATACCTGGAGGAGTGTAGCAGAAATACAAATCTACCGAAAACACAAATGCTCCATATCCCGACCTGACCCCATCTATACAAAAAACCGCGCATTACTGCTCGGTCTTCTGGTACCGGGAGCGGGACTCGAACCCGCACACCCTTTCGGATAAGGGCTCTTAAGGCCCTCGTGTCTGCCATTTCACCATCCCGGCATGGATGAAATACTACCAAAGGTAGGAGAAGAACACAAAAGTTTTTATATTAAAGCCAAACTGGGGTAAACTTCAGCTAAGTATGATTGAAGAGCAGGTAAATGAAGAACCTCGAGCAGTAGCACCAGAAGCGGTCGAGGAAGAACAGAAGATTGAACTCGGCCTGCGGCCAGAGAGGCTTTGTGATTTCATTGGGCAAGATGAACTGAAGACGAACCTGGGCATATTCATCGAAGCCGCAAAGCAACGAGAACGAACCACTTGAACACATTTTGTTATACGGAAATCCTGGCCTCGGAAAAACTACACTCGCCCATATTATTGCACGCGAGATGGGCGCGAATGTGCGGATTACGAGCGGGCAGGCACTCGAAAGAGTCGGTGATCTGGCGGCTATTTTGTCGAATCTAGCCAAAGGTGACGTATTGTTTATCGACGAAATTCACCGGATGAATAAGACGATCGAAGAAGTACTTTATCCGGCCATGGAGGATTACGCGCTTGACTTAGTCGTCGGCAAAGGACGCTTCGGCGCGAACGCTGCGGCTCGGCCTCGAACCATTCACCATCATCGGCGCGACAACTCGCCTCTCGCTCTTGTCGTCACCACTGCGCGACCGGTTCGGCTCGACCTTCCACCTTAACTTCTACAACCAAGAGGACATGGGAAGAATCGTTACGCGCTCAGCCGGGATCCTCGAAGTTGAAATTGACTCCCCCGCTGCTCAAGCCATTGCTGACCGCGCGCGTCGAACCCCGCGCATTGCGAATCGACTCCTCAAGCGTGTTCGCGACTTCGCCCAAATCAAACACGACGGGTCTATTACGGAAGCGGTCGCCAATGACGCACTAACTATGCTGTCGATCGACCCGCTTGGACTCGACAATGTAGACCGACATCTACTTTTAACGCTAATCGAAAAGTTTAATGGCGGACCAGTCGGTCTCGGCACCCTCGCCGCTGCCACCCAGGAAGAAACGGAGACAATCGAAGAAATTTACGAACCGTTCTTATTGCAATTAGGATTTCTCGAACGCACCCCTCGCGGTCGAATGGCCACGTCACGTGCCTACGAACATCTTGGGATCAAAACTGCTTCAAAAGATTCGTTGCTATGAGGAATCGTCTACGACGAATAGTGATTACCGGCGAACCATGTAGCGGAAAAACAGCCGCTACGGATCTACTGCGCGCAGAAATGCCTCAACTATATTTTCAAAAAGAAGGCGCGTCACTAATTTTTGGTTTGGGGGTAGTCTCGCCAACGGTCGGCCAACCTCTACTAGCTTTTAACCGTCACTTTGGTGAGGCACTCTTAACGTTCGAACATCTTGGAGATGTTCACGCTCAAAATACCGGCAAATCGTTCATCGTTTTAGATCGAGCTCTGCCAGACACCATGGCGTACATGAGTGGACCAGAGGAATTCCTTCAAGTGACCGGAATGACTATTGATCAAGCATATGCCAGGTATGATCTGGTCATTTATCTTGAAATGCCTGACAAAGAAATATTCAGTCGATACGCCTCAAATAACCCCCAACGCCAAGAGTTAACCCATGAATCTGCGCTTGAAAGTGGCAAACGAACTCTACGCGCCTGGTCAGCTCATCCTGCTTTGCGAATTGTTCCTCAAACACCATATTGGGAAGAACGCGTAAATACGGTCAGAACACTAATCGAGGAGTTCTGTCGGAACAATGGGTAACCGCGTGCTACAATTCTTGTATATATGCCCTTCCCTGTAGTGTATTTTCTTATTCCGTTCGTGGTTGTTGTGCTAGTTTCAGCTTTATTTGTTTTCTTTAACGTCTTTCACATAGTCAGATTTGGTATCGAGTCTACAGCCACGCAAGCCATCGTTGCGGTTTACATCATTGGCTTTGCATTCATCATCGGGACCAGCACGCTTCTGTTCAGTAGATATGACTGGAATCAAAAGATTGATCCGATTGCCATCCTCAACATCAATACTCCGGCAACCAATATCTACGGCTTATGATGCGCTTAACAGAACTGCCAAACAGTCAGCCCGAAGAAAAATCCGTTATCATGCTACGCCGACATTGGGTTGAGGTAGTCCGCATGTTCGTCTTCACGGCCATGCTCATGGTAGTGCCTATTGCCGTGCTGATCTTCTTCTCTTTCACAAAAAATGACGTTTTTGCTGATCCTATCTGGGGTCCTGTGGCGAGTATAGTTTTCATGGGCTACCTGCTCATTGTCTTCATGCTCACGATCACTGAAATTACTGATTACTGGCTGGACGTCTGGATTGTAACTACCGAGCGCATCATTAATACAGAACAGTTCGGTCTGTTTCACCGAGTTATCTCGGAAATGCACCTGCGCCAGATTCAAGATATTACGAGCGAAATGACCGGCCCTCTCCAAACCTTTCTTACCTTCGGCAATGTCTACATTCAAACAGCCGCCGAGAAAGAAAGGTTCCAGTTCAAAAATATTGATAACCCAGACGAGATCAAAGTATTAATCAGTGGCATGGTCGAAACCTGCAAAACGACCCATCGTCACCGAGAAATGTCATACGAAGAGAAGTTGGAAAGAAACTAAAATTAAAACGAGCCCCGCGAGGAGCTCGTTTTTGTTATTGCCATTTCTGGTTCACCTCAACTCCCGTATAAAAGTATTTCAGGATAGATTTCCAGTCCTGGCCATCTTTGGCCATGCAGAGAGCGCCGGAAGCGGACATACCCACACCATGTCCCCAGAGGGTTTTGCCGACGTCACAAGGAACTGGAACGGACACTGCATACGGAACGTTACCGCCCCAAACTTCTGACCAATTACGAGTTCTGCCATCGGAACGCGAGAAGAAAGAAGTGACCGCGGTGTCGCCGTTATAAGTGACGATCATTCCGCGAGTCGCGATGACGCCAGCAGTTATTCGAGGCGTTCGTTCTTCCTGTCCGTAGCCCCAATAAACTTGATCCTGGTAGGCGTCTACGTGAAAGCCTTCTGATTTGTGCTTGGTGGCGTGGGTCCAGTGATAAAACGCGTAAGTTCGAGCGGCAGTTAAAAGAGTTTTCTGAAATTCTGGATGCGACAAATCAGAAGTTTCGGCCAAACCGCGAAGATAGAACTCGACGGGCAGTTCATTTATTACCCAGGTTCGATCATTTGGGACGTTGTAACGAAGCTCGAGGACATTGCGGAATGTATTGTTGGCGAATGACGTGCCGCGAGTTACTCGACGATCAAAATTCGTAATCGTCATGACCGCGTTCGGAGTTTTCGGAACAAAGCGCAGAGGTTTAGCGCTCTTCTTGTGTGCGCCGTCATTGTATAAGTAGTTCGAGCCGTCCCAAGCCGCGTGCACCTCTGTGCCCTTCGAGTATGAACCAAGCGCCGTACCTGCGTCGTCGGTCAGATCGAAATCGCTTTCATACGACGTAATCACCACCTCATCTTTCGTTTCATCGTCGACAATTAAGACGCCAACGCGGATAGTTGGCTCGTCGATCTGTTGCAATGCCGGCGTGATATTCTCGTTGGTCGGCGCGACGACCGCTTCAGCCGAGCCGCCCGTCACCTCAACGGGTATCTCGACAAAAGTACCAGGGATATTCAAATCGTCCGCCATTATTTGGAACTTCGCGGTTGAAATACCATTTACATTTGGTGCGGTGAAGAAAAATTGCATGGCCGCGGTCTCGCCAGGCTTAACTTTCTGCGTCAAAAGAACGACTTGTTGACCTTGCCAACTGGCGTGTCGAAAATCACTCGCGCCCGAGGCCATATTGAGATCTGGCGCCGTTATGCCGACATCTTTCCAGGTAGTTGTCCCGGTATTTTTGACGACGACCGAAAATGAAACAGGTTTCTTAGCCAGAACCTTTAGTTTCGTCGCCGATTGGGTGACGATAGAGGCGGAGTAACCAGAAATACCAGAAGTAGATGGCGCGATAGGCGTCGACGGAGTTGCCGAAACTACCGGAGTCGACACGGTCTTGTTAGCAACCGTGATATTAAACGTAAAATCACCGCCCGAAACCCAGTTAAGATTCTCAGCGGCAAGAGCAAAGGTTTCCTTATAGCTCCCAACTGTCTTTGGTGCTTTCAAGGTAAACGAAATAGTTCCAACAGCTCCAGTTTTAACTGTCGACTCGCTCAGCCGCTTGACCTGCGATGGCGAAAGCCAAGAACCGGGATCAAAAACACTCGCCCGATACTTTGGACCGTAGGTGTAAAGCGAAATATAACCGTTGCCGTCATTCACCCATGTTTGCGAGCCCTTGTTTTGGAAAGTAACCGCGATATTCTTAACTTCGCCTGGAGTCATCGAAATATTCCCGCCACCGGTCGTTGTAACTCGAAGAGCCGAATATGGCATTGACGCAGCTGAAACTGAGAGAGGAACGCCAAGAAAAAGCGTAGAAAGCAATAAAATACCTGAAAAAGCTCGGCGAAGAAGAGGGATCATATTACCGGTCGATTATAACACCATTGCCAAGAAAAATGCTGCGAGTATCGCTAGATCATTCTTGAAAAATGGCACGTCAACGAGGCCGTGGATGAACATTGTCGAAAGAGCGGCGAAGGCCATGAGGACGAATATATCTGCCTGCGTTGTACGGTCGCGACTTGCCGTGACCATTCGTCGCACCACCACCACAATAAACGCGACGAATGCGATAACGCCGAGCAATCCAAGCTCGACCCAGAAATTCAAAATGACATTATGCGGGAACTGGAAGATTTCGAACACTCGAGGATCGTGATACGGCTTAATGGCCGAGGGATAGCCGGAAAGACCAGCGCCCGTTAACCAGTGAGTCTTCAGGTACGATGAAGTTTCGCTCCACTGGGCTAAGCGAGCCTGACCAGATAAATCCTGGAGAAGAAGTTTCTCGTGAATGATGGGAACAAACATGAAGGCAACAAAACCGAGGAGAAGAACCGCCGAGCCGATCCACGCTTTGTATCCCGAAGGGACGCTCGACGCAAAGAGAACCAAAAGGAGAGATGCGGGGATCGCAACAAAAGCTGCCTCAGTTTGGGAGAGGAGGCAGGCGAGGAAGCCGAGGAGAGCGATGGCGAAAGCAAATCCGCGGCGTACGGGTTTGGCGACGCCAAACCCATACACCAAGGCCGCGGATGTAATTGGTGCGGCGAATAATCCGAGAGCGTTGGGGAAATCGAAGAAACTCGTAGCCCTGAGTTCAATGTCCCAGGGGGTTGGGATACCAAAGCCAGTGAGTCGTTGGACGACTGCGAAGATCGACAAAACGATAACCGTACCACCAAGAGCGAAAAATCCGTATTCCCAATCTTTGCGTTCGGTAAACGTAGACCGAAACACGAAGAACAAAAGTATCGGCTCGATAAAATAGGCTTTCCAAATACCAAGTGCGGAAAATACATCAGGCGCGACGACTACCGAAAAACAGGAAGCGGCGAGCAGAAGCAAAATCGGAACTCGATACGGGCCATTGTCCGTAAGAAATCGAGCTTAAAACCATTCTCTCGAACGAACCAAAACCCGATAGCTATGAGCACTAGGCACTCGAGTAATGTAGTCGGCACGGGGCCGATCGAAAAACGAATCAGGTAGGTTGGCAAGAGCGCCAAGAGAACAAAAAGCGCGAGCTTAAAGTCGCGATATGTTAAATATGCAAAAGAAATTGAAACGAGAAGAACAATAATCATGGTCATACACTCCCTGTTGGTTTCTCGGGTAGGAACAATTTAGCAATCATTTGTGGCCGTGGTCCGCCTAAAACAGAAATAGCTGCAGCGTAAACAATGATACCGGTCACTACAATAAAGGCTGCTAAGGCTGGGTTTGCCGTAGCGTCATACCGAGAAGTGAAAAATCCGATCACCCCCGCCATAGCAATGGTCGAGACAACTGCACGAGCGGTCATTTTCAAGTTCGGCAAACGCTTGGTAGTCATTGAAACAACTATGAACGCAAACAGACCGATCAATGACTCGGACAGCAAGGTCACCCAAGCCGCTGCCCAGGCGCCGTAAATAGGAATGTAAAGGACGTAGCCAACTATGGCAACTACGGCCACCACTAAGTACGCCAAAGTCATAATCTTCTGTTTCTTTACAGCTACCACCGCATGGCCGTACAGCGAGTTGAAGAATACAATGGCGGCTGCCGACCAAGAATCGCCAACACCTGACCAGCAAGGATCAAGTCAGGCTTGACCGCTGTCATTACCGGCACGCCGAGCATAACTGCGCCAACTGCAAACGGAATGGCAATCAGCGCAAAAATATCAAATGTGTTTTGGAGGCTACGATCAAATTTCTCCCGGTTCCTCTCGCTCCAGGCCAAAGTTAAGATCGGCAACATGAGACCCATGAAAGTAACTGGCACCATGGTCATCACGTCTACCACTTTATACGCGGAACCATACTGTCCGATTTCAATAAACCGCCTGGCTGGATCCAGCAGAACGGCCATGAACAGAATATCGCCCTTCAAGTACAAAAGATTAAAAAAGATAGAAATGCCAATCGGCCAACTTCTAACTAGAACATCTCGCCAAACATGCCATTCAAATCTAGGACGAAGTTTTACAAATCGAGCCGTCCCAAGAAGCATAATGCAAAGCTGGACGAAGCCACCCACGAAGAATCCGAGTGATGCGTAAAATAATGTGAGGTGTAAAACGCCGGCAGCAATAACCCAGCTCAAAGCGATCAACCTATTCAGCATCTCGCCCAAAACTGGTGCGCCAAGCTGTAAACGTTTTTGAAAAACTCCAATATACGTCTGGCCAACTGATGCAAAAAATGACGAGCCAGTAGCTATGCATACCAAAAGTACAACCTCCTTAACACCCGGCACAAAGAGCGCAGTCACTGGCGCAATGGCCATAAAAACCAAAGCCGACAGCACACGCAAAGTTAGTAAGTTCCCCAAAATCTTCTCCTCATCTGCCCCACGCTCAGAAATCATCTGCGTAGTAGTCAAGGTCAAACCAAAGTCCACCACCACTCCAAAAATAGCCACGTAAGTCATGGCCGTAGTCAGCAAACCGTAACCCTCTGTGCCGAAGTACTGAAGCAGTAAGAAAAAAGTGATGAGGCCAAAAACTGTCCCAAATAATTTACCGCCAATTTGTAAAGCTGAATTTTTTGCGAGAGCTGACATATATGACTAAGCATACCCCACGTAAAACCTTCCGTAAAAAAAGCGACCGGTGCGCAGTGGGGATTGGAACCCACCGCACACCGGCCATTACGCCGAAGTCACTCGCACTTACAACGCCCGTCGTTCTTCGTCTGGGCGTTACTGCAGTAACCAGCCATCCGCGCCTCCATCCGATCCCGCGACGCGCAGGTACCGGAAACGGATGCGATCAAAGGCTTGGTTACGGGTTCCGATCGGAACCACAGGTCACCAACTGGAGCAGTGAGGAACCCCGTCTTCACCATTTCCTTGGAAACCGGAGCCCAGGCTCTGGTTGTTGATTGAACCTTAGCGAGCAAACCGACTTGACCGATGCCCGGGAAGAGAAGCTCACTCCCCAAACCCACCACGATCACGCCAACGATCAGCTTGAGCGCCGGCCTGAACACCGGCTTGAGCATATCCGCGATCTCTGAGAACGTGAAATATGCATTGAAGAGCTGGGCGAGATCAAGGAAAAATCCCGCCGCGAGTATCCCGACCGTTATCGAGGCTTGCGCGATGTGTGAGTCACCCGTGAAGATGAAGACGAAGTTCATGATGATACCGCCAATCAACACGGCCCCGAGAGCAATCTTCAGAAGCAGCCGCCGCCAGATGCCTGGCGTTACGAGCAACAACTTCAAATTGCGTTCGTTGATCGCCTCGAAGATCCTCGACTTCACGTCAACTCGCCCTTTCACGAGCGCGTTGGTGTCGTCGTTTAGCACGACGCTCTCCCTCGGCCACACCCATGGATCATGGATGAAGGGGAGATACTTGGCACACCAGATCGTCACGATCGGAGCAGTCACCATCAGAGCACGAATGGACATGCCCTCGACGAACCAGCTCGCAATCCATGGGATGACCATGATCAGACACACCACGATCAGAAACCATCCGAGTACGGTCACAAACGGAGTGGGTTCTTTCGCCGGAGTCGATCCCGGAGAAGTGCCGCCGGAATTTCCGCCGCCGCCTCCTGTACCTGACGTTGTACTCGTGATTGCCTCCGGTTTTTTGGTGAGCCAGTTGTACGCCTTGCGACCGAGCATGAGCGCGCCGATCGCGATAACGGCCGTGGTGGTGGCGGAACCGAATCCGAAGATCTTCAAGATTCCATTGCGCCACTCACGGAACTCGTCATCGTTTTTATCGTCCGCGAGATCCGCGAGGCCGAACAAGAACCACCGGCGCCAGAACCAGGCGTTGGCCTGGGCAATGACCCGGATCCGCACGTCCCAGGCGTGCGACAGGTGGATCGCGTCGTTCACAGGCACGGTGGCGAGATTGCGCTCCGCCTTCGTGACCGTGCTCTTCGGGGCGTGCACCCGCCTGAGCACCACAAGGTGAGGCTCAAGTGTCGCACGCTCCAATTCCGTCATCTCCGGCAACAGCGAGAACGCTTCACGCGCCTGCTTGCCGAATGCGGAATCTTCTCCCAAGTGCTCCTGTACCCAGGCCAACCCAAATCGATATTTGAGCTGGCCATCGGGCAAAGTCAAAGTCTCGTTTTCGCGCAACGGCAGGACGTCATTGATGATGAAGTCCAAGTACCGCCACCGGTTACCATCCGGGCCTTCGCGGCGCGGAGTGAGACCGGTGGACGGAGGGATTGCCCCACCACCACCGGACGGAGGCGTGACCGGAACGTTGTTCACGGTCACGGGCTCCGGCGGATTGCTCGGCGGGACCACCGGATCGCCACCCGAGGGAGGCGGTTCAGCGGAACCAGGCAACGGATTCTGGGTCGTGCTCGCGGCGACGGTTTCGGGAGTCTGCGCGGACGCGGACGGCCCGAAGTCCTGATGAATGACACCCGGCACGGCGAACACATGGAATCCCGGCTGCTCAACTGCGACCGGAGTGACCGGCCAAGTGAGACACAACGGATTGATCAGGGGACTCATGTTCGTATCCTTTGGAGTCGGCACTGCCGAGGCCCCGGTGATGGGTTCGATGGGAACAGGAACTGACTCAGCCGGAATGGCCGAGCTGTTGAAATACGAGAGCACGCGAGAACGGTACCGGCGCACATCTGCGTCAGTTACTCCGGCCTCGCCCATTGCACCAAAAGCTGCAATGACTGCAGTTCTGGCACTGGTGGGAATTGGCAAGCCCGCTGCCTTCATCACTTCCGAAAGGACGAGAAGGGTGGCTAGCCGTCCCTCAACCGGCATAGCCAGCATGAGGGAAATGAAGAAACCGGCGGCGCCAGGGGCATCCGCCAGCTGCTTGCGCAACTGCACGGGATCAGCCGTACCGGCAAACTTTTCAAGGAAGCGTTTGAGCACTTCCCCGGTCAGTTTTTCATGAATGTTAAGGGGAGTGATCCCCTCTTCCTTCATAAACTCTTGCAACTGTTGCGTCAACAGACGCGTCCAATCCATCATGGGACACCTCGTTTAGTGAGAAATTGATGCGAATTGTTAAAGAATGTCCCTTACGGTTCTTGCCGCCTAAGGACAGGTGAGATTAGCAGAAAAAGGGGAAAAAGTCAATGGTCTCCATCATCATAGATCTCTCAAACCTTAGCCATAATATATTGAATAACGGTTGACAAAACGTCAATTTTCTGCTATTCTTATCGGTCCGGATGGGCTGATGGAATAGTTTCCACAGCTGTTCCGGCGAACGCTTTCATGAGGTGGACAATGTTGTTCGTTATCTTCTCGATGCTCTCCATTGCGAACGCGCAGGACCGCCACAACGAACCGAACGGTTCCGTTGTCGGCCGGGGAGAGGGCACGATCGACTGCGCCAACGGTGCCTACCAAGGCCACGTCTCCCCCGAGAAATTCGCCCTCATGCAGGCTCAGTGCCTGGAGGGCGGACGGATCCAAATCCAGGGCTACGACGCGGCCACCAGCCGAATCGAAGTCCAGGGCGCGCTCGACATCGCGCGTGCGCATGAGGAGTCCCTCTGGTTCGAATCCGTCGGACGCACCGCGATCGATCAGACCGACGCCGACACGCGAAAGCTGGCCATCCAGGGCGCGTACGATCTCGCGAAGGCCAAGACGGTCGACCTGCATACGTTGACCCCTGCCCAGATCGCGGCTCTCCAGCCCGGCACGTTCGAGGCCATCACCGCGAACAACAGCGGTGTCGTTACGCCGGCCGTGGTCATCACCACGAATCCGGACGGCACGACCACGGCAGCCACTGGCCCGCGGCCACGGCCACGGCGATCTACGGCAACCAAATGCCGATGAGCCAGGCCTTCGGCTACGGCAACGGCATGGGTCAGCTCATGGCGTTCGGTCAGACTGGCGGTCAGTACCCTGTGCTCGACGAGCCGGTTCGGCACGTTGACCGCGTCACCAAGCCGGTCGCCGCGCCCATCGTCGACGACACCACGCAGAAGCTGCTGGACGCCAGCATGGCGGACGCAACTGACCTGCAGACGCAGCTCACCGCCAAGCAGAAGGAACTCGACGCCCAGGTCAACAAGTCCTGGTGGGATCGGTTCTGGGGATACTAGGCACACGACTTGAACGGTCTCCATAAATGCATGAAAATGCGTATATGGAGACCGGATCTACAGAGCGACTCACGGAATATTCCGTTGGTCGCCCTCAGATCCGTCAGATCCCTTCCCAACTTTGGAGTGCGCCATGTTCACTTACATGCTCTTCGCCCTGTCCCTCGCTTCCGCACAGGACATGATCACCGGCCCCGAATCAATCAGCTGCGCCAACATGCAGTTGCCGGCTGGACCGTTCATGCTCCAAGAGCCGAACGAAAATTGTCGGCTCAAGCCGCACTACACCGTCATCAAGAACGAATCGCGAACTTGTCTCTGGCTGAACACGGGGCTCTCGACCATGACGGTTACGGCCTTTGATGGCCCGAATATGGTCGGCGTCGGGGAATTCACCGTCGACGGCTGGAGGTACTGCCTCCCCTCCCAAGCGAGCGTGTTCGGGATCGCTCCCAGCAGTGACGCCCTCGGCGCCATTGGCTACGAGGTAGATCCGAACAAGTCCTGGACAGACGGCATCCCGATGACGGTTCAGGTCGCGCCCGGGCAATACCGCCCCGTGCGCGTCATGAACGACGCAGACGCTGGCAACGGATTCGCACCGGCAAAGGCCGCCCGCGTGTTCACCTGCAAGGTGATCACCCGTGAACCCTCTGACCTCCAGCCGGACGAAGTCACCAAGGTCAAAATGATCGTCTACAGCGATCAACCGCTCAACTCGTCGTGCACCCGGAACTGACACCGTCCCGCGCTCGACCCCTTTGTCCCCTCGGGCGTAGACCGCCCTACGGGCGAGCCCCTAAAAGGGGAATCGAGGTCATTCGCCCCACACCTGATGAAGGTGTGGGGTTTTGCATTACTCGCAAACAAAAAACCCGCCTCCCCATCGGCTAACCGACGAGAAGACGGGGGTTTTATTTATAACTAGACTCCTGTTGTGGCATGTTGCAATTGAGCGATCACGAAACTACTAATCGCATAAGCCGACATGATAACCACAAGACCAACAACAGCAGAGATGAGAATATTCTTAGCAGATGCAATTTTCTTCTCTTCACCCATAGCTGTCATCCAAGTGAATCCGGCGTAGAGAACAAGAACCAAGAAAACAATACCTAAAATTCCAAGGAATGTAGTAATCAAGCTACCAACCGTATTAACCAACTGGTCTTCACCGCCACCACCCAATTGAGCCGCATTCCCGACTTGTCCCAAGCTATCGCCAATCTTGCTAGTCTGAGCGCTAACGTTCATGACTGCAGTTGAGAATGGCACTACTACCAACGCCGCACCAATGAGAAGTTTCTTTAGCTTGTTCATAATAAATTAATGAATGTTACAGAAATTATACACCTATTAATTCCTAGCTTAACTAAATGATGTGGACAGTCTATGCACCTGGTCCGTTCACTGCCACATCTAATGCGCCAATGACATAGGAAGAAATAGCATAAGCCGAAATCATAATCACTAATCCAACAGTGGCTCGAACTAATATATCCTTAGCTTTTCCCACTGTTTTTTCGTTCCCCATTGAAGTCATCCAAGTGAATCCAGCGTAGAGAACGAGGATCAAAAAAACGACCCCCAAAAGACCAATAACTAGTTGGATGCCAAAACCCAAAAGTTCTGCTGGAGTTTGAGTTAAAGAATAACCGGCGCCTTGACCGGCGTCGGATAATCCTGTGGTAGTGTTAATCGCCAAAAGTGTAGACATAAAAATCCTAACTAGCCGGTTGGAGTTCCTGTACTCAAAGCCGAGAACAACGCGTTAGTTAGTGTGTATGCGGCTACAATGATTACTGACCCAATCACCGCAGCAATCATAATCTCTTTTGCTTTTGCTACGCGTTTTTCATTTCCCATGGCCGTCATCCACATGCCGCCAGCGTAAACCATGAGCATCAAGAAAACTAAACCAAGCAGGCCGAGAACTGGCTTAATGATATACGTTCCAACGAAAGTTCCGATATTACCTCTTGAGCCCGTGTAGCCAGCGCCAAAAGCACCTTCAGCAGTCTTATTCAAACCAGAATCTCCCGCATTAAAAGCGGCGCCGGCACTTAGCGGCAACAAGAGTGATAGTGACATTAGCCCAGCGGCTGCCAGTTTTCGCATATCGTGCCCGCACCTTCCGTGGAAGATGCGGACGGAGACATGAGACAACTAACCGTTCGCGGCCGTCATCAGGTTCGAAATGACGAACGTGGTGATGGCGTATGCAGAGAGAATAATTGCGAGACCAATGATACCGCTGATGATGAGTTTCTTAGCTTCGCCCACTTTCTCATCGCTACCACCGGATACCATCCACTTGAAACCTCCGTAAAGAACAATAACCACTGCTACTACTCCTAGGAAACCAAGCGCTACACGGATAAGGTTTCCAATGGTTTGCTTCAAATCACCCTGGCCAAGACCAGTGGCGTTGCCAAAGTCTGAGCTGATGATGTCCTCAGAACCAAGTGGCTGAGCGTGAGCAACTGGAGCAAAAGCTGGAACCAAACGCACAAAAGGAAGTGCGAGTGCCAGGCCCAAGACTGCGCTCATCCCGAATCTGATAAGTGATTTCACCATAGGAATGGTTAAAGAAATTAAAACTAATAAATCTCCAAGATATTATACACCAGCTTAAAGACCAGACACGGATCCTGTGGTCAAACCGTAGATGACCGCATTTGTCAGCGTATATGCCCCAGCAATTACTGCAAGTCCAATCACCGCCCAAATTAACACCTTCTTTCCTTTATCGATTGTTTTCTCATTTCCCATCGCCGTGATCCACAATACGCCACCGTAAACAAACATAAGTAACGAGATCGAGCCCGTAATAGAAAGCATCGCTCGAATAAGATTTCCAGCAATTACTCGCGGGTCTCCAGAAACTAATGGATTGTCGAGTCTGATAGTTGTATCTGTCGATGCCCCATTAGGATCGGTTTGCACAAAGTTACCTTGCGAGCACGACGCGACACATTCCGCTCGCTTAGACGCCGTCCAAACCATGTTGCTATTACAATCTGACACACAATCTGCAAGTACGTGAGCCTGCGGAATGAAGAAGGCTAGGAGGAAAGTAGCAACGATCAAAAACGGTTTAATTCGCATACTTCTGGTTAAGGGCAAGCCGACAGGATAATTAAATACCAAGTGCCGAACCGCTGGTCAAGCTAGTAATCACGGCGTTCGTTAGCGTATACGCACCAGCAATAACGGCTAAACCAATAACTGTCCAAGTTAAAACCGATTTAGCTTTATGAACGGTTTTGTCATTCCCCATCGAAGTTATCCAAAGCACCCCACCATAAATAAACATAAGAAGAGTCAGTGAGCCGACGATCGACAAAATGGCGCGAATCAAATTTCCGATGATGACAGTTGGATCGGTAATACCTAAAGGGTTAATCACTGACACCACTTTGCTAGTCGAGGCCGTGCCACCAGAACTGCTTTGGTTTTGGGACGGACTGGCTGGGGGTGGCGGAGCAACGGTATCGTGACAACCATCAAACGTTGTGGCGCACGCAGCTCGACAATCAGCTTCGGCTACGATCGTAAGTGTGTCTGAGGAACCAGAATCCTTACAGCCTGGCGCAGCTAAACAAGCATCGAGCACTGATCGACAACTTGCAAATACACTCGCTCTCGGCACAAGGAAAATGCAGCAGGCTACAGCAAGAACAATCAGCGATTTAATCCGCATAATTACTGTGTTTGAATAACGTTTTCTGAACCGCCGCCAATAGTTTGCTCAATGGTGGCTTGAGGAGCCTTGCCAGAAATAGCAGCGACTAAGAAATTCACAAAAGCGTAGGCGCCAAAGATAATGGCGAGACCAATTACGGCTCGAACGATAATTTCCTTACCGGTTTCAATCTTTTTAGGATTGCCCATGGAAGTTGTCCAAGTAAATCCGCCGTAAAAGAACATGAGCAAGGCAACTGAACCACTAATAGCTAAAATACCAATAGAAATGTTAACGAAAATTTGGAGCATGTCAGAAAGCTGACAATTTCCAGAATCTCTACAAGCACAAGCCGCCGGCGCTGGAGCTGAACAGATATTTGCAAAGATTAAACCCTGGGAAAGAATATCCGCATAGCCTGATTCAACACTCGACGTTGCTGCGTGAGCCACGGAAGGCAACCAAAAAGTAGCAAGAAGGCCAAAGGCGAGAATATAGTTTCGGAGGAAGCGCATAACTAAAAGAATGATAACACAAACCGCCGTCGCCTCCTCTTAGTACGTTTGGCTGACTATCTGTGCAGCTTGAGAAACGGCTTTCTTTGGTTCTGCGGTACCAACCAGAATAGCAGTAGAAAGATCGTTCAAGGCTTTGAAAGCTGCGTCTGAATCCAAACCGTGATACCAGCTCTGAGCAGTCAAAAGCTGACCAGCAAAGACGCCAATTTTTTCATCTTCAAGCTGAGCAGCAATAAGGCCGCGAACAGCCGTAGGATGACCGGACTTGCCCAAATATTTAGTGACATTTGTAGGGCTAGAGGCAAACTGTAAGAAATTCCAGGCGTAATCTCCAAACTTGCTAGTCTTTGATACGCCCTGTAACCAATAGTTTGGATAATTAACTACTTTCCCTCCGGCAATCTGCGGCAATGGCGCAATACCGTAATTTAACTTTGGCGCTGAGGCAGTCAGAACTGGAATATCGTAACTATAGCCAAGCATGTAGGCCGTTTGTCCACGAGCAAAAGAGTCAACGGAATTTGGGAAGCCGTCATTCCAGGTGTAAACCTCTTTTACTGGGTTGGCGAAGTCTGTGTAGAACGTGACAGCGTCGAGACCCGGGGAAACTCCCTGTGGCGTGCCTTGAGGAACTTTGTCGAAGGTGGCGATACCGGTTGGATCTGCCATCTGAGCGCCGTTCTGCATCATGAGCACAGAAATGATGTCGCCAGAACGATCTACATTCTTGACCGTGCCAAGAGCCGCACCGGATTGGGCGATGCCACCGTTCGCATTGTACTTAGTAAGCTTCATGACTGACGCATTGAACAGATCCCAGTCAGTAGGAGGCTCAGCGATCCCGGCTGCGTTTAGCAAATCTTTGTTGTAAAAAAGTGAAAGCGTATCCATGGCAAATGGAAAACCGTAGATCCGAGGAGTGGCCGCTACCTTTGGATCAGCTGAATAATTCAAGAATGCATCTTCAGAAACTGCATCTATAAATTGTTGCTTGAAAGCCTTTTGCGAAATGGTCGTCTCCTGTTTAGCTACAAGTACAGTCTGTTTTTGGAGAGTTCCTTGAGTAACCAGATTGCTGATATTAATCTGCGTTGGCATTGGGGAAAGTAACGTCTGGAATTCGGCCATCTTAGTGCTATGCACTGAGAAAATATCTGGTCCGGTGCCGTCAGCTAACGCCCGGATCAACTCTTTCTCATATTCTTCTGGTCGGAATTTTCGATACTCAATAGTCACGTTAGGGTGCGCTGCCCTATATGCTGAAAAAAGATCCTTATAGGCGTCTTGCTCATCAAATACACTCCAAAATTTCAAGGTGACCGTCTTAGCAACCGGTGCCGATGTAGTACCGCCAGAACATCCGGCACCAACCATGGCTAGCGTAGAAACCAGGAGGAAAAAAGAGAGAAAGCGCTTAATCATAGAAATAAATAGTGGGTTCTCGGCTATCTGGACCTTAGGTATTCGGCTAAGCCTTCTTTCACCTCTGGATGCATTAAACCAAGCTCGATTTGAGCGATGATGAACTGGAGTTTATTGCCACAATCATACCGCTTACCAGTTAATACTTGGCCGAATAATTGCTTTCCGGCATCAACATATGTAGTAAATGCGTCGGCTAGTCGAATTTCTCCGTCTTTTCCCGGCTTCTGCTTTTCAAGCATCCGCAAAATTTCTGGAGTAATAATGTATCGACCAACTGAAGCTAGGTTTGATGGCGCGTCTTCTGGTGAAGGCTTTTCCACGAACCTCTTCACTTCCCAAGTGTTACCAGCAATTTCAACGCCATCAATAATTCCATAACTAGAAACTTTCTCGTGAGGCACCTCTTGGACGCCAACAACAGGCGCGCCGAACTTAGCGTATGTCTCCATGAGCTCGCCAATAGCTGGTCTATCTCCGGAAAAAATGTCATCCCCCGTAAAAATTGCTACGGTTTCATCGCTTCCAACAAAAGGTGCAGCGGCAAGTAACGCGTGCCCATCCCCCATTGGTTTTTGCTGACGGACGAAGGCAAATTTAGCAAGTTTGCCAATGGCTTGAATGGCTTTTAGCTCGGCCATCTTCTTTTTTTGCTCTAAGCGATACTCCAACTCGAAGTTGCGATCAAAGTGATCTTCAAGTGCCCGCTTGCCCATGGCCGTGACGAAGATGATCTCCTCTATTCCAGCGGCCACTGCTTCCTCGACGATATATTGAATCACTGGTTTGTCTACAACCGCCAACATTTCCTTTGGCTGAGCCTTAGTAGCTGGCAAAAACCTGGTTCCCATTCCAGCTACCGGAATAATTGCCTTGCGAATTTTTTGTGCTTTTTTTACAGACATATTGAGTTCATTCTATCACTTCTTCCCGATCACGGTGAAACTTAAATAGCCGAGGGTGGGATCTTTTCTAAAACGACGTCGCATATATGGCTTGTCCCGCCTGAGTTGTTGCTCGTCCATCACGCCGTCTGGAATAATCTCTACAAGTGTTAAGCCAAGATCCTTTAAAGTCTTCTCATACACTGCTGGTCGAACACGATTCGGAATACCAGAAAACTTTGCCAGTCTATAAAGTAGGCGAGGATATCTGTAAACATTCAGCGGATCCCGGTCGCGTAGCACTCGAGTGTGAGTCTGGAGATCGACCTTGGCAACAAAAGCACCGCCTGGAGCTAAAGCGCGAGCAACCTGAGTCAAAATTTCTGGCACGCGTTCAAAATGTTCAAAGGCGGCGTTACTAACTACCAAATCGACACTTTCATCAGGAACCCACTTCAATGAAAACGAATCGTCCTGCTTAAAGTTAAGGGCGGTTGGCTGTTTAAGCTCATAAGCTGAAAGTGCCTCGGCGGCTCGCGCTCTGGCACCGGCATTATTAATCGAATCAATCACGGCGTTATGCAATTCCTTTGGCGCACGGTCGGCCAGTGGGTTTTTGTCATAAGCGGTATAGGAATCTGCGCCCTTCGCCACTAAAATTAGGCCTACGCCAAGGTCAGCGCCTGGTCCAAGCTCAAGGATTCGCTTGCCGGCAAAGGGATCGGAGCCAAAACCTTTTTCAGCCAGTGTTTTCTCCCAACCCTCTACTATCTCATGGTCATATTTTACTGCCCGATTTGTATCATCAATAGAGAACTCGCGCGGGCGGTGATAGCCAGTGATTCTATAGCGAATTTTATTCGCAAACAAAATTCCTAACCCAAGCCACCAGTAAAACAATTGTCGCAACATATGCTAACAGTGTAACATTCTTTGCATGTCCTGGCTTTTTGAAGGTAAACATTACTACTCCCCGAACAACGGGTTTATTGTTTGTCGGAGATTCTTTGGTCAATGGTGGGTGTTTGTAGAGGGTTATGATCAATCGTCTCCCTACATCAGAAAAATGTGGCGAGATGCGCTACGTAGATTGCCACCAAACTTTATAACTGGTCGAGTCCTTCTCCTTGGCCTCGGCGCGGGCAGCATTGTTAACGACCTACATTCCCGATTTAAAAATCCGTCAATCATCGCCGTTGATTACGATGCAATCATGGTGAACATAGCGAAAGAGCTAGAATTATTCGACCGATCAGCTTGCGAAGTGATTATTGGCGACGTAACTGACGTTGTGCCAAAGCTTAATGACGAGTTCGATCTTATAGTCGTCGACCTCTATAAAGGAAACAAAACTGCTCCAATTTTAGAACAAGCAGAATTTCTGAACGCAATTTCCCAAAAACTTTCGCCAAGTGGCAAACTCTTAATAAATGCTTTCGAGAATTCCTCTCTCTTTGCAAAATTCGACCAGCGCTTTACGCGCGAAAGTTCCTGGACCTTCCAATATAACGCCCTTGCTCTCTATAAACAAAAGCCGACCGAGGCAAAGCCCCGGCCGGACACGCGCGCCTCACTCGTGCTTGATGACGACGATAGTTGCGTCATCGCAGCGGCTGTTTGAAGCGGTGATCACAAACTGATTCAGCGTTCTCTGCGGTTTTCGTCTTATCCCGTTCACGCAACCGTTCAGAAATCGCTCGCGGTGACGTTCAACATAGCCCCACACCCCGTCAGTCATGAGAAGTAACCACTCCCCCTGACGAAGCGTTCCGTGAAAAAGTGGGCTTGTGTAAGGCGACCAAGCGAACCCACCAAAAGTTGAAGTGACGTACTTCCGCATCTTCCCCGTTTCATCTTTCTTGTTGATGATCTGGTCTTTGGAGAGTTGCGTCATCATTCCCGAACTCGGCTTGAGCAAATACGCTCGTGAATCCCCAAGCGAAAGACCAAGAAACGGAAGCTCTGGCCCATCAAGCTGAGGAAACCAGGCAGCCACACCGGTAGACTTCCCCTTTGGGCACTGTTCCTCAACTTGTTTGCTCAACCCCTTCATCATCCGCAAAAACACGGTTTGATCAGGTGGAAAAGCTTGCAACGGCACCTGTCTCACCAGCTCATCGGCCGTCAGCCGACTGGCCAAGTGGGCATTCACCGAACTCCCCACGCCATCCGCCACCGCAAAAACGTTCTTGCCAATAGCGAAGGCGTCCTCATTTTCCTCTTTTTCCCTATATTGCGTCTTAGCAGAAGCCCCCCAAGCATGAATCATCTTAGCCCCCGTGATTAAGCCTGGCTGACCTTAGCGAAAAAACTATCGCAAGTCAATAATTACACGCTTGAATACTTCAATCAATTTTTCAAGGTCGGCCGGTGACTCGGTGCCAATTGAAAGGCGAAGAAAGGGCGAAGTTACTTTTGTACCGTATAAAGCCGTCAGATAAACCCGGGTCGTGTTCAGACCAAAACTTGTGCCAGCCGTTAGGTCGATGCCGCTCCCTCGAGCTTCCTTAATAGCGAGGTCGATAAATTGTTTAGAAAGCCGAACAACGTTCTTATCTACTTTGAACTTGAGCACCAAACTCGCGCCACGACCAGGGCAAACAGCTTGCAAGAACGAAGTATTCGGTAAAGCTTTGATATGTTCATCAAGTGCTCGCGCGACCAACAGGGCATTTCGCTCTATCAAAGCTAGTCGAGTATCTAGTAGCTGACGATTTGGTTCCGGTAACGCGAGCACGCTAGCGTCTGGAATATTCGTCCCAAGATGCATACGCGCGCTCTGTAACCAACCGGAGAAAATTTCCTGCGTCCAAATAATTCCACCGGTCACTCGATCAAGTCCAAATTGATGATGTTTATTTAGGCTTTCAAAAACATAAAGCTTTAGTTTAGATGGCAAAATTGGCATGAGCCGCAACGGCTGGCAAACGGGGCCGAGGCCGCTATTATCAAGAACGAGATATGTGTTCTTCGAACAGGCCGAGACAAGTGCAGGAAGAAGCTTGGCTAAATCTGGCATTGCCAAAGTCTCCGTGTTACAAATCGAATCAAGAAAAATTACCGCCGGTTGTTTAGTTTTAACCGCCTCAAGTATCTCGTTGATATTCTGTTCGTCGACTTCGGTAATACAACCTTGAAACATCTTGTGAAGCACCATTTTATTTTCAAAGTAACATGATCGTCCAAGAATTATCGGCCCAGGAAGTACGCCTTCCATTTGCAAACCCACCACGAGCGTTGTAAACGCTGACATACCGCTCGAAGTAACAAAAGCATGAACTGGCAACGGCGAAAGCTTGTCGACGTACGCCCTAACAAACTTACGCTCGTACTCTTCCGCGTCAAAATGATGATCGCGCTTGTAGTCGCTGATTGTTCCCTCGACAATCCCCGTTTGCGTACCAGCTTCGGAATTGAGCGAGTGTAAAAATGACGGCGACTGCCAGTCGAGTGAGGCACAAACGGCGGCGACTAAACCCTGTAAAGTGCGTAGTCGAGCTGATAAATCGGCCGTGTCAAATGAACCATTGTCGAGTTCCTGAATGATTGCCGTGACATATTCTTCGAGTCTGACGACTACCGATAACGCGGTCTCGCGGGCACCTTTTCTGGTCGAGTCGGGATTCTTTTCAACCCAACGTCTAAATAGTCGCAGGCGGTCGGCTTGGGATTCGGCCAGAAACCGTAATTCTTGACCAGCTTCGTCCATAATGGAGTAAAATGAGGCAACTATGTTCGAGTCTATTGTAATTCCAGGTATTCGACCAGGTAAAACATTGCTTGTGACCGGTGGAATGGATGGTGATGAGTATGCCGGGATAGAGGCGGCTAAGCAAATTGCGGATCAATACAAAGCCGGAAATTTTTCTGGTCGATTAATTGTGATCCCGATTGTTAATGTCGCTGGTTTCAAAAACAAGAGTAGCCAGAATCCACTCGACGGAAAATTTCCAAAGAATATCTACCCCGGTCGCTCGTGGGGATCGTCGACGTCAAGACTCGTGCACCGTCTATCAACCAATTTCGTTTCGCAAGCCGACGTTTGGCACGACCTCCACGGTGGTGCGAGCGACGAAAGACTAATTCCGTTCGTTTGGCTGTTTGAAACTGGAGTTAGCGAGGTCGACGCCTTGACCCGTACACTCATCGAACGACTCGACACCGACAAAATTGTTTTCGAGCGTACAGGTAGATTCTCAAAACCAGGACAACTCGCCCGCCAAGGCAAAAACTACATCATGGCTGAGTCGGGTGAACTTGGACAACGTGATGAGGCAGCAATCGCTCGACATATTGCCTGGGTCGAAACAACCATGCGCGTACTTGGTATGATTGACGATACCGATACTCGACCAACCACCAAGCCGACCATTTATACAAAACCTAGTGAAGCGCAGTTGTGGTGGCATTCAAACACGAATAGCGATTAACGAATTGACTTCAAGGCAAAACTCGACTAACGTCCCCCGTCGGCGACTAACCTTTCTGACCAACCACCAACCGGAGAACACAATGAAACTGTTTCTCTTCTGTGAAGATGTTGCCAATTCGTGCATGGGCACGGCCATGGCAGACAGTGATCGCAAGGCGGAGAAGTGGATAGTTGACCTTGTGTCTGGTCGGGAAGATGGCGGTCCCCGCCCTCTCGTCGCCTTTGTGTTGTGCGACAAGGATGGCATCCGAGCCGTCTGGACGCGCAGTTTGGAAGACGCAAAAGACAACGCCTTCCCGTTGCTCGTCAAAGTGACGACCAGGTACGAAGGCCCCTGGAAGTACGTCGCAGACCCCGTGGTCATGATCGAACCAGCCGCGCTCTACGAACACGTGGCGCTCGCCAAATACCACGTCGAAGCATCGTGACCTTGCTAGCCCCTCGCCGAAATTCGACGTGGGGCTTCTCTATTTAACTAAACGTTCTTTTTCAACCTTTGATAATTTCTTGATTTCAACCTCCCTTTTTCGAGCGGCTGATCCCGAATCAGCAAGCTCGCACCAAACAAGAGTAACCGGCAAATGACTCCTGGTGTACGCCGCCCCTTTACCGGAGTTATGCTTTTTTATGCGCGCCTCAACATCCGTTGAAATTCCAGTATACAAACTACCGTCGCAACAACGGACAATGTATACAGACCACTCGGTGTTATTAGACATGTTTCTGATTCAATGTTCGAACGAACTGTTTCAATTGGGCTCCCCTGATACTCGACGTATGTAAATTTGGCAACCGATAAAGAGGAAACAATCTATTATGTGTTCCGCGTGACTTCATTGGTCGCAAGCCTGCACACCATTGGCCACGAGTAAGTGAAGAGGCAATTAGTGTTGGATCCCACGGACAATACAAATTGTATACAGGTACAGACACATCAACGCGCGCGCCAAATTCCGAATCAGACTGCACAAACACAATCGCCCGAACGCTCGACGGAAGCTTGAAGGCCAATAAATGCGCTTGCAAAAGTACACAGCCCATTGAATGACAAACAATAACTTCTGGTTGCATTTGTTCGAGCTCGATCTGCAATTGTTCATGGGTCGCCTCATCGAGTGCCATGGCACGTTCCAATTTATAGTGACGATAGATGTAAAATGGGTTTAATAGCTGGCTCCAAGCAACTCTCGCCTGAATCCCCCACTTGAAAACTCGCGCCAAACCATCTGCTATGTCATCCTTAAATGCTAAAAACTCCGCCTCTGGTCCAAGCTTGCACCGTAAAATTGGCGAGCTTAACCCAACCGCAAAACCGTGAATAAGCAGAATTTTAGGAGGCATATTAGTCCGATCTATTGTTTAATGAAATGTCCATTAACGAATCGGTATGTCGCTTTCGCGGGAATCAATCCGCTAGCGGTAAACTCCTGATAATCAACCTTCACTAGATTTTTGTTCACGAGGGTTATTTCGCCGTTTCCTTTGCCCAATTCTATACGATCAACAACTCGCGCGTCTCCGGCGACATTCTTAAATACATAAATTACCCCGCCACTTGATGCTTGGACTACTCTCGCCGGAACTAACGCCTCATTCATGCCGTCACCGTCCAAATCTGTGAATTTAATATTATCAGCTTCGAGATATGACCCCGCATCACAAGAATCTCGCCACGACTCCCAAGACGAACCGATGGTCCTTCGATGTTCATCGTCGATACGCAAAAATTCGTTCCAGTCCAAACTGATTGAACCGTTAAAAAACTGAACTCCACATGGGTCAAAGCCGTTCAACACTTGTTCTTTAGTGAGCTGCTTGGTCGCGCGTGACAAATATACCGGTTCGGCGACGCTCTGAATGATTCTCGACATCTCATCACCGATCTCTTTTGGTGGTAACCCAAATTTGTCCACTCGCTGTTCTAAATAATACGTATGACTACCAACCGTAAACGCAAAATTCAAACTACACCATGTGGCACCACCTTGAAAAAACATGACGCCACGTGCATTTCCAACCGTAGCTCTCGAAGATGCTCCATAACAACCGGAATGATCCATCACGCCCGGGCCGTTGTCGAGATCCTCTCGCGGATATTGAGTTAAAGTATATTCTCTACCAACACTATGCGAATTATTTATCGGTCGCCCAAAATTTATTCCGTATACCTCTGAATCATATTTGTCATCAACAGAAATCCCGATGCCACTGACAGTCCAATCTGGCGAATATGGGACTTCAACACTAAATCCATCCAACTCCACCGTTTGCCAGATTGGCGGTGCGTCACGAATAATTTGATCGGCAAGGGATGGGATTTGAATAGTATTAATCGCTGATGGCGAATTATGCTTCGACCAAAATGCTCCGATCACAAAACTACCGACAAGTCCCGCAATCACTAAACATACAAATAACAATCGACGCATACTAAATCTCAGTTTTTCCAAGTGACCTGCCCTCAACACTCAAAGTCTCAAGGTCGGCGCCGATGTGGCCGAGCAATCCCCACAATACTGGCTGCGAACAACTAATTTTCCAAAGATTAGCACCGATCTCTCGCGAAGCACTCAAACAAGGTCGATCAAATACATCGTTTACATATAATTCATCAGGACAACTTTCACATGAGTGACGAATGTACGATTTTATTTCGAACGGCTTGAGCGCGCGAACGATACCGTTTACGAAAATCGGGGCTCCACTATTAGTCGCATTCTCCAAAATTACCAGCTCATCGTCCGTAAAGAACAAATCTTTTGTCTCCCAAGATTTTCCCGTAAGTAGCCGGAAGACGTATTGGATTGGAACAACGATCGCCGCCAATAACAAAACGAACGGCACGCCAGCAAGCATTTTCCAGGGTATTGACTCCTTATTAGACATAGATGTTTCGAGTGTATCAACCTTGGACACAAAAATACAACCTCGCGGTTGTATTTTTGTGGCGGAAGGGGCGAGATTCGAACTCGCGGTACCCTTACGGGTACACGGCATTTCGAGTGCCGCGCACTAGACCAACTATGCGACCCTTCCATGGTCTAAAACAGAAGCAGAGTAACGTTTTTTTATAATACTGACAAGCTATGCTCCAAGTTACTAAGCTTGCTATTAATTCAAATTTCCGCTAACCTTCCATCTTGTCCATCCCGGACAAGGTGCCTGTTACTCCCACCTTCAGAGGCCCCATGCCTAAGACCCCAAAACCCGAGAACATCCCCTATGGCCTGGCAAATGGCCGCAGGGTGGACTCGATGCACCTGTTCATGCGCCAGTGCGCCTGCTATGACGAACGTGGTAAACGGTTGGTCTACAGCGACCTCGCAGTCCGCGACTGCCGGAAGATCCATCGGGATATCGGACCTGATCAGCTCTTCATCATCGTTCGCCCGGGCGCAGCGTTGAAGAAACTCTCCGGTCTGCCACCGGATGAGCCCGACATCAGCCTCATCCGCGAAACGCTTGATCCGGTCTTCATGGCTACCATCGCGTCATACGTCATCAACAACAAAGAGATGCAGGTGGTGGATGCAAAAACCACCACCTCGCTCAGGCGGAACGGCATGATCTTCATGCCAATCGCGCCGGATGTCCTCCTGATGGAGATCCGCTCTCGCATGAGTGCCTCGGCGTAACAGCTGCGCGTACTCATGCAAAAACCCCCGCAGCATCGGCTGACGGGGGTCTTTCTTTTGTAACTTTCTTCTATTTCTTTAGCGCTTGTAACTGTTTAAGGATATTCTCCTTGCTCGCGCTCAGCATGTGCTTCGTGACGTATGTATGGGCGAATTCCGCAACCTCGTCGGCGATCTGCTTATCATCAGCGTCCTTGCTTTCGATTGAGGCGATGAAATCTTTAATCTCCTTACGAAAAGCCACGTGCTTCGCCAAGTGAGCTTCAACATCTGGTCCACTAAGCTGTTTTAGCATGACCTCCTCGGTATCAAAGTGATAAAAAGCATAATCACCCATCTTGCCAACAGCTGTTAGCATTTCTGACTTCGTGACATCTGGCTTCTCTTGAAGGTCCAAAATCATGTTGCCAATGTCATAAAAATACTTGTGCTGTTCATCAAGTTCAGGCATGCCAATTTCTAGATCAGTAGTCCAAACAAAGCGGGGAAATTTCATAATAGTTTATTTCTTTAATTCTCGTAATTGCTTCAGAATATTTTCCGTTCTCGCGTTCAGCATGTGATGGTTCACATAGCTACAGGCAAACTCAGCTACCTTGCTGGCAATTTGCTTGTCATCGGCGTCTGAAGCTTCAATCGATAAAATAAACTCTTTAATTTCTTTTCTAAATTTATCATGCTTTGCTAAATGAGCCTCAACTGCTGGTTCGCCCAACTGGTTCAACATAGTTTCCTCTGTAGCGAAGTGATCCATGGAATAACCACCTAATTTCCCAATAGCATCGAGTATCTCGGCCTTTGTGACATTCAGCTTGTCCTGTAAATCAATGATCCTATTGGCTATATCAAAAAAATACTTGTGCTGTTCATCAAGCTCCGGCACACCAATCTCTAGGTCACTGCTCCACACAAGATGAGATAGGGCCATAAACTATTCATTCATCCGTTTCTTAAGTTCGAAGACAGTTGCGGTATCAGTCGTGACTACACCATTCAATAAGGCGAGGTAGAGACCAACATAGCTGCCAAACTGGAGGACTTCGCCTACTTCATCAAGTCTGGATTCGCCCTTTGTGGCATATTCTATCACTGTAATCCCCTTTTTCTCGAGAATGTCTGCCGTAATATCACAACGCTTTTGCGTTCGAGGATGATAGTGGTTTGATCTAATCAAAATTGCGGTCGTGTTTGCCGCTTGATCGACTGGAAAGGACAAGCCCTCCAAAAAGTGGTGGTTAAGTTCCGGCAATAACTGAAAGGTTGCAAACTGCTTAGCAGACTCATTCATTTGATTCTGCAATATATGCGCATTTCCCGAAAGATGCTCAGCGGCAATGATGACAATTGAACGGTTTACAATTTCTGTAGCAACTTCTTTGGCCGGATTTTCACTTGCAGGCACGTCAGTAGCGCAATTATCAATCACCTCGCCCATCGCTGACATCATGGACAAAATTTCCGCTTCTTTGATTTTCAAAACTCCCATTTTTTCGAGCATGCCCATGATGCCAACGAGCGAAAAACCTGTTCCGTATCGTGGCTGCTTGGCCAAATCGCCAGGCTCGAAAACATATATTGGCCAGCCTTCTGCCTCAGCTAGTTCGGCGAGCTTACCGCCAGCACAAATCACCGCAATCTTTGCTTTCGCAGCCTTTGCCTGTTCGGCAATCGCTAATGTTTCCTCAGTTGTTCCAGAATAACTAGATAAAATAACTAGCGAGTCTTTATTCGCGTAATGTGGCAGCGTGTAGTCGCTAACAAGTTCAAAAGGAACATTTAGTCTATCAGCAAACACACTTTTCAAAACATGTGGGCCAGGGCCGAACCGCCCATGCCGGAAATAACGATGTTCGAAATTTCACTATAATTTTTGGGAAATTTTAGATCGCGAGTGCCGTGCCAAGCGATGTTTGCCTGCTCTGGCAAATGCTCAATACCATACCCAATATCTTCAGGGTCAAACTGCTTATAAATCTCTTCTGAATCAAGCAACATAGGCTTGGCCAATATTCTTTGTAAGTGCTCCTCGGCGAGCTAAGTCGCCAATTAACACTGCTCCGACTAATTTTCCTCCTCGAAGATATACCTCCTCAGCTTTTCCGTCGGCTAAGGCGGTTTGACGAACCTCCTCAGCATGCTCCCGGCTGGTGTCGCCAATAAAGACGATTTGCAAACCGAGCAAACCGATTGAAAACGCTGGGACAAACTTAGTTGCGGTACGCTCGCCGCACATAGTCTTGCCGACAGCTCGCCCCTGCATGAGAGCGTTTGTCCAGTTGCCGTAACGAATGCGTCGCCCCACGTTTACGTCGTCAAACTCAGCCGCATCACCAGCAGTATACACATGCTCAACACTAGTTTCGAGATATTCGTTAGCAATGACGCCGTGATTGGTTGGAATGCCGGCATCAATGACTACTTTTTCGTTTGCCCTGTGGCCGATTCCAACACCAAGAATGCCGCAGGGAATTTCTTTGCCCGAGGCCAAACGAACACCCATTAATTCTTCGTCGCCGAGTAATTCAATAGACGATTCGTTCAAATACATTGGCACCTTATTCTTTCCGGCGTGATCAGCAAGTACTTTTTGACTCTCAGCCGAAAGAATCTTTGACCAAAAACCTTTACCGCGCATACCAATGCTAAACGGAATGCCATGATGCGCAAAGATGTTTGCGTACTCAAGCGCAATAAATCCACCACCGTAAATAAAAGCGTGTTGCTCGGCAATTGGTCGAGTTTTGAGGTCGCCGATCATTGCCACTAACGCATCAGCGTCGTCGAGCGTATTTAGATACGATACACCACGACGATCATCGTTTAGCAGGTCGATTTCCGTTCCGGTCGTGACGAGTAGCTCGTCGAACGGCAGCTCTCGGCCTTCGCTAGTCAGTACAAAATTGTTCTTTAAATTGATCTCCTCGGCGCGCACGCCAAGCATGATCTCGATATTATTGTCGTAATACCACTGTGGCTGTTTCAAAAACACTTTTTCCCGACCCACCAAACCCTTTATGTAGTGGGGCAAGAGAACGCGCGAATATAACGGATGAATTTCCGCTTCCAGAATAACTATCGAGCATTCTTTATCACGATTGCGAATCTCATCCGCCGCCGTTGTGCCCGCTATTCCACCACCGATGATGAGAATGTTGCGCATGTACTAGTTTGGGTACAAACAAGTTCCCGCTTCATCGAATATAGAAATCGCGAGCGTTGGACAAGACTGGGCAGCGACGATCAAATTGTCCTTCTCTTCCTCCGTCATCTCAACAGTTCGTTCGTACTTTGGGCCTTCTGGTGAGCGACCGTTATCAAGTACTTCCGCTTTATTTTCAGGGTTCATCACAAATGAATCGGGAGCTACCGTGACACAACTAGCAGCCCCAATACACAAATCCGGATCAACGACTATGCGAAGTTTCATACGGGGAGAATAATACAAGAAATGAGACTTTTATGGAAAGTGTTGGTTCCCGAACGTAGGCGAGGCTCGCCCGTGGGCTATTGAGCTTTCGGGAGAGACGATTTTTCTTAATGCAACTAAGTAACTTTAAGGATTTCTTGTACCAAATGAAGAACATCCCTCCTCCGGGTTCCATGACCAAAAGACACCCGAATACTAGATTTCACCTCATCCTCATTGAATCCCATCGCTCGAAGGACATGGCTTCTTGCTCCAGGGTTCGTACAGGCAGACGCCGAGGAGATGAAAATGTCTTTCGCGTCTAGCCGGAGCACAATTTCCTCAGAATCTTTTCCAGGAATTTGGATATTTACAATATGAGGGGCCACAAGTTTCTTGTCGCCGTTCACTACTACGCCAGGAATTACTCGAGTGACCTCGCGGATGAAAGCTTTGCGGAGGCGCGCGAGCTTCTTTGACTCTTTTTCGCGCTCAGCGAGTACAAGCTCGGCCGCTTTGCCGAAACCGACAATGCCCGGAACGTTTTCCGTGCCAGCGCGCAGGCCACGTTCTTGATTGCCGCCGAAAATTACTGGCTCGATCCGCGCGTTCGGTCCGACGATGAGAGCGCCTACACCTTTTGGTCCGCCAATTTTCGCCGAGCCGAAACTCATGAGGTCAATATGATCACGTTCAACGTTTAGATCGAAATATTGAACTGCTTGCGCGGCGTCAACATGAAAAAGTGGGGTCTTTGCAGGCGGCAAATTATTCTTTGGTTTTTTTAGTCGAAGAATTTCTCGGCCGATTTCATTGATTGGATTAATGGTCCCAACTTCATTGTTTACGGCCATGATCGAGACAATAACTGTATCTGGTCGAATCAAGGACATCACGTCCTCGACTTTCACGAGCCCTGTTTTGTCGACCGGCACAAGCGAAACCTCGAATCCTTCATTCTTCAAAGCCTCGAGTGTAGCTTTGTGCTCGACCGCTGACGCAACCACGTGACGGCCGACACCTCTATGCGCCTTAAGTGCGCCGAACAAGGCGAGGTTGATCGACTCGGTCGCACCGCTAGTGAACACGACACCATCTGCTCGCGCACCGACAAGTGCCGCAACGTAACCGCGTGCCGACTCGATTGCATTCTTCGCCTCGACGCCCATCTTGTGAATGCTCGACGGGTTACCAAAAGAAACCCTGAAAAATGGCAGCATCGCCTTAAGGGCTTCCTTGCGTACAGGCGTGGCGGCGGCGTAGTCGAGGTACAGATACTTATTAATCATAAATTGAATGATCGCCAACAGAATGAAAAAGCACAACGTCATTTGGCAAAAATTCGAACATAACTCTGTCACTATAATTTACAGAAAATGCCCAAAATCCGCGCAAAGGACCGTTTAGCTTGTGTGTTTTGAGTCTGGAATCAAAATGATTCGCTCGAAAAATATCACCTCGCTCTGATAATTCCGCATAAACCTGATCGGAGAGGCCTTTTGCTTCTCGTTTAAATCGAGGAGAAAGCTGCAAATCCATAAACTAACCGCGACGCAAATCGTCCCACGAAGTAAAGGACGTCGTCTTACCTTCTTTGTATTCACGTCGACCCGCTTCAAGTTCCTTGGCAAGTTTACGGCCAGAAATCCACCGACGAATAAACTTCGGCAACTGAAATCCGCCGAAAAGTGGTTTCTCGGGAGCATGTGTAGGCAGCGTGATATCAAGCGCATTTCGCATAGGTTATTAATTTGAGAATACTATGGTTATTTACTCCACGCAACCCCCGAACGTAAAGGCATACATGCGCACGTTCCCGCTAACTGTTTTCAGTTTCAGAGTGCCTTTGTGATACATCTTCGCATTCACTATCCGATACATGCGCGAATCTTTCACGATGATTTCAGCAGTTCCATCTTTTGCAAAACGTACATCCTCTCCAGCAAAATCTTTTGGTAGTGGCTTACCGTCGAGTTCGACAATGATCGTGGCTGTCTTTCCGTTAGTTGTACCGATTACTAAATTCACCGAAAAAGCGTTATATTTGAGCGCGAGATACTCATTCGGCGTTGCCAGTGTTTTGGTGTGCTCGACAAACTCCGACGCAATTTTCCAGTGACCATGAAGATACGGCGTATCGTCTTTATGCTCGCCCTTGTCTGTATACGCCTCCTCCATGTCCGGCAAATTCTCGCCCATGTTCCCTATTCGACCGCGAAGATAACCGAGGTAAGTCTCGGGCGTTGTTCTGTAACACACACTGCCACCAACCGAATCATCTGGTCCGATGGCCGGCAAATCTTTTGCGCCAATTTCCTGCAAAGCCTTTTGAATCTCGTGCTCGGTCTGAGCATACGAACCCTCGCCAGCGTGATCGTAAACAATATGCCCGTTTTTATTTATGAGGTATTTTTGAGGCCAATACTTGTTGGCGTACAAATTCCACACTTTGTTATCTGGATCGAGCACAACGGGATACTTAATGCCGGCCTCGACAATGGCCGCCTTCACGTTCTCCTCGGTCTTCTCGAAGGCGAACTCTGGAGTGTGAACGCCAACAATAACTAGACCCTTATCTCGATAAGTTTTGTCCCAGCGAATAAGGTGTGGCAATGTTCGCTGACAGTTGATACAAGAATATGTCCAGAAATCTACCAACACTACTTTGCCTCGCAGATCGGCCAGCTTCAAAGGCTTCCCGTTCAGCCAAGTAAGGCCGGTGGGAAATTCTGGAGCGCGAGTTTTAGCGAGTCGTCGTAAAAACATATTACCCATTATACGTCGAAACCAAATGACCAATAAATATTCCGAGTAAAGCAGAGATAAGAGAGACGGCGACCATTTCAATACCGCTTCTGACCGGTTTCACGTTGGCCACACTCGCCTTCCAAAAACCAAGGAGGAATAGTGCCACCACAGTTAGCAAAATTGTAATGGGCATCGCAAAGATAATCGGCAAAAACATGTACGGCAACATCACAGCGATACCGCCGAAGCTGTAACACACGCCCATCACAATCCCCGATAACAAGGGCGATCCAGAAGCTGCCGGCGACAACCTAAATTCCGAACGATGAACCTCGTCGAGCCACAACCGACGTTCACGACCAATTGCTTTCATGGCAATAGTCATTTCGACCTTCGAAAATCCTTTGCGAGCCAGGAAGTCGCGCAATGATTCACGGTCACTAACTAACTCGGCCAAAATTCTCGATTCATCTTGTCGGAAACGCTCGTCATAAACCTCTTTAGCTGCTTTTGACGACAGAAAACTGCTCGCCGCCATTGAAATGGCCTCGACGCTAATCACAACTAAACCCGCTAAAACCACCGCGTGCGAGTCCCCGCTCCCTACAGCGATACCCGAAACGGCTCCCATAGTCGAAACAAAACTATCCTCAAGGCCGAAAACGACCTCGCGGACACTGCCCGAAAGTATTTCCCCCAATCTTCCTCCCATATACGGAAAGTATACCTCAGATGCGCTGGCATGGCGTTGCTATGCCCTTCGTGCTAATATCTAAGCAATATGCAAATCTCTGATCACTATACGCCTTTTGAGAAGAAGACCTTGATCGTAGTTACAAACAACGAACGCGCTCGCCTCTTCAAGGCAGAAAATCGCGAGGTTGAGGAAATCGAAACTATTGAGTCTCCGGAAACCGCCGAGACAGATCGCGTCGAAGAAACGTACGTTGATCTCGACAAGATGAAAATTCATCGCTTGAAGGAACTTTATCACGCTCTCTCTACTCGCCTGCTTGAGATGGTTGGCCATGAAGGCTACGAAACAATTATCGCCTGCGTCCCCGAAGTAAACAAATCGCATTTCGCCGAAGGCATGCACACGGATGTTCTCAAACACATCGGCGAAACCATTCCAAAGAACCTAGCAAACATGGACATTGCAAACATTGTGCGGATTTTGGTCGAGGGGTAACTATGAGTAGATACGGAGCGCCAGAATTCACGTTCTCCGCTGCAGGAAAAGTTGCGCTAGCGGCTCTCATTATTTCGTTTCTCCTGATACCGATACTTACACCCTGGGAATTTGCTCTTAGACACGGTTCGCGCGGTGGCAGCTCGTTCCTGGGACCAATGTTCATTCTCCTGCCCATCACAATCCTAACCATGTATCTCGGCACGAAGTTCGGTAAAATGCAATCCGGTGACGCCATGACTCTCGGCTTCGGAATCTCCATGGTCATTGCTCTAGTGCTCACAAATATTTTCCACTTTACATTCCCTTGGTTCGCCTACTAAGAAAAACACCCTCGAGAAATCTCGGGGGTGTTTGTTATTCCGGTAAGGACTAGTCAAACCGCATTAGTCTCCGAGCGAAGGCGAGGAGTCTAGAGGTGGGTCATTGGAAAGGCTCTCGAGACTTCTCGAGGGTCTTTTAAATTCGGTTCATGTATCTATAGATCCAACTATGCGGTCCAACAGATAAAAAATAGATGGTATTGTCTTCGGCGAAACGGAAAAGAATACGATAGCTATAGTCTATCCGAAAACTCCAAATCTCCTTTTTCCGTGGATTTAACTTTTCCGTATGAAGTGAGGGATGAAACGGATTATGCCGAAAAATCTCCTCTCGTACTTCAGCTTTCTTTTGAATGCTCAAAGGCAATTCGCTGTAACGGCGAATAAATTCGTCGGTCAACAAAACTTCTGCGGGTATCAACTTTTTCGTAAATCTTTCAATGAGCCTAACTTGGTTACTTTCCCCGTTCGAATGTCATCCTCTGCTCGATCGATACTATTCAAAAATCCTTGACCGAAAAATCCAAAAATACCCGCCAACCGTTCAAAACGCGGGCGGTCAATCTCCAGATGCAAAATCTTTACTTCTTTCTGCCGCAATTTTACTGCGAGTGAGGCCATATAAAGTAAATATACCCGCTGACATAAAAGTGGTCAAAGATGCTCGCCAAATAAGCATTAAAAAAGGAGCCGCACGCGCGACTCCTTTTGTTTTTCCCGCGTGGCTGATGTCCACGGGCTAGAAAATTACGGACACCGCTTGCCACACGTTGTGCGTGGCGTTCTCGAACATGGCCGGCACAAGTTGTACGAGTCGTGACTCGCCGTCCGTTGCTGTGTACCAAGTCACAAGGGCGACGCACACGACATACAACGTCCCCCAGTCGGAACCGCCGCCGACAGACTTCTTCTCTTCTGGTTCTTTGGTATACATCTTCTCCCCAAACTGCAGGTTTACGAACAGAAAATCATACAACAAAATAACTAAAAAGTCCAGCCCCGCCTCTACGCGAGGTCATTCCACGTATGCTCAAACATAAGGCGCATCACCTTAGCGATGGCCTCATTTTTGATAAGCGTGCCAAAAACTGGCGCTTCAGTTGAAATAAGGGCGATCTTATCATCCCAAATCAATAAATCAACCGGCAGACTTGTTACGTCTTTAGAAAATAATCGAGCCTCATACATTGATTTCAAAATTCCAATTGGCGTCTTAGCGCTAGTGTTGATCGAGTCGTGCGTAATAATATCTCTCCAAACTATTCCCCGTTTTCGCATCTCGGTAATATAAAATTTCATAAAGTCCCAGCCCATAACGTCATATAACTGTTTGGTCGAGGCCACACCGAGTCCACTTTTCGCTTCAAGCATCTCGTAAAATATTTCTTTTACCTGTTCAACGCCTTCAAAAAACTTAATGGACGGCTTGTTCGCCTGCGCTGCATAAAGTGCTCGCAAATCCGGCAAAAGCTGTTTCATCGCTTCCGTGCGTGACTCGAGCCCAGAAACCAAAGCCGACGGATCAGTCGACGAATATGTATTTCTAGTCCCCTTCTTGTGTTCGGCAACAAGTCCTTTCTCCTTCAACAACCGCAAGAGCCCATATAAATTTGGTCGAGCGATCCCCGTCCCTTTCGCTACTTGCGGTGGCGACGACATTCCTTGTTCAAGTAAATACAAATACACCTTAATTTCATTGTCGGTCAGCCCAACGGCAACCAGTTGTTCTGCGATATTGTTCATATGATATATTTACACTATATCATAAATTATTAACTTTATCTAGTAATATCAACAAATAGCATGATTGCATGTCTATAAAGACATTGCTATTAGTGACATTTTATGCTATCATATTGGGTCGATCGGCAAACCAGCCGGTCGAAACCTTCACACACAGAGGTATCAAATGGTGGGCGGGAACAACAACATCTCCTTCGTGAACAATAACAACCCCCACGATCCCTACGATCTCCGTCATTGGCACACAGAGAAGGTAATCACCGAAACGGAGCGCGTCATTGCCGCGGCGGTTCCACTTCAGAGCATGACGATCTCACCAGTCCAGGTCCGGTGTGAGCACTATCGGCACTTAGGATCTGAATATGTATCGTATTCAACTCTCACTGACGATCTAGGCCTGAAATGGCACAGGAACGTGCTAGACCTCCCTGCATATAATCATTTGCGTGCGTGGGGGATAGACTGGTCAGGGTTCTTTAAAATCCCGATCATCTGGAGCGTGACTGTCAAAGAAAAGTTGGTCATTGCAAATCCAGATACTCCGTGGATTTCAGATGTCATCATGGGCGAGTTGTCCGAAACGGTCATCCCGTTCATGCCAAAAAATGATAAGGATGACGCCTGCAGACAGAAGCATGGCTTCGAATCCGAAGTTCGCGAGTGGCGCAAACGACGCATCGACGAACTCATGAAGGATATCGATGCCTTGCAAAAACTGTGACCGAAAGGTGGCTGGGACGAATCCCGGCCGCCACCCTAACAAAGACCATAAATACTTTGTGGACTTTGCGGGAGGTGACACATAACGAAACACATCAACGCGCCCCAATCGATCCTCGATACGCACCAAAAGGAGAGCCTGGGCGCAATAACGGCCGACTTGCTGGCGCTCGAAAAATACACCGAAAAAAAGCGAGTGGAAGTTTCGAGGGCTGAAGCTGAACTACAAAAACTTGAACGACAACTGAAGGAGTCAAACGAGCAACTCCAAACGACTGTCTACGAAACCTATCTTCAGTACTGTCGAGAGACACCCATCGAAACCGTGATCGCACGAATGCCGGAACACATCAGGCCCGAAGCGATTACCGCCTGGACCCGAGGACATCGCCTCGTCATCCTACGCCACCCGAGCGCACCAAAAGTCGGTCAGCTCATCTGGGGCGACTACGGCGGGGACTGTTGCAGCTGGAAAATGGAGGTGTACGGAGAGACAAAACGCGTCTTCCTCGAGACATGCTGGGACTCGATGAGTGGCTTGATCGACAGAGCGCTCGAAACCAAAGAAAACATCAATGAGTTTTCCATTCGAGACGAGCTCGTCGACAAGATTCGGAGCGTTTGTGAAGCTTCCGGAATCCACATCTTGGTCTGCGGGGACGCATACAACGAAAACGAGTTGCCGACGGTACGATTAGGTGTGGGCTACGAGTCTATTGTAGAGTCTCTTTACGGAAAAGAGGTCCGCGACTCCATGGTCTGGCTCAGACCAAATTAGGACAGTAAAACACGAAGGCGGCTGGGACGAATCCCGGCCGCCGCTTGCATTTTTTAACGAGAATTGCTACAAATGCCCCTTCATTAAATTCTTTCAACGGTGCGCCCTCTCACTAAATTCGCAAAATACTTTGTGGATTTTCACCGGAGGGTCGCACCATGATCATTTTCCTGTTTTTGGCCTGTTCTGCCCCGCATCCCCACGCAGAACAGCGCGAGGCGTTGTGGAAGGAATTCCAGTCGGCTTGTGTCGAGTTCTCCGCCAAGCCTGACGCCCCAACGGACACGCTGGACCGAATCGTAAAGGATCGAACAGTGCTCGACAAAGGCACGGAGTACGCGTCGAAAGGCTGGTACTGCTACCCGACTCGAGATGGCGAAGTATATGAAGAGAGTTTGGACGAACATATGTCGTCTGAGCCGTGGAGGTAGGGCTAACGTCGTTGCTACGGCGGTCTGGGAACCTTTCCCTGGCCGCTGTTTTATTTTACTCCAATCCAACCACCCTCGGGCGTAGCCTAGAGGTGAGTTATTAGGTAAATAAAATGAGGAGCCGCTCGTGAGCGACTCCTTTTCGATTCACCAAACGGCAAGCTTAATTCCTCCAATTCACCTTCGCGTCCATGAACGCTTTCCACTCGGGAGCGTTTATGTCGCCGTGAGAAGCGTCATATGCCGCGAGACCATGAGCCGAGCCATTGGTTGGTGGCAGATTTTGCAGGCGACCGTGCGCCCGCATCTGAGCAAATACGTGATCGCACTCCCACCACCAAGTTTCAGACTCATTCTGGTCGGCCGACTCCCTTGCCCTGTCTTTACTACACCCCGCGGTTTGGAAGTGCCGATACTCGTGCAAAAGCACTGCAACAAAGATATCGGTGAAGGTATCGCGATCCAGGTTCCTATATTCCCGTTCCATTTTGGGAATGTAGACTTCAATCTCGCCGTGACCGGCTCCCGGGCCAACACACCGAGCCATGACATCCGCGCTCAAAACGTAATTACTCAATACCCAGCTCATCTGCACTTTATTGATGAGCACACTTCTGAACTCAGCGCGCAAACTATCAATCGGATAACTGGAGGCAATCTCTGACGCCAACGGCGTGAGCACCTCATCTACGAACGCGGCCAACCTAACCTGCTCTGGCGTACGCACCACCACTTCTCCTTCTACCGCCAACATCTGGACATTGATCCCGACCGATTCCCGCACAACCGGCCTCGGCTTATTTGCGTTCTCCGCAGTTTTAGGCAAATCCGGCGCCCGTTCGACCATCGGACTCCCGATCTTTCGGCTATCAGTAACAGATAACCAAAGCACCGCGAATAAACCGAGCACAAACGTTGCGACAGTGATCCAGCCCCTATTCCTCCTGTCCATTTCCCCTCCAAGCTATAAGTTTGTGGACCGAAAATATTACTGCGATATTAATAAAAAGTCCAATCCACCACCTCTAGCCCCCTCACCTACGCTCGGGGGCCGATGCACTTCTCCCCCTCCACGAAGTGGAGGGGGTAAGGGGGGAGGATCAAAATGACGTGCTACTCCGGCAAGTATCCCCCGCTCTGCAATCTCCAAAGCTTCTCATACAACCCTCCCTCTGCGAGCAACTCATCATGCGTTCCGAGTTCAACGACACTTCCCTTTCGATAACGGCGATTTGTTCCGCCATGTAAACGGTCGAGAGTCTATGCGCAATGATGACGGTTGTTCTGCCTTTCATGGCCGAGGTCAGCGCGGTTTGTAATTTTGCTTCGGTTTCTGAGTCGAGCGCGCTCGTTGACTCGTCAAGGATGAGGATCGGCGCGTCGGCGAGGAACACGCGGGCAAGGGCAAGACGCTGGCGTTCGCCACCGGATAATCGTGCGCCTCGTTCGCCGACGATGGTGTCGTAGCCGTTCGTCATTCGAGTAATAAACTCATGCGCCTGTGCTTTTTTACATGCGGCAATAACATCATCCTTTGTTGCGGAAGGCTTTGCGAATTTAATGTTTTCGAAAATGCTCTCGTTGAACATCACCGTGTCCTGATGCACGACGCCAACGGAACGACGAAGTTCATCGATGTCAGCGTCCTTCACATTGATACCGTCGAGGTAAAGTGCTCCCGAAGTCGGATCGAGGAAACGGTTAATCATGCGCACAAGCGTGCTCTTGCCGCCGCCCGAAGGACCGACAATGGCTAAGCTTGTTCCGGCCTTAACGTGAAGGGAAACGTTCGATAAGACATCATTCGAAGAGCCCTTGTAGCGATAAGAAATTTTGTCGAAAACTAACTCGCCCTTCAAATCTTTGAGATGTTTTGGTTTAGCAATCTCGGCGACTTTCCTTTCGGCGTACCAATCGTCGTGCAAACGTGAAAATGCGCTCTTCGCCTCGCTTGATCGGCGCAGAATATTCGCGAGCAAGTAGTCGAACGGCGCCAAGATGTAAGACATCATGCCGAGAAAGGCGACGAGCACACCAAGCGTCAACGTGCCCTGCGATATGAACAAAATACCGGCACCAAGAGTGAGAAACCGCGCCACGAACCGAGTCGCCGAGTTCAAAAAGTCGAGCGTGGTCCAAACTGTATTCAGTTTTGTTTGTCGAGCTAACCCGACGTCGACCAATGTGTTGTATTCGCGCAACATTCGACGCTCTGCCACGAATGCCTTAATCGGAATGATGTTCGCCACGATTTCATACAGCTTGCGTGAAACCTCCTCCCAGGCTTCGTTTAGCTGTTCCTGCCGCTTGTCTGCCCACTTGTAAGCAAAGAATGTGAGACCGAAAAGAATCGGTACAGTCGCCAAAGAAACCAAGGTCATGCGCCAATCGAGAACCAGACCGACAATGAAAAATACGACGAAAGTAATAATCGTCGGCACAACGTCAACAACTGTACGAGCCGCCACTTCCCAAGAAGCCTCGCCGGCACGATCGAGCCTCTTCGCGAGCGCGCCTAGGGACACTCGACCAAAACGCTCAGGATCCCAATCGAGAATTCTTTTTAGGGCGAAACTTGAAAATTGATCCCAAACTTTATTGCCAGCTTTGAAGCTTAGCCACTGACTAAATTCTTTAGCGGCCGAGCCAAGAATGGCAGCGACGGCCCACAGAAGGACAAAGTAAGTCAGATCCTGGACCAAACTCGACAAGCCATTTACGGCTACGGCACTAACAATGCCGTCGACGATCTTGCCATACAAAAGAGGCTCCGCGACCTGCCCAACCGCAGCGATAAATATCAACAACAAAACCCCGGCGTAATAACCGCCGGGCCCCCTGAAGGAACCCGAAAGCATCCCCCACGCATCCCTCCAGCCGAAAGACTTCTCCTCCTTGTTCGGCATAACGGTTGAATTATAGCGCACTATCTGCTACATTTCTTTTCGTTCGTGGCCGCGTGGCGAAGTGGTTAACGCGGTGGTCTGCAAAACCTCTATGCGCCGGTTCAACCCCGGCCGCGGCCTCCATCAAAATACAAAACAAAACACCCGTGTTGCTGAGAAAATGCCAGGAGGTAATCCGACTCCATTTTCGAAGCAACACGGGTGTTTTGTTTTGTGGCTACTTCGTCTGCACTTCAACAACTGGAACGTCTGTAAAGTGAGCAACTAACTTAGCAGACAGAATAATATTTTTGATGGTGTTTGCGTCACCCATGTATTCAAACTGATAGACGCCCTTATCTGTCTTTAGATAATACATTTCACGAGCTATGGCCGCTGGACCACCTGTAGGCTCAGCTGGGGCTGGCTTCAAGTAAAAACCATTCTTCAGATCCGTTAGCTTGCTAGCGTCAAAACTTCTGTGCGGGTCAAGAATCGTAACGTAAATTAAGTTGCCCGTGTTCACAATTGAGCCTTCGGCACACGCGCCCCCAGTTGTGAGACAAATTGGCGTGTTTGAGCTCTGCAGATACACCTCTGAATCATCTCGTCGTACGCCTTCGTTGAGAGGCTTGATTTTGCCTTCGCTCGGCACATCATATGGCTCGACCATTATCCAACCAGATGGTAGATCAAAGGCCAGCTGCCATTTTCCCTCTACAGGTTTATTGGCAACAGGGATACAGCCGGCACCAACAAGCATTATTCCAATCAATCCAATCAGCAGTTTTTTCATATGTTTGGTGTTGTGGGTTTGGCATCGCCAAACCCTTACGCTGGTTACGGGGTAGGTACTATCGACGTCGGTAGCGGATCACGGACAAGCACTTTCACTGGGGTTGCGGTGAGGGTTTGTCCTGTCGCGCTAATTGCCTCTGCCTCCAGAGTGTAGTCACCAGGGGCTGGCAATGTCCAGCCGATCGACGCAATAGAAGGTGGCGAAGAGATGGTCCCGACTGGAACAGTTGCTCCAGTCCAGATATTACGCGCGGTAACTATGAGCGCAGTGTAATCGCTCGCGTGAGGCACCTCAACGACCACGGCATATGTTGGAAAGGACTTTTCGATCGTCTGTCCGTTGAATGGATTTGTGATCGTGAAAGAGCCTTGGCTACCCGCGTCGAGCACATTGATAATTGCCGTCGCGGTCGAGTTGTTATCTACGTCGTCATAAACTGTAGCCGCGAACGAATGACTTCCCTGCTGAACCCAGCCTGGCAGGACTATCGTTGCGCCGCTAGTTGAAAACGAAGTCGCAACATAGACACCGTCCACCGTGTATTCAATTCTGGAGAACGATCTGTGTAGTTCGACCGCTATCTGCGTAGCGAATGATCGCCCTACGGAATAATCATTCAAGGGGAACATCATGGACATTCCCGGCTTGTTAGCTAGCGTATGCACATCGTCATATTCTGTTGGCGCGGTGCAGTTCTCAAGTGGCTTCTCGCCATCTTTTAGATCGGCGTTATGTCTAGCGATGTAGTCGAGAAGATTAGCTTCCCAAACTTTATAGTTTGGATCTTTTTCTGGATGTTCTGGAACCGGTCCGGTCGGATTATCCTTATCAACGAACTGTAAAATGTCGTGATACGAACCGCACAAAACTTCTTTACGGAAACGATCTGGAGTTAGCTCGGTCGCGAGTTTTCCGCTAGCCGTATCTATCGTCACCGGCGTACCAGCCATTTTTCCATCCAGTATGTCTTTGCCGGTAAGAGGAATATCCGCCTTCGGAAATGCCTCCACGGGCGTGCCATTTAACGCGCCCTTCATGTACGCATTCCAGATTGGCGCCGCTACCTGCGAACCGTCAGCTCGCTTCATCTTCGTGCCGTCCGCATTTCCAACCCACACGCCAGCTACGAGTGAAGGGGTGTAACCCATTGTCCAAGCGTCTTTGTATTCGTTAGTCGTTCCGGTTTTGGCGGCAACTGATCGACCAGTAACTACCAGCCAATTATTAGAGCCGAAAACATAAGATCGAGCGTCATTGTCAGATAAAACATTACTGATCGTCGCAGCCAAGTTCGAGTCGATAACACGTTCTCCTTGGTGCTCCTCATCCTTCCACTCTTCAAGCACAGAGCCGTCTGGGTTCTCGACGCGCAGAATTCCCGTTGGTTCGTGATACGTTCCGCCGTTCGCAAAGACCGCGTAGGCAGCGGCATGCTCCGTCATCTTCACCTCTGCACCTCCAAGTACCATCGACAAACCAGTTTTCGCGGGATCAAGGGTTGAATATCCAAGTCTGTTCGCAAATCGAACAGCGTTATCGATACCGACTAGATACAAAACCTTAACCGCCGGGATGTTTAACGAACCCTGCAGCGCTTTACGAAGTGAAATGAGGCCTCGTTCCTGATTATGTATGTCGTAGTTTTTTGGGCTATATGGACCGGTGGGTGTTTGGAATGTAGTTAGGTCATCCCAAACCAAGGTGTTTGGCGTGTAGCCCTTCTCAAACGCCGCGGCGTAAACGATCGGCTTAATGCTTGAACCAGGCTGAAGAGGCTGAATAGTTACGTTGACCTGTCCGTCATTTTCAACGTTATTAAAGTCTGGCGAGCCAACCATGGCCAGGATCTGGCCGGTTTTTGGGTCGAGCGACAGCAACCCGGCATCAGAGAAATTATATAGCTTGCCGTTTGTATCTACTCCGTCTTTCACTGCTTTTTCGGCCAACACCTCCTTGTCATAGTCGAGTGTAGTGATGATCTTCAAACCACCCGTCTCCACAAGTCGAGGCGAGTATTTATCTTCAAGCAACCCCTTCACCCAAAGAACAAAGTGAGGCGCAACCGTTAAATTGCTAACAACTGTATTCACCGGCGTCTCTTCTTTGAGCGCGGCGTCAGCTTCTTCCCGAGTTGCGTACCCCTCGTCCACCATGCCATTCAAAATCCAATCGCGACGCTCCTTAAGCAAGTCTGGATGGTTAATAAATGCATTCGGTCTCTGTGGAATAGCCGCTAATGTTGCGCTTTGAGCAAGGGTCAGATCCTTGGCTTGCTTACCAAAGTATTGTTCAGAAGCTGCCTCAATGCCGTAGTTTGCCGAACCGTAGGCGATCTCGTTTAAATACATCTGCAAAATCTGGTCTTTGGTATACATTCGCTCAAGCGCGACTGACAAGATGAGCTCTTTGAGTTTTCTAGAAATTGTCACTTCGTTTGAAAGAATGGTGTTCTTTACTAGCTGTTGAGTGATGGTCGAAGCACCCTCTTTAACTCGACCAAACGACAAGAGATAATGCCAGGCAATACGTACATATCCGCGAAGACTAAATCCGCCGTGCTCGTAGAAAGTTCTATCTTCGGCGGTAATAGTTGCGTTCTTAACGTACGCCGGTATTTGGTCGATGGTGACTAGTGTACGCTTGCCGTTCAAAGCAATCTGATACAGCAAATGAGTCCCAGTACGGTCATAAATCTTAGTTGATTGTGACACCTGGCGACTCGCCAAGCCGTTCGGATTGGGCAAATCCTTTGCATACCAAGCGAAAGTGCCAGCAACGAGGATAATGCAAAAAAGGCCAAAGGCTAAACAGGCTAAAAATAGGTTTTTCAGGAGCGTTTTTTTGTTCATTCCTCGCCAGCCCCTCTTGAGTCTGTCCGCAATGCCCTTGAGGCCGTTTTTTAACTGTCCCTGGGAATATTTATGCATAAAGATCGGTCTTGCCGGATATCATACCCGAGCTGTGAGTTTTCGACAAAAGACCGCCCTTATACTTTGGCTAATCTTAGCTATAAAATAGGCTTTTTTGCTTGACAGAAAGCTCATTTTCTGCTATTATAGACGTCTTATGATCAACACTATCCGCAACATTCCTACCTACATCAAGGCATCCCCGGTTGAATCCGGTGTAGTAGCCGTTATGGTCTTGGCGCTTGGCTATTTTGCCCTGCCGTTAAGCGTAGACGCTACCACAAACCTTGGGGCATTTGCGGATAAAACCGTAGCCCTTCAGGTGTCTGCCATGCAGAATGAAACCAAGGATTACGGTGTTCTTCCTGAAAACAAGGACCGTGAAGGTGTAGCAATCCGCTATATGCAGGTTTCTGCCTACACGTCCCGTGTTGAGGAATGTGACTCTACCCCGTTCATCACTGCGTCCCAGACGCACGTGCGTGACGGTGTGGTTGCCACTAACCAGATCCCGTTCGGTACTCGTATCAAAATGCCGGAACTTTTCGGTGATAAGGTCTTCATTGTCGAAGACCGTATGAATACGCGCTACAAGAACAATATGGACATCTGGATGGATGATCTCTCTGCCGCGCGCCACTTTGGTCGCAAGACAGTAAAGATCGTAGTCTACAAAACAAAGTAAATATAAAATCCCGGGAAACCGGGATTTTATGATTGATTACTGCCTAATTGGCATCACGATGTACAGGTATTTCTCGTCTGGTTGTTCGTACGGAACTAGCAGACAAGGATTTGTAGCATCAATGATCTTCACGATTACTTTTTCGCTCGTCATCGCGTTGATGCCGTCGAGTAAATAGCGGAAGTTCAGGGTTACCGAGTTATCGATTCCGGTTACTTCTCCTTCGACTGCAACGGTGTGGTCTCCGCGACCAGCATCAGTTGCCGAAAGCACGATCTCGTTCACGCCAGCCTTAACCTCGAGCTTCACATCGAACAGCCCGGCCTTAGAGAATAAGCTAGCGCGACGAACAGCCTGGCCGAATACCGCCTTATTTACAATGATCTCGGTGGCGCTTGTCTTGGGGATAATCTGTCGATAGTCGGGATAAACTCCGTCGATCGTCCTGCTCGAGAGCTCGACGCTCCCATAGCGGAAAGCAACTTGATTGTCCGTGATTTCGATTTCGAGTGTTTCCGGGATTTCGACGGCGTCACGCAAGACTCCAAAGATACGGCGAAGTTCAGCTAAAGTTCTGCTGGGGACAACTACCTTTCTTTCCCCCATGATATCCCCAGTTAGGGTTATCTGGCGCTCGCCAAGTCTGTAGGAATCCGTGGCGGCAATAGTCAGAATCTTTTTATTGCCGTCGAACTCGAGATAAGCACCAGTCAAAACCTGTCTGGCCTCACTAGTCGATACAGAAAAGAGTGTCTGGGCCAGCGCGGCATCAAACGGAGCTACAGGAACGGTGAATTTCACCCCACCAGTCACTGAAGGCACCAAAGGAAACTCGCTAGGCGCCAAACCATTGATCTTTGTCTTCGACGTTCCACACACAACCGAGAGGGTTGCATCCAAAAGATCCAAATCCACCCGTTCGTCCGGTAGCAACGAAACGTAATCAGCGATTAATTTGGCGGGAACGGTGTATTCGCCTGGTTGATCGACCTTACTTCTAACAGAACAAGTAACGGTCATGTCCAGGTTAGTCGCCGTTAGCTTGAGTCCGGCCACATCTGCTCTCAGTAGAACGTTATTCAAGATTGGCAGGTTGGCACTCTTCCCACTTATATGACTCACGATGGTCAGTCCCTGATGAATGTTTTCTCTTGTACAGGAGAGTTTCACAGATGCTTCTGATATATATAAATAAGATAACTAGTAGTAACAGTGAGTCTGTGGATGAAGTGGATAACGTGTGAAGTCCCCGTCCTTCAAAGCGTTTCAGCTTTTTACCCTGTGGAGCAAAGCTGATAACAATTGTGAGAGAGTGTGGGATAACTTGTCACGCTCCTAACCTTTCTACTCTGTCCACGTTTTGTCCGCAACTCTATCCCCATACTTATCCATCCCCATATCCACCTACTTATGCACACTTCATCCACTTTAGGCTCCCGTGTAGAGTTTTTGTTTGATCAGCTCTAGATCTTTTTGTAGCTTGTCATCCGAGTCGATCATATTTTTGATCTTCGAGTGTGCGTGCATGGCCGTAGTGTGATCTCGACCACCGAGTTCTGCACCGATGGTTGGATACGAGCTCTTCATTTCCTCACGCAGCAAGAACATGATGATTTGGCGAGGGAATGCGAGTCGTTTCTCACGACTCTTACCAAGCACGTCCTCGATCTGAATGTCGAAGTAGGCCGCGACGACGATGATAACCTGGCGAGGAGTAACAGTTTTTTTAACATTTTCTGATTCGAAGCTGGAAATGATCGGTTTGATCGTTTCGAGCGTTGGTTCGATGTTCCTAAACTGGTGTACGGCGATAATTTTGTTGAGCGCACCCTCGAGTTCACGAACGTTTGAGAAGACCGTCGACGCAACGTACTGTAAAACGTCCTTTGGTAGCGGGAAAGCCTTTTCAATACACTTCTTTTCGAGAATAGCGATGCGAGTCTCGAGGTCGGGAGTACCAACGTCGACCAACATGCCCCACTCGAGGCGTGACTGCAGGCGTTTTTCGAGACCAGCGATAGATTTTGGCGGTCTGTCCGACGAGATGACGATTTGCTTGTTGTCCTGGTGAAGAGTGTTGAAGGTGTGAAAGAACTCTTCCTGTGTTCCCTCTTTGCCGGTGATGAACTGGATGTCGTCGATTAGAAGAAGATCGACATTACGGTAGCGATCCTTAAACTCCTTGCCCTTACCAGTGCGAACCGAGTGAATAAAATCGTTAGTGAAGTGCTCGCAGGTCACGTACATGATGCGTGCGCCCTGCCACTTTCGACGGATTTCATTGGCGATGGCGTGTAATAGGTGGGTTTTGCCGAGTCCTACGCCACCATATATAAAGAGCGGATTGTAAGTGCCTCCTGGCTGTGAAGCGACGGCCTGTGACGCTGCGTGCGCAAGCTCGTTTTGCTTCCCGACAACGAAAGTGTGGAACGAGTAGCCTGGATTTACAGTAATGTTTCCAGTTGGTGGCAAGCTCGGTGCGCCTCCATCTGTAGTAGTAAATCCGTAATCCTCGGCGCCAGGAATCTTTGGGGTAACAATCTGAATAGGCTGATAAGCCGCTGGTTTTGCTTCAATTCGGCACTTCAAACTTCTAATCGGGTTCGGGGTTAACGTTTGTAGCGCCTCGAGAATCTCTTTGTTGAATTTCTTTTCGAGCCAGGTCTGCGAAAGGCTGTTTGGCACGCCAATAACGTACATGCCAGGCTGATAATCACAAATAAATGTATTCTTAAACCAAGTGCTAAAATGCGCACGGCTTATCTTAAGCTCTACATGGGCAAGGACTGCTTGCCAGAGCTCATGAGTATCCATGGGAGTACCAATTTCCATAGCGCGAGGCGTTTAGGAATAGACGATGGCCGAATGATAACGAATATATCCACAGCCCACAAACTATTGCAAGCATTGGGGAATCTGCACAACTGTGGATAACTCGGGATAATTTGGGGGTAAGTTTTCGCCTCGACCCCGAGTGTAAATATTGTGTCGAGAGGTGGGACGAAGACTAAAAATGATGTATCATCTTGTAGAGAGTTGACGGTTCCACGGAACTTCGCTATCCTCTGGCTACTTTTCTATGCCTAAACGAACATATCAACCAAAGAAGAAGCGTCGCGCTAAAGTCCATGGTTTCCGCCAGCGGATGAAGACCAAGGACGGACGCAACGTGCTTGCACGACGTCGTCTCAAGGGACGCAAGAAGTTGACGCTAAAGAAGCGCCCACGTTAAAAAAATCCGCCATCCGGCGGGTTTTCTTTATATGCTAAAAAAACAACATCGCCTAAGAAAAGACAAAGATATCTCTGATGTCCTCAAGGCAAAGAAGGGCGTTTTTGACGCGGTGTGCGGAATTAAATATACAAAGAACAAACTCGAGCTCACTCGAATCACTGTAGTTGTCGGCACCAAAGTTAGTAAGAAAGCGGTTGATCGTAATTGGGTAAAGAGACAATATCGTGAGATTGCTAAGGCTTTACTCCCTAGAATGCAAACAGGTTATGACATCGTTCTCCTCGTCGGCAAAGGAGCGCTTGATCTCGACTATACAGAAAAATCACAGCGCCTTGAAGGCAATTTCAAAAAATCTGGGCTATTGTCGTAATGGTGTTCGATACGTCGCGACTATTCCGATCATCATGTATCAAAAAACCGTGTCCTTTGACCACGGTCCTTTGAAAATACTTTACCCGCACGGTTATTGCCCGTTTTATCCGAGCTGTTCTGAATATACTCGCCAAGCAATTTTGAAAAATGGCGTAGTCATTGGTTGCGCGCGTGGTGCTCATCGAATTCTTCGGTGTCACCCATGGACAGAGGGTGGCATCGACAAGCCTTAGTTTAAAGGCCAACTTCGTGAAATGCCTTGCCAACCTTCATTCGTAGATCCGCCGTGTCAGCTGAATCGCCTTGTGATGATTCGACGTAGGTGTAGACTGGTTTGCCGTCTGGAGTTGATATGATCACGCCATGGAGTGACAAGAGAAAATTTGCGTCTTCAGGTGAGGCATTAAAGTATTTCTTATACCAACCGCGCAGTAGTTGAGCATTTTCTTTGATCATTTGAGACCTGTATTCTCGGTCGGCGACTACTCGTTCTTCACGTAAAAGTTTCCGGTTACTTTCTGTGACTTCGCGATCTGCTCGTGACATTTTTTTGAGTAATTGGATATCTTCTGCGTCCCAGTTGTCCAAGCTCAGTCTTTGTTCGCTTCCAGTGTTAGAGCCCACATTAAAGAAGTCGTAAGGTCTCGGTATGCCCGCCTTTAACAGTTCGTTAGCACGTGCAAAATCACGAACGGCCTTTTCGGGATACCCGAGAACCAGACCAGTTAGTGCTCGATATTGGTTTGGACCCGTTTCGTTCGTACTAACTTTGGCAAGATTTTCTTCGAGCGATTTCGTAAAGTCCCAGCCAAATTCTTCGGCTACATCACTTTGTTCGGCCATTGATTTTAAAAGCGCTCTTTTGTTTACAACCAAATCCCCAACCAGCTGAAAGTTTGAACCCCACCTTATTAGTTCTTCCTTCACGGCCTCTAGATCTCCGGCGGTAGCAATAAAGACGGCTGGTTTTACATCAAGTGCCAAGCCCATGAGCGCACCTTTTTCGTCAGCTGCTAGAAATCCCTCTATCTCCATGGCGTTTTCGATTGCTTCTGGAAGGTTTTCGGCCAAGTGCCTACGCGTTTGCATTTCCGCTTCATAAGATGCCCGAGCTTCGTTTTGATCCATATTACAAAAGGCGAGGTTGGTCTTCGGCAAGAATTTGGCGTAGCGATTTGGCGCCGCCAAATCCGTACGCCGAGGGTAATTCAACGCGTTTTAGTTTGGCCATTGAGCCAGACACAATATTAATCGAGGTTTTTGACGTGTCGAGCTTGTCTGCCAGGAACCGAATAAGTTCCGCATTTGCCTTCCCCTCTTTTGGTGGCGCGTGAATCGCGATCTCGACCGTCTTCTCGTCTAGCCAGCGAACCACCTTGGTCACTTTTGCGTTTGGTTTTACTTTAACCGAGAGTTGCATATCTACTTCCGAAAACTCTTTAACAGTGCCATGTCTTTGACGCGGTCGGGATCGTTTCCGCCGCCACCGGAGTAGGGCGTTTCGAGAATTAGGTCGATGTTTTGTAAGAGGGGGTGCTGGACGATGGCCTTAAATGCCTCGACGCCCATTAATCCTAAGCCGAGATGCTCATGGCGATCTTTGTGCGATTCAAAGACTACCTTCGAGTCATTGCAATGCGACGCGACGAGCTTGTCTAGGCCGATAGTTTTATCAAACAGCTTAAAGGTTTTGTCGACATCCTTGGCGGTTCGCAAATCATAGCTGGAGGCGAATGCATGTTGCGTATCAAAGCAGACGCCAATGTCTGCGTGTCGTTCTGCGCCGTCAATGAATTCGGCGATTTCTTCAAACGTGTCTCCCATCACATCGCCTGCACCAGCGGAGATCTCGACGAGTAATTGGCAGGAGCCTTCGTAGCCATCGAGGATTTTGTTTAGGGCCTCGCTGACCATCTCGATCCCCTTCTCCTGACCGACTGTTCGAGCTGAACCGGGATGAAACATGACTGCTTTGACGCCAAGCTGAGTACCGCGTTCAAGTTCTTGGCGAATAGTGTTAATCGAACCGTGATAAACGTGATTGTTTGGTGAGGCCAAGTTAATCAAATACGGGGCGTGCATGTAGACGTCCTGTATCTTGTGTTTCAACATCGACGCTTTAAATTTTTCTGCTTCTTCATCAGTTATAGGCTTAACCGCAAAACTCTGTGGTGGTCGGCCGAATATCTGAATTACCTCGCACCCGAGTTCCTCGCCATAAATCCCCGCTTTCCATAAACCTCCCGCTGCCGATACATGCGCGCCTAATCTCATATACAGAAATTGTATCGTAAAGAAAGTTTCCGGCATAGCCGGACCCAGCTCCGCCGGGGAAAAAGTTGAAAAAGCTGTAAAGTTGAAAAAGTTCTGAAAATGAATCCGCCCGCCGGATGATGAGTCCGGACGGGCGCGAAAGAAGGCTGGTTATTTGTCGATCAGAGCGCACGTATCTACGCCCGGAACTAGAGCCTTGATCGTGACGGCCAGCGCGGTTCTAAACGTATCGCTGATCATTCCGGGATCATTGCCGGTGTAGAGAAGCAGATAGCTTTGGATCGGTGGCCTTGGTTCATCTGCCGATCGAATGATCTGCCATTCGCTATTCAATCCAATATTCCAGATGCCCACGGATGAGGTTGCCGGGTCATGGATTGGCTTGACTCCAGCCAGTAAGAACGAAAGTCTGCCTACCAGGTTTCGACTCGAATTTGCTCGGTTCGTGCTCAAGGAAAGTACCTGAGTAGTCATGGAAGCCTCCAGCTGTAGTCGTTCAACCTATGCGACGATTCGCGGCGAGATATTCGCATTATTTTGGGCTTTTGGCAAATTTTGGCCGGCGTTGTATGATCAAGGAGATATGAAAGATGTCGAATTCACGTCGGTTGTATATAAAGAAGGGAAATACTTTGTTTCCCAGTGTTTGGATGTTGACGTGGCGAGTTTTGGAAAGACGAAAAAGTTGGCTTTGAAAAATTTGGGCGAGGCCTTGGATTTATATTTTGCCGACCGACCATTGAAACGGCCGACCGTACAGCGCGCAGAGATTCAAATCCTGGCCGTAGCACATGCCTAAACCCGTTCTTCTTCGAGTGATCCTGAAGGTTCTCGAGCTGAACGGTTTTTTGTTTGTTTCTCAAAATGGTTCACACGCTAAGTATCGGAAAATTGGCAGACCGACTTTGACGGTTATTGTCCCAACTCATGGGAAAGAAGTTCCGTACGGTACCTTTCGATCAATATTACGACAGTCCGAGTTGGGCGAAGAAGACTTCAGCAAATGAAAACGCCCGTCAGATGGTTAGTCCGGACGGGCGGTGTTGGTCGGCGGTGCCGACTACGAGGTGAGATCGATGAAGCGGGAGTGGACGAAGGTGTACCAGTCGTTCCATTCTGGCTCTCGTTTTTCCGGGAAGTGATCGCCAAGGTCGAGACCGGGGCCGTTTTCATCACAGAAGAAGACGAGTAGGAACTTCTGTCCCATGTATTCAACTTCGATTCCGCCCCTGACTTCCTGGCCCGCGAGCTGACTCCAGATTTCGTCGGGTAGCCGAGATGTTTCAACTCCCCACTTCTTGAGCGGAACATCCAAGCATGCCAGGTCTTCGCTCCAGCCGATTTCGGTCCAGAGCTTCGTACACCCATCATCACCGTTTCCTGCATCGAGCTGCCGTTGACGTGCGTTTTTGCGCAGGATCGAGGCAGGAATGCGAATATCGTTCAGGATCGAGACGTAGTACTCAGGGAACGCTTTCTCGAGCCGTTCCCTTTCTTCTCCGGTGGCGGTGTAGATCGCGGTGCGGAGGAATTCGTTTTCGATCGCTTTTAAGCGTTCAAAGTTTGGGTACATGGTTACTCCAGTCGGTTTCGGGTTACGAATCGACAAGGAAGATTAGCAGAAATATGAGGTTTTGGCAAATGAAAAAGCCCCCGACATGCGTCGAGAGCCGTTCCAATGGCACCACCTCTGGATCCTTCGCTTTCGTTCAGGATCGGGTCGACGCATGGGTCGACCCCTACCGCGATGGTTATTTCACCATCATTCCGTTTAAGAACTGCACTACTTTGCGGTTTTTTACTTGGTGTTCAATGCGGTCGCGGAAGGCTGGGGAAAAGACGTATTCTTTGGCTTCTTTGTTTTCGCCAACGGTTTTGGCGACTTCGTCTACCTCCTTGTCGATTTCGTCAGCAGAAGGAGTGATTTTCTCGAGCTTCGCTACCTCGTTCAAGACAAGGGCGACTTTTAGGCGAGTGATGGCCTGAGGCGTGAAGTCTAGTTTCATTTCGGTCAGTGACTTGCCAATAGACGACATGTACTTTTCCCACTCCATGCCCTGATCAAAGGCTCACTGTTTTAGTTCCTCGACCATTTTATCAATTTCTTGGTTTACAAGGAGATCGCTGAACTCATCGAACGTAGACTTCTCGGCGAGTAATTCAAGTACAGTTTTCTCTTGGCGACGAGATTCTTCGGCGGCCTTTTCTACGTTCAAGTTTTCGGTTAGCTTTTTGTTTAGCTCTTCAACTGAACCGATGCCAACAGATTTTGCGAATTCGTCATTGTAATCAGGAAGTTGGATCGCGAAGATTTCATTTAGCTTTACATTGAAGTCTACGTCTTGGCCGGCAATGTGCTTCTGGTAATGATCGCTTGGGAACTTGAGTTTGAACGAGCGCTCTTCGCCTTCTTTAGCGCCCAGAATGGCCTCGACAAAGCCTGGGATGTAATGTGGTTCATTTGTGTAGACTGCGTGGTTTTGAGCCTCACCACCTTCAAGCACTACGCCATCCTTTTTCATCCCGAGATTAACTACGGCCTTGTCCCCTTTTACCAATTCTTTGCCAGCTTCGGCGCGAGTTTCTTTCATGCGCATGGTTAACAAATCGGATTTCGCTTTTTCTACCATCTCGGGAGTCGCTTCAGCAGACTCTGCTTTGACGGTTAGAGCTTTGTAATCGGCGAGTTTAGTTACTGTAGGCATTAGGGACATCTCGGCGGTAAACACTAAATCATTTCCCGGCGCCATCTTTTCTACAGCAAAATATGGTTGGCCGACAGTTGAAAGATCTTCTTCGATCATGGCTTTTACAAAGGCGTTGCGGATAAGTTCTTCAGTGGCCGCCTCAAGCAATTTCATCTCACCCATACGCTTAACAACGGTTTCGTAGGGAGCTTTTCCAGGACGGAATCCAGGAATTGTTGATTCTTCAGACACGCGGTCAGCAGCGTGGTGCATTCCCTCAACCACTTCATCAGCCGGAATAGTAATAGTGAGTTTGACGCGATTCTTTTCTAGAGTTTCAACTTTGTGAGACATAAAAGGAGAAGGTTATTTGATGCCCGAGATTATATAGATTCTTCTTGTTTAGTCAACTTAAATGAGGTATACTGAGTGAGCAACTAAATTCTATTATTACGCGCCAACCTTCGCCATTTTTAATCCGTCTTGGCCTCATTTTTGTGGGGCTACTGGTAACTGCTAAGCGGGGTATATTGTCTGTTGGTAGATTCTTTGGACGCTTGTTTTCGCCACTTGCCAGGGCACTTCTTCACGTGGCTATTTTGCCGGTATACGGTGTTTTATTCGCTTTGCAGAAACGGCTCAGCACTTGGTACAGGCCAGCCAAGAACCGCTTCATGTTTTTTCTTTCTAATCGCTATACCATTCACGGCGCCGTGATTTTAGTAGTTTTTGTGGCCGTCGGAGGAAATTTACAATTTACCCAGGCTCGAGCTGAGGCGCAAAACTTTGGGGAGAAGAGCTTGTTGTACGCGATTGTTACTGACCAGGACGTTCAGGTTATTGATCAGTATGCTGACTACTCCCGTCCAGTGGCTTCGCAAGTTATAGACGAAAGTACGCTTAGGCCATTTATTCGCTTGAATACGGAAAGCACTTTTGTGCCGACCAGTTTAGTTTTAGGCGAGGGTATTCTGTCACAAGGCTCGGTGAGCTCGACAACTGCCGATACACTTGCCCCAAGAGAAGGCGTAGTAGCTTACATGGTTGGTAACGGCGACACCCTTTCCACTATTGCGCATAAGTTCGGCATCACCTTGAACACACTATTGTGGTCGAATAACCTAACCGTGCGTTCCCTGATTAAGCCGGGAGATTCGCTAGAAATTCTGCCAGTTTCTGGGGTGACTCACACCGTGAAGAGCGGAGATTCGATCATTGCCATTGCTAAAAAGTACGGTGTAGCTGCTACGGACGTATTGGCCTATAACAAACTAGCTAGTGGTTCGGCTTTAACGCTCGGCACTAAACTAATAATTCCTGGCGGTGAATTCCAAGCGCCAGCTCCAAAGCCAGTTGTCAGAACGGTTGCCGTGAAGGACATTTTTACGAGCACGCCTTCATCTTCGGGTACCTCTGGTGCTAAACCGGCGGTTGGTAAGATGCTGTGGCCAACTGATTTGAAATACGTTGTTCGCGGTCTTTCGTGGACGCACACTGGTTTAGACATTGATTGTAACGGTCATGCTGATGGCACAAGCACAAATGATAACTACGCCGCGGCTGATGGAATTGTACAGTTCGCCGGCACAAAACGTGGCTACGGAAACGTGGTCGAAATTAACCACGGCAACGGCATTGTGACGCGCTATGGTCACTTCCACCAGCTATACGTGAAGTCCGGTCAGCAGATTACTACCGGCGTTCCCCTTGGTCGTTGTGGCTCAACTGGAAATTCAACTGGAACTCACTTGCACTTCGAAGTTATTGTAAACGGCAAGTTTAAGAATCCTCTTGATTATCTCCGGTAAGCGTTGATCTAAACTGAAGAGCCTCCATGAGATGCCCGCGTTCAATCGTGGGCATTTCGTTTAGGTCAGCAATTGTGCGGGCGACCTTAAGGATTCGTGTGTATGCGCGAGCGGATAGCCTGAGTGACTCAGCGGCTTTTTGAAAGAACGCCAAATCATCATCATTGAGTACGCAAAAATGTTTGAGTGTGCTCGCCCCAAGCTCGGCATTTGTACTTATGTGTATTTGTTCATATCTTTGTCGAGCTATTTCCCGCGCGCGAGTCACTCGATCGCACACCGTTTGCGAGTTTTCGCGAACTACTTCGCTGAAGGACGATAGAGGTAGCCTCGGAACTTCGACGATTAGATCGATTCGATCAAGTAGAGGCCCGGAAATTTTTTGGCGATACCTTTCTTTGACGAATTTTGTACAAACGCATCTGCGCTCTTGGTCGAAAGCGTAACCGCACGGGCATGGGTTCATGGCGGCCACGAGCATAAACCTGGCGGGAAATACCACGCTACCGGCGGCGCGTGAAACTGTTACTCGGCCTTCTTCTAGGGGTTGTCGTAGATGTTCGAGCGCGTGGCGCGGAAACTCTGGAAACTCGTCAAGAAATAGCACGCCTCTGTGCGCGAGCGTAATTTCGCCGGGTTTAGGATTTCCGCCGCCACCTACGAGCGCCACGCCACTTGCGCTGTGATGTGGTGAGCGGAACGGTCGATCACGTAAAAGCACTTCGTCTTTGTCGAGGCTACCGTGAACCGAATGGATTGCAGTGATTTCGAGTGCCTCGTCGAACGAAAGTGGCGGGAGAATGCCAGGCAGCGAACGCGCTAAAAGCGTTTTGCCGCTTCCCGGCGACCCGATCAAGAGCACGTTGTGCCCGCCAGACGCCGCAATTTCAAGCGCGCGTTTGGCTTGTGATTGGCCGGCAATGTCAGAGAAGTCGGTGCCCATCCTGATGCGGGTTCCCTCGCAGGAGCTCGGGCGCGACCACCCACCGACTCCCTCTAACTCCCTCTTGGAAAGAGGGAGAAGTTCGCCATCCACGAGTTGCTTAACTAGGGACATTAAGTTTTTAACTGGATAAACGTTCATGCCTTCTATGAGTGAGGCTTCGGGAGCGTTTTCCTCGGGGACGATTACACCAGTAAAGCCAGTTTTCTTGGCCATCATGACGCAGGGTAATACGCCGGTGGTCGTTCGGATTCGACCATCAAGAGCCAATTCGCCCAGCACGAGAATTTTATCCAGTGCCTTTGGCGGAATTGTTCCATCAGCAATTAGAATGCCAAGGGCAATTGGTAAATCATAAGCCGCACCGTGCTTTTTTAGGCTAGCCGGTGCGAGATTTACGGTGATTACTGGGCGCGGAAATCGTAAGCCGCTATTTTTAATCGCTGATCGTACGCGTTCACGCGCCTCGCTGGTAGCTGTGTCTGGTAAACCAACGACATGAAACTTCGGCAAACCTTTTGAGATGTCGGCCTCGACCTCAACATGAACTGCCTCAAGTCCAAATACCGTAGCTGCACTTACAAAAGCAAAACCCATACAAAAATAGTATGGGGAGTTTTAATTTAAATTTTCTCGATCTGGGGGTTGCTCTTATGGTACCACAAGAAACCAATCATTCCGATGAGAATCAATAAGTCTGAAATGTTTATAGCCGAAGTGTGAAAAATTATGAGGTAATCTGTAGTAAAACCATTAACAAATCTATCTAGAAAGTTACCGAGTGCCCCTAGACAAACCATGAGGCAAGCGAGAGATTCGGTAAGTTTGTTTTCGATGAATGACGCTCGTCCAAAATAGCTACCAAATAAAATTATGATAGCTAGAGTCAGAGGCAGGATAATGTAAAACGGCACAGGGATGTCAAAAGCAATGCCGGGATTTTTGTGGAGTGCAAACGCGAAGACAGCGGGAATTGTGTTGGAGTTTGCTGGAACCGCGTAACCAATCGCCCACCATTTGGCTAGCGCGTCTATCACGGACAAGACGAACACTACCCCTGCGCCAGTAAAGAACTGGGCGCGAGTCATACTAAAGTTCCTGAGTGAGCGTTTTCTTGCAGGCTACGCAGGAAGTTGAGGTTGGACGAATGCGTAGGCGAGCTTCGCTGATCTGCTGCTGACAGTATTTGCACGTTCCGTAGGCGCCCTTGTCCATGGCTTTGATGGCCGAGTTTACGTCCTTGAGGGCAGATTCAAGCTCCTGTTCAAGGGAAAGGTTATCGCTGAACTGGGCGACTTCATAGGCGTTTTCACCCTCGTCGCTGCCAACGTCTTTGTATTCTGTAATCAAAACACCAGGATTTTTTGGATCACGGTGTGTAAATTGAGACAGCTCTTTATCAAGCTTAGTCTTCTCAACTCCGAGAAGACCTTTCATCTCTTCAATAAATTTTGCGGAAAGAGCTTTGGCCATAAAAAAATAGTGCTTTCGACCACAATACTTGATCTACTGCAAATTGAAAAGGGGGCGCGGTCGCGAATGGGCGGTGCATTGCATCTCCCTGCGGTTGAGCCCCCGGGCAGCCTGGGGACCCAGGCATGTGATATTGGGTGAAGCCGGCGAGTTGTCCTCATCGCGCTTTACTCAATAACTCATGTCCTCCTGTCCTTCAAGCCTGACTGACGCCTGCCCTACCCCTCTTTTGGGTTCACGAATTGCTACGCATTGCTTCCGTGGTCATTCGTTTTTCCAAAAGAGGAGGAGTGCAAGTGAGGTACCTCCCGAAGAGTTTTGGGGCTTCGGGAACTTACCCCTGTCATTCCCACACCCAGGAAGGGCGTAGGTAGGTTTTGTGGAAAGAACGATTACATAACTAGTATAAACCCTGAGTACATTTTGTATATTAGTTATCAACTGCTGACGTTAGCGAAATTCCTTCCAGCTGTGCATAAGGTAACACCATAGGTATTCAGCTATCGAATACAAAAAGTGTGCATAACTCACCACTTATCCACACTTTATCACCAGCAGACCCGAGTTCGGTGGTTCGAAAAAGCAATTTCTTGGCTTGAGAGCAGTTTTTGGATGATTGTCATGCCTGGCGTGGACAAACGTGCTGGAAGGAGTCCATTTAGGCCTATAAACGAAACCCACTGATTGGCGCGTGCCAAGCAGGTGCTGCTGCCGGTTCCGTTGGTCGAAGAATCTCCAATGTTTACTGCTCTATTGGTTAAAATCAGGCCGTGCGTGGTTTCTGCGGCTCGAACCAGTGTGCCCGTATTGTCGCCAATTGTTGTAATAGTTGCCGACGGATCGCTTGTTGTTACCGGCTTGGCCGTTGAGTTTGAGACCAGTTCGTCCAGGCTAGTGTAGACATCCTTGAACGGAACCGTGATTAGACTGCTTGTGTAATATAGTTCGCTGACCCCGTTTTCTAGGTCTTCTCGAGAGAGATTCCCGCCTGGAATGTTAAACGAGTAAGGCGTTCCTTCTGAATCTTGACCAAGGGACATTGAAAATCCATGTTCGATCATTTGTTCTTCGAGAGCTCGTAAGCCAGGAAAAATTAGAGGAACATCAAAGCCTAAGAGGTTTTGCGCCTCTTCTGATGAAATGCTGACGTTGGCTAATGATTGGTCGGTGGTTGTAGCGCTTGAACCACCTGTTCGACCGAGCCCACTGATCGTTAGCGACTGTTCGTTTAGACGCAGAGGGGCAGAGATATGGTTTTTAGCCGAGTATGCCTCGCCGTTATACCAGGGCAACATGGTGGCTATAGGAAGGCGAACAGCTAGTTTGATTGTCGCCGGTTCCTCAGTTCCAATATATGTGCCACCAAAGCGTTGCTTTACGATAAAACCAAGGGCTCGAGATTCGGTTAGCGTGTCCTCGGGTACCTTGCCGGCAATCGCGACACCGACAATGCCGGTTTCATTCAAGAATACTTCGCTTCCTCGTTTTGACCACTCAGAAATTTCGTCGAGGGTAAAAGGTGCGTTTGGAAAGAGTGTCGTTCCGTGAAATTTATCCTCTAAAACGTTTGCAGTGCTTGGAGTTTTGATGATTCTGATTCCGAGCTCGGCGCTGGCGGGCGCAAAAGAAGAAAGTGTGTCTAGGACGGTGTATGCGCGAAAAGCTAAGGCGGAAATCATAGAAGTGGCCAGAAGTGGAGCCACAAATACCACAACCCGCCAGATTTTTTGGCGGGTTGGGTTATCTTGGATGGGTATGTGTAGGGATTGCATTGGCGTAGGGGGCGTATGGGTTTGGCGCCGCCAAACCCTTACATTTAGTCGTAACGCTTTCCCTGTGGTTTTGAGTCTGGTCGGCGGCCGGAAGGGGCGCTGCCGGTGCCGGCTTTGGCTTTCATTTCGTCTGTGTAGACGTTGCCCTCAGCGGCCTTCATGGACAAGTTGACGCGTCCCTTTTCGTCGATCTCAATGACCTTTACGTGTACTTTATCGCCAACGTTTACTACGTCAGTTACCTTTTCTACGCGCCATGGTGCCATTTCGGACACGTGAACTAGGCCGTCCTTTCCAGGAAGTACCTGGACAAAGGCGCCGAAGTCCATGAGTCTGACAACTTCGCCGTGGAAAACCTCGCCTACTTCAAGATCACGGGTTAGGTTATAGATCCAATCATACGCCTTCTGGGCAGACTCTGCGTCTGGCGAAGTGATCATGACTAAGCCAGTCTGTTCGATATCGATATCGGACACACCGGTTTTTTCGATAATCTCGTTGATTGTTTTACCACCCGAACCAATTACCTCCCGAATCTTGTCTGGGTTGATGTTGATAGTGATGATTCTTGGAGCATTCGGTGAGAGCTCGGCGCGAGGTTCGGCAATTGCTGAAGCCATTACGTCGAGGATCTTCATGCGAGCAATTTGCGCCTTGGTAACGGCCTCGACTACTACGTTGTGAGGGATACCATCGGTTTTTGTGTCGAGCTGAATAGCGGTGACGCCAGTTCGGGTACCGGTAATTTTGAAGTCCATTCCGCCCTCGCCGTCTTCAAGATCCTGCAAGTCGGTGATGACTTGAAAACGTTTTCCATCAGACGCGAGTCCCATGGCTAGACCGGCAACGGCTGCCTTGATTGGCACACCGGCGTCCATAAGCGCGAGTGAAGTACCGCAAGTTGAACCCATAGAGCTTGAACCATTCGAACCAAGAACTTCAGAAACTACGCGCACGGTGTACGGGAAGAGCTCCTTATCTGGAATCATGAAGGCTAAAGCTTTTTCAGCCAGTGCGCCATGACCAACTTCACGTCGGCCAGTTCCGCGCAATGGCTTCGCTTCACCAACTGAGAATGGAGGGAAATTGTAGTGGTGCATGAAGCGGCGTTCGCCAACTAGTTCCATGCCGTCGAGTGTCTGCTTGTCGCCAGGTGCGCCGAGGGTAACCACCGAGAGAACCTGGGTTTCGCCGCGTGAGAATAAACCGGAACCGTGAACGCATGGCAACAAACCTGCTTCACTTGTTAGCTCGCGGATCTCGTCGAGTCCTCGGCCGTCAACGCGCTTGCCACCTTCAATAATGTTTCGGCCAATTTCGGCGTCGAGTATTTCGCTCAGCAAGCCTTTGCCGATGATGATTCCCTCTTCGTCCTGGCCTTGTTCAGTTAAGAAGGCGACAACGCGTTTCTTGAGCTCATCTTTTGCCGCATAGCGTTCCGACTTTGTGGCTTTTGGCGCGCCAAAGAACAGCTCGTCAATAGTTTTTGCGGCGAATGGTGCGAGGATAGCATTTACGTCGGCAGTTTTTTCGACTACGCGTTTAGCATCGTCACTCTTTGGAGTGAAAAGGTCTAGCTTTGGCTTGCCTACTTCAGCGCGAACCTTTTCGATTAACTCGATCACTGGGCCAAGTTGCTTCTGGCCAAAAACGATAGCGTCAATAATTTCTTGTTCTGGAGCTTGGTCACAACCAGCTTCTAGCATGATGACTTTGTCTGGCGTGCCGGCTACATCAACGTCAAATCTCGACAACTCGCGATCGGCATAAGTACCGTTCGCAATAAACTTGCCTTGGGCATCTTTGTTTACGCGAGTAACGGCAATCGGGCCGTTCCATGGAATGTCAGACATGTGGAGTGCGCAGGCGGCGCCAATAAATCCAGGGATGTCAGCGTCATGCTCGCCGTCGAAGGCCAACACGGTGACAATAACCTGTACGTCATTGGACATTCTGTGGTCGAACAACGGGCGAATAGCACGATCAATAAAACGAGCAGCCAGAACAGCTTCATCAGTTGGTCGGCCTTCGCGCTTGATGAATCTTGAGCCCTTGATACGGCCAGCGGCGTACAGCTTCTCCTCAAACTCGACCATGAGAGGGAAGAATCCCAAGCCTGGGCGAGCATCCTTACTCATAACAGCCGTGACGAGCACGACGGTGTCTCCGTAACGAACGGTACAGCTACCGTTTGCAGCCTTAGCAAACTTACCCGTTTCAATTGTTAACTTTTTTCCTCCAAGATCAATCGAGTGCGATGTTTGCATATATATTTTATTTTACCCTTCTACGTTCTTTATTGTTGGTCGACACAGAGGTCGACCCCTACGCTGATTTTACTGGTCTCCCTCGGCGCTTTGGTGCGTTGGTGGGGGTCAGTGGTGCGACCGGCGTTCGCGCTGTGCCCTTGAACTGATTTTCACTCTGTTCTGCAATCACATCGTCAAACGTGTCAGTTGTCGATCCAACACGTTGCTGGGCTGGGCGATATTTTGCATCACGGATCAGGAATTCGTTCAAGTTATCAGACAAGTTTGTGTAGATGTCGGCTTCTTCGACAAGTTTGCCAGAGGTCGACTCGCGGAAACTTACAACATGGAATACTCGACCCTTGTTCTTGATGTATTCGCCAAGTGGCACGTAATCTCCGTCACCAGAAACGATGACCACGACGTCGAGCGTATCAAGCATGCGGATGATGTCGACCGTGATGCCCACGTCCCAATCCCCTTTCTTCTGACCTGACTCGTATTCTAGAAGTTCTTTGGTGTTTACTTCGATGCCAGACTTGTGCAAGGCTTCGAAAAATGGCAATTCATCTCCTGTCTTGGTCGAAATGGTATACGCAACCGCCCGAATAAGTTTCTGATTTCCGGCCGCTGCCTTAACTATGTTTCCGTAATTAACCTTGCTGCCGTAAATGTTGCGCGCACTGTAGTACATGTTTTGAACGTCTATGAAGACGCCAACCCGTCGATTCGAAAAATCTAACATAGGTAATGAAAAGTGATTAAGTTTTGAAAACCGACCTCACACCAACGGTGCGAGGTCGGGTTCAATTTATTTCTTCAATCCAAGTTCCTCAAGAATTGTGCGGTACGCTGCTTCGTTCTCGCGCTCCAAGTACTTGAGAAGACGGCGGCGTTCTGCAACCTTCTTCACTAGTCCACGGCGGGAGCTAAAGTCCTTGCGGTGGGTCTTTAAGTGGTTCGTCAGCTCTTTGACCTCTTCCGTAAGGATAGCGATCTGGACCTGTGGTGAACCTGTATCAGACTCATGCGTACGAAACTTCTTAATGAGCTTCTCTTTCTTTGTCTTGTCGAGCATATCAATATGGATTCATGCGATCGTCTCAGTAAACGGCTTGCTCAAGCCATAAACCGGGGCTAACGCTATATAAAAGAATGCAGGGGAAGAATAGAGTAAAAGGGGTAAAGTGTCAAAAAAAGAACCCTATACCGTTAGGTACAGGGTTAAAGGTCATAAGTCGCACGCGGGCGGCTTCTTTAGTAGGCGTCACCGTCCGGCGGTCCGTAAGGGCTGGCGAATACAGAGTCTGGCGTGGTTTTTGCCGGAGCCTTCGTTTCCTCTGGTGGATACGTGGCTTTCATCCAGGCTTTAATGGCATTCGCCTTGTCTTCGGAAAGTGCCGGATTGAAGAGAACGGCTTTGTCTTTTGCTTCCATGCTACACGAACAGCTCGTCGAGTCCGTCGGAGTCGCGGAAACCGGTGTACATGACGCTGCCGTCGGGACTTTTCGCGACGATCACGTTTCCATCGCAGGGCGAGACTTCCGGCCGGCTTGGAGGGGGCGGCGGGAGATCAGATGCCCTATCGCGGGGCACGTCAGTACCGTATCCGACTTCACTTGGATCGTTTGGAATCCTGTTTTTCATCGATAACCTCCGGCGGGATGTTGGTGGCGGTGAACTCAAGGGGGAATTCGATTGGAGATCTGGTGACGAGCGAGAGCCCGTCTTCTCCACCAAGGTGGTAGAGCGATAGCCAGCGTTCAATGTCTGGGTTTCTGCGGCGGGGAGGCAAAGCCACGGTGGCTCCGAAGATGCTGAGGGGTGAAAAAGAGCGTGTGTACTGCGGGTTTTAGTCGCAGAACAGGTAGAGTAAGCCAAATTATAGGAATAGTCAACCAGTTGTCCGCACACTGAGTGGTGTATAATTTACGACACAACCTCCCCTATGCCAAAGAATATACTTGCCAAATATATTAAAGAATTCCTTGAATATCTTGAAATTGAACGCGGACGGTCTGATAAGACAATTAAGAACTACCATTTTTACTTAACCAGGTTTTCGGATTGGGCAAAGCACCCTAATCCACAGGAAATTACGATGGAGATGGTGCGAAATTACCGTTTGCACCTAAATCGGGACATTTCTGGTCGAGAAGAGACAAACTTGAAGAAGAATACGCAGAACTATCACTTAATCGCTCTTCGATCATTCCTTAAGTACCTCGCCAAGCGTGATGTGAAGAGTATGGCCGCGGAGAAAATCGAGCTTGCCAAACAGGGCACTCGTAACGTGAGTTTCCTCGAGTCTGAGGAGTTCGAGCGTTTTCGAGCTGGTCCTCTAAGTGACCCGACAATTGTTGGTTACCGTGACAAGGCGTTGCTCGAGCTGCTCTTTTCGACCGGCACGCGTGTGTCTGAGGCATCGACCTTGAAGATCGATAACATCAATCTGAAGCGCGACGAGTTCACGGTGCTCGGTAAAGGCAAGAAACATCGCGTTGTATATTTGTCGGAGGATGCCCGACGAGCGATCAAAGCATATCTCGATCATCGCAAAGACACTTCCCCATTCTTATTTGTTCGACACGACCGCGCTCGGCACTCATCGACCACTTCTCATCCGCTCACTCCCCGCTCGGTGCAACGCATCGTCGACCGCTACGCCCGCCTGGCCGGCATCACTAAGCGTGTCACCCCACACACATTGCGTCACACCTACGCGACCGACCTCCTACGCAACGGCGCCGACATCCGCGCGGTGCAATCCCTCCTCGGCCATGAGTCGATTACGACGACGCAGGTTTACACGCACATTACGGATAAGGAACTCGGACGCGTGTACAAAGAGTTTCATGATAAGAAGAAGGCAAAATAGTTTTGCACAGACCGGCCGTGAGGTCGGTTTTTGTTTATGCTACTATACGAACATATGCCGAACAATAACATTGTGCCGGTTTCGCTACATAAGGATTTCGAGTCGATCAAGAAAGTCGACGAGAACGGTTTTGAATATTGGGAGGCGAGAGAGCTGATGCCTTTACTTGGGTATGCCAAGTGGCAGAAGTTTCAAGAAGCAATTCTTCGAGCGAAGGCTGTTTGCGTGTCTACGCAACAGGCAATCGAAGACCATTTTACCGGCGCCGGTAAAATGGTTGATATCGGTTCAAATACAAAGAGAAAACTGCTCGATTATCATCTCTCTCGTTTTGCTTGTTATCTCGTCGCCCAAAACGGCGATCCACGAAAACCTGAGATCGCTTTTGCGCAAACCTATTTCGCCGTGCAGACTCGCAAACAAGAGTTGTTTGAGATGCTTGATGATGACGGTAAGCGAATGTTCATTCGACAAGATGTTTCTCATAAAAATGTACGGCTGGCGAAGACCGCTAAGGCTGCGGGCGTTGAAAATTTTGGGAAGTTCAATAATGCGGGTTATTTGGGTCTTTATAATCTGACCCAAGAACAAATCAAGAAAAAGAAAGGAATTGCGAAAGGCGATCTACTTGATTATGCGGGCTCGGAGGAGCTTGCGGCGAATTTATTCCGCATTACTCAGACAGACGCCCTTCTCAAGAAAGACAATATCCGGAACGAAGAAATGGCAAGTGCCACGCACCGCCGGGTTGGTCGTATTGTTCGCGAGACGATCGAAAAGCTCGATGGAACTATGCCAGAGGACCTTCCGGCCGAAGAACACATTCATAAACTTGTGCAGAAGAAAGTGAAACTGTTGCCGAGGAAGAAAAAGTAAAAGTAAAAAGATAAGCCCCGACGAGTGCCGTCGGGGCTTTGCGCAGTGCTAACGTTTTCGGAGGATGATGGCGGTTGCTTCGTGGCGCAATTGCTGCAAGAGGTCTGACTCACCCGTTTGCGCCAGGTAGATGCGAGTTGCTGACTCTGGCGTTGTGGTGAGTGCCTTGAGGATCACTGAGGCCTCAAGCCAGGCTTCGGCGCCGGCGTACACGTACCGATCGTTCGCGGTCTTCCTCATGAGGTAGGTCGCTTTTTTCATGTCCTTCATGGCGTTCAGTGGCCGACTGTCCGCGATGAGGATTGCTTCCGGGTGGTTCTTCTTCAGTTCTTCGCGAATGTGTTCCACGTCATCTCGCAGATCACACTCGACCACTCGTTTCCACAGCTGTCGGTTCTTGAAGGCCCGCCCAAGCTTCATGACCTTCGCGTTCTTCTGCAAATCACTCGGGGTATTCCCGGAGATCAGGCTGACGAAGTGGTCATCAGTCAGGCGTTCATAGGAATTCACAAGTGCGTCTACGGACGACGTGTCCACGAGGGACAAGTTGTTCGTATCTACTTCCCGACCGATCTCGTCCAGCATAAGTTCCATGGCGCGGTACGTCTTGTGAACGTAGATCTGCCGGAACATCTGGTAGCGGGCATGGACGAAGTGGTCAATCGTTGCCAGGCCATTTTCGCGCCAGCCGAGCCGGAACGAATCGTCATCAATACTTTTTGCGCACACCACTGACTTGAAGATCCGTGAATGGTCGAAGAGCCCGTAGCTGGTTCCGACTCCCCGCGAATCCCGTTCCAAGTAGTCCATGCGGTCAGCGTCAATCGGCGCCGAGCTGACGATGTCTCGAATGAACGGAATCCACGGCTTGAGTTCGGGCGCCGCACCTTCAGGCTTGGCGCCCAAAAGTACTGATGCCAAAGCCGCGGGCATTTCACTGTCGCCCGGGCAGTTGTCGAGCCAGAGCATGGTGAACAGAATGACGGAGATCGCCTCGTGTTTGACGCGACCGTGCTTGTCCGCCGCCAACACCGCTTCACGGTACGGCAGAAGGACTGCTAGACGTGGGTCTTCAAGTAACTTCGCAATTTCCTCCACCTTTGGCGTGAAGGGCTCGAAGTTGTGTGAGAACGGCCCGTGGCCAAGGTCATGAGCCAGTGCGCAAATTCGTAGTGTTCGACGCAACTGTTCTTCGACCTTGCTGTCGAGCTCATACAATCGCACTCCTACGCCCGGCCCAGCCGTGTCGAGCGGCGCCAGCGAGTCAGCGGACTTTTTGCTTTCGAGTTTAGCACCCAAGAACAGCCGATCCGCCAGATCCATCACTCCGATCGAGTGCTCGAAACGGGTGTGGGTTGCCGATGGGAACACTAGATACAGATTACCGAGCTGGCGAATGTTGTGAAGTCGAAGAAAACTGCGATGATTGATGATCCCGCGTTCTTCTTTGGTGATGCTAACTCCACCATGAAGACGGTCATTGATCGTGCCACAAAGAACAAACGGCTGATCCATGGAAACCTCCCAGTTCGAATGAACTAGGGCGATTGTTGGCCAAATTTTGAGCAGTGTCAAGAAATTAGCTTATGTTTGCCAATATTTGTGAAAGTTGATAAATTATTTTTGAAGCCGGACTCAATCCGCCTTCCCTGCGGCACAAGCCGTTTGTAGTCCGAACACGGACAGAAGGAGTAGTCATGGGACGTGAGTATGTAACGCCTCGGGAGTTGGCTGAGTTTCTGAGGGAGACGGATGATAGGGATTTGCTCCTGATCGTTCAGCACCCGGCAGACGTGAGGAGGTGGGCCGAGAACTTTCGGGAAGAGTTGGTTTCTGCCCCATGGGCGACTCCGCTTTCTCTCGAATCCGTACCGGACCATCTGAAGGCCATGTACCGAAAGTATGCCGTGCCGGCCAAAATCCTGGGTTGGGACGGTAACGTGGCTTGGCGAGTTCTGAAGGATCGGTCATTTCTCCATGCGGCTTCGGCTCGTGACCTGGAGGCCGGTGACGGTCCGCGGATTGCGGGTGAACATTCGCCGCTCGTGGGCGACGAGATGGTTCATGAGGGTGACATCATCTTCTGCTTGCCGGTTAAGGGAATCGGTTTCGGGGCTACGGAGAACCTCGAGACGGTCCTCAGGACCTACGAGCGAGAGTACAAGATTCGGTTGCGTGTTCCGTCGGCGGCCATGCTGTTTGTAGTCATGCAAGACTTGTTGAGGGGGAATCCGTCACACCCACCTGAGTGTAGGGCGCTCATCACCTCGACGACGACCAGCATTGTTGCCGGTGCTCGGAAAATGACGTTGAATTTCCAACATGACTACCGAACGTGCGACGCAGATCCGATGAACCAGCGGTTTGAGCCACGGTCGGATTCCACATACACGATCTACGTGTCCACCGCTTCTACGGGTGGTTATGACTGCTGGCCGTGCCACATCGTGCGAGCGAAATAGAATTTTACCTAACGACCCCGCCCGAGCACGCTCGGATGGGGTCGGTCTTTATTCAATGCAAAAGAAAAACCCCGACGATTGCGGTCAGGGCTTTGTGGGGAACGCGAGCGTTGCCTGTATGTCACGGAATCCAGCTGATGCCGGAGACGATGTTCGTTGTACCGTCTTCGTAGTCGTACATCGGCGAGGTCCACAGCTCGAAGCCGTGTGACGTGACGCCGATTCGTGGCCCGATACCGTCGAACCTCTGCGTCAACACGCCGACGGTGAGATGTCCGATAGTGCGGATAGCATACCCGACGTACCAAGGACCGGAGCCACCGGTTTCAGCGGAGGCGAGGAACGTGTAGCGATCATTAGCCCACAAAATGTACACTTCACCACGGAGTGGCATGTCCGCGGTTTCGATCCCAATACTGACATTGAGTGCCAGTTTCTGGACGTGAAGTGTCGGACCGACGATCAGCTCGCCATATGCCGGACTCACGAGCGTGAAGACGCTCAAACTCACTTTTTCGTTGAGTGGTTTCTCGATGAGCACTTTGACGCGCTCGTCGACAACTCTATCAGCCAGAGCAACCGCAGTATCAGCCTGGAGCTGAACAAATGCGTCACCGGCGAACGCGGAACCAAGCAGGAACAATGCGAACATGGGAACCTCCAAAGCGAGTAATTCGGCGACCATTTGATTATGGTCGACGCGAGAGAGTGCCTGGGAAGTTCACAGCCGTCAAATCTCATCAATAAACTGTTTCTTAAACGTTTTCAAAAATTCGAGTCGCGACTTCCCTATTTCCTGTGCGGTTTTGGTGTGAAGCCGATCGTACGCAGCCATGCATCTGGTGGTTAGCATATCGAGGTTGTTGTATCCGGGTGCTCGATTAATCCCGAGAGGATCGGTTTCATGGTAGAACTCTCGGGATATTCGGCCACCGGTAGAAAAGATGCGAGCAACGGCGAGCGCGCCTAAAACTTCCATCATGTCCGCATCCTGCAAAATATATTCTTCGAGGTTGTCTTTTGGTAAATTCTTCGAGAATGAACATTTTGTAATTGCGGCTGAGACTTTTGGGATTAGTTCTACTGGATACCACTCAAGCTCGCCAAGGATCTTGGTTACGAGCTCGCCACTTTCAATAGACGATAACTTGCTTCTTGGGTCATTCTTCGGATAACTAATCGCGTCATGAAACAGCGCCGCTGGAATCAAAACGTCGAGATTCGCTCCTTCCGCCTCCCCTATCCGTTCGACGAGTTTAAGGACTCGAAGGGCGTGTAATATGTCGTGCGACGGGTCGGTGCTACTTATAATCGAGCGAGCGAGGGAGATGAGTTCGGATTTTTGGACGGTATTCATAGGGATTGTGCATTTGTACCACGAAAGAGGCTTGATTTTCCAATAGATTCATGATACGGTTGTGTGCGTTCGGATTATGGTGGCTATAGTGAAACGGTTATCACAAAGGCTTGTGGTGCCTTTAGTACGGGTTCGATTCCCGTTAGCCACCCCATAAAAAACCTTTCATTATATGGAAGGTTTTTTATTTTTTTGATGCAGTTAGCTATACTTGAGGTAACTTATGAACAAATTTTCTTTTGGTAAGGGTTTGTTAGTAATTGGAGCCGTGTCCGCTTTTTTAATAACGGCGGGATGCGATGAGGTCTATCGCAGTACGCGAGCAGCCGCAGAAGAGTATGCGAAAGAGAATCCAAATAAGTCGACGGATCAAATATTTATTGAGGATGAAAATGGGAAAACGACAAGGTTGAGTGACTTGCAGTATGAGGAAAGTCAGAAGAAGGCAGAAGTGACAACCGGCGAAGTTTTGAAGTACGAGGAACCAGCGTCGACCACTGATAAGGCTTCAGTCGAGCTATTCAATATCGGCAGCATAATGGCGGTGTTTAATGGCGGAACATCGGCCATCTTCACACTCGAGAAAAAAGCTCAGCTTAAGACTTTGACGACCTATCATTGGAATGACGCAAAGGGCTCGCCGGGCGGAACACTCGGCCTAAAAGACTCTAACGGAAAGATTTTTGGTCCTTGGGCGGTCACTACTTCGGATGGCCAAGGCGGTGCACCAAGTGTTTATTGGGCAGCTTCGCCGGACGTAACACTCGAACCAGGAACGTATACAGTAGTAGATTCTGATCCAGCGACTTGGTCGCAAAATGAGGAGACCGGTGGCGTAGGCATGACTTGGGGAACGGGTTACTACATAGAGTAAATATACAAAAATACGGTTCGGCAAATGCCTGACCGTATTTTTTGTTATGTGCTATTGGTGCCCCAGGTTGGAATCGAACCAACATCAAGGCCTTAGAAGAGCCCTGCTCTATCCATTGAGCTACTAGGGCATCAAAAGTGCATAACCGCAGATACAGTAGCAGATATTGGCCGAAAAATCAAGAGTTTTCGGCTACTTTACTAGGTCGCACAGGATATACCACGCGTACTTGCTGAGTTTTTCGAAGTGTTGGGGTTTGAGAACGGTCCAGACTAGAGAGCGGTGGCGATCTTTACTGTCACAGAATTGTTCCAGGAATGTTTCGTGTTCGCTGGCAATGATGTCATACATTGCTCTGAATGATCTGTCCGTTTTCATCATGTCCCAAATAGCGCGGTAGCCCATTTGGCGGACATAGTACTTCATGATTCCGCCGTGTTCGTTCATGCGCTTTCTAAACTTTTTCAAGGCTTCCGTTCGGCCGTCGAGGTAATGCGCGATGACTCTACGCCGCTTCTTTGCCGGAGATTACCGAGCCCTTGATGCCGTCGGCGGCAAACGCACCACAGAATCCAGCGGCATCGCCGATTAAGAGCATGTTTCCGTCGGCGATCTTCAAACGAGGTCCGCCAATGGGAATATGCGAGCCGAAAACATAGCCGGGAGCCGTGATTTCGCCTTCGACTTTAATATGACCGAGTTCGACCAGCTTAGCCATGAACAATTCCATTTGTGTTTTTGCTTCACCTCTATCTTTCATGAGTTTAGCTAAGCCGATGCGGAATGCTTTGCGGCCATCAACAACTGTTGGCGACAACCATCCGCCATAACCGAGTGAAAATTCGCCAAACCAATAATGAAAAATTGTTTCCTCTGGTTTTGGACCAAGTAAGACGTCGCCGAAGAATACTTGTTCGTAACCAAAGAGAAACTTTGAGTTTCTGCTTAGTGACGGATTCGTCGACGCAACTTTAGAGCGCCCACCATCTGCGCCAACCAGGAACTTAATTGTTATTGCTTCTGGTTCTGAACCGACAGTTCGAATGGTTGCTGAAGTTGGGTTCGTTGGCTTGTTCGTCGTCAAGAATGCCGTCGCCATCTTCAAAGTTACGTTCGGTGGTAGAGATGCGGCGAGTGCGGCGATGAGTGCTTTTGTGTCTGTCTGATAAATCCACGGTTCACGAACAGTCGAGACGAAATAGTCGGAAAAGCCTGGAGCAACTACACAGATTGCGCTAATTGGGTTTGTGATATAGCGGTCTATCGCGAAGAACGATGAGAACTCGGCGCGAGTCTTCGTAGTTATGAGGCCGGTTGATTCAACGGTGCTGCCGGCGGCTGGTTTAGCGTCAACAATCAGCACTTTTAGGTGTTTAGGGAGATGATGTGCCAAGGTTAGCCCAGAAAAACTAGCACCTACAATCAATACATCGAAGTTTTCCATAGAGTCGCGTATGATGTTCACAAACTGAACCCTATATGTCAAACCAGAAGAAAATATTTTTAGTGCTTGATGGTAACGCTTTGTTGCACCGCGCCTGGCACGCTATTCCCCCTTTGACTACCGCTGATGGTCGAGTTGTGAATGCTGCTTACGGTTTTACAAACGTGATTGAGAAAATGTTGTCGACTTTTCATCCAGACTACATGACCGTGGCGTGGGACTTGCCCGGTGGAACATTTCGTAACGCTGAATACGCACCGTATAAGGCTCACCGTGAGAAAAAAGCTGATGAACTCTACGCGCAAATTCCTATTATACAGGAAATTCTTCGAGCCTACGGAATCCCGTCGCTCGATGTTAAGGGTTTTGAGGCCGATGACATTATTGGAACTATTTCACAGATGAATGAAGACAGAGGAGACCTCGAAACATTGATCGTGACCGGTGATCTTGACTCACTGCAGCTTGTTTCGCCAAATACGAAAGTTGTTTTCTTTGTGAAAGGTTTGTCTGAGGTAAAAATTTATGACGAGGCTGCAGTGAAGGCACGCTACGGACTTGAGCCGAGCGGATTGATTGATTATAAGACACTTATCGGTGATACCTCAGATAATTTGCCGGGTATAGCGGGTATCGGAGAGAAAGGCGCGCTCGAATTATTGAAAGCGTATGGTTCGGTTAACGGAATCATGGAAGCGATGAAAACAGAATCACTTCCAGAGAAGTTCGTAAGAAAGTTTTCGGGCCAGGAGAAGACCGTCGAGCTCATGCGTCGGTTAGTGACCGTTGTTCGTGACGTTCCCTTGAAAGAATTTTCTTACGAGTCCGCAACAAGAACCACGCCAGACAAAGAGCTGTTATTGAAGATGTTCCGCGATCTTGAGTTTCGAACGTTGATAAAGAAGTATGAGAATGCAACCCTCACCCCAACCATCTCATCGACCCCCTCTGCTCCCCCTAAGAGGGGGAAGGGTGCGAAATCCGGTGCAATGAAATCTGTTGGTAGCATGTTCGAATTGGATTTGAAACAGATCGGAATTCTTCTAGAGGAGAAACAACAAGATCTGTTCGGCGAGTCTGTGGGGGCGTTAATCCTGACGGATGGTTCTTCATTTTGGAAGTCGAATTCTGTTAACGCAACTGAGTTGCAACAAGTAGTCGAGGTTCTGTCACGAGCGGATATGATCGTCGGTCATGATCTGAAAGCTATTTATCATGTATTTGCTAGGCAAGGAATTGAGGTGCTCGAGTCACTACGTAAGAAAGCAATTTTTGACACCATGGTGGCCGCGTATCTCCTTGCGCCAGGTGGTCGTGAACTTGCATTCGCTGAGGTACTCAACGAGAATCTCGGGTTACAGCTAGAAGAAACAGCGACGATAAGTGAAATTGTTCCCCTACTCTTTCCATTAAAAGAATCTCTTCAGAAGAAATTAGTTGAGGAGAAAATGTTAAAGTTGTTCGAGGAAGTCGAGATGCCACTGATTCCGGTTCTGTTTAAAATGGAACTCGACGGAATACTGGTCGACAAGGAAAAGCTGACGAGTCTGGCTGATCAATTTGAGAAAACGATCGACAAACTCACCAAGCAGATTCACAAACTTGCCGGTAAAGAATTTAATGTTAACTCCCCTTCTCAGCTGGCCGAGATTCTATTCATCGACCTTGGGTTGCCGACCAAGGGGATTAAGAAGACGAAGACGGGTTACTCGACGGCCGCTCAAGAACTCGAAAAGCTGGAAGACGAGCACGAAATTGTTCCACTCATGGGCGAGTATCGAGAGATTGCGAAGCTGAAGTCAACCTATGCCGATTCCCTGCCCCAACTTGTTGGCAAAGATGGTCGAATCCACACTACTTACAACCAAACCGTCGCAGCGACTGGTCGGTTGAGTTCGACCAACCCGAACATGCAGAATATTCCGGTGCGCTCCGAACTTGGACGTGAAATTCGTAAAGCATTTATTTCAGATCCTGGTTATGACTTGATCGCGGCCGACTATTCGCAGATCGAACTTCGACTCGCCGCAGTTATGAGTAAGGACGAGTCGTTTTTGCGAGCCTTCCATGATGGCGCTGACATTCACAAACGCACGGCGGCTGAGATTTACGGCATCGACGAGTCAGCCGTGACAAAAGAACAGCGCGAACATGCAAAAGCGACGAACTTTAGTATTTTGTACGGAGTTGGGGCACGCGCCCTTGGTCGGCGAACAAAAATGAGTTACGAGGAAGCTAAACAGTTTATTGAAAAGTACTTTGTAGTACATCCCGGTATCGCAGCCTTCATCGACGCATCGAAAATGAAAGCGCGAGTAGATGGATATGTTGAAACTATGTTTGGTCGACGCCGCTATTTGCCCGACATTCAATCCGGCATCCCTCAACTCGTCGCTGCCTCCGAAAGAATGGCGATGAATATGCCAGTCCAAGGTTCAAACGCCGATATTATCAAAATGGCAATGATCAAAATGGACGAGTGGATTCGCAAATCCGGTCTTCGAGTAAAGATGCTTCTGCAAGTGCACGACGAATTAGTTTTTGAGGTTCATGAAGAAGACGTCGAGAAAGCAAAAAAAGAAATTCCAAAGATTATGTCAGGAGTTGTGTCGCTTGAGGTTCCATTACTGGTTGATGTCGAGGTTGGAAAAAGATGGGGTGAACTTGAATAGTCCCCGAACGTAGGTGAGGGGTCTAGAGGTGGGCTATTGGATTCTCATTTCGCTCTACTCCATAAAAGTCCAAACACACTCTTCATCATCTTTGCGAGGTACTCATCCTCAATAAGTATGGCGACGGGTGTTTTTGGTTGCCACATAATTATTTTATTGGCGAAGACTTGGTAAAGTGTTTCGAAAATCCGGTTTTTAACCCATCGAATTCGATGGGTTTAGAAGTGAGGCCGGATCAAACGGATTTTCGCTGACACCGAGTAGGTGGATCACGGCGACTCAGGCAAAAGGGATTATTTCTAAACGGGGCCGATATAACAGCGGAACCTTTGCTCATAAGGACATCGCATTTGAATTTGCCGCTTGGATTAACGTAGAGTTTCGGCTCTACTTGATCAAAGAGTTCCAACGGATGAAAGAAGAGGAGGGGGAACGTCTTGCATTAGGCTGGGATACTAAGCGCATGCTAGCAAAAGTGAATTATCGCATCCATACCGATGCAATCAAGGAACATATCATTCCCGCAAAAATATCAAAGGCGGCTGCGATGCAAATTTACGCATCCGAAGCTGATGTCTTGAATAAGGCGCTTTTTGGATTTACTGCAAAAGAATGGCGCGATAAGAACCGGAAGCTTCCTGGCAACGTTCGTGATCACGCTGATGTGGTGCAACTCGTGTGTTTGGCGAACCTTGAAAGCTTGAACGCGGAGTTCATTCGCAGAGGCTTGGTGCAATCTGATCGACTGATGGCGCTGAACGACACTGCCATTATTCAGATGAAATCGCTTCTCAAGTCATCTCATCTGAAGAAGCTTTCTTGAGTCATTGATACCAGAATTGGAAACGTTGGGGCGAGCTCGAGTAAAAAATAGAGAAGGCCGGCGTCGACGTACCGACGCGGGCCCTTTTTTAGCTGTACTCTCCCAGAATGCGTTGAATGCAGCGAGTCGGATCGAACCGTCGATTGCGGTGATCTGTGAACACCGTAAATTTTGGTTCGAGACTCGGATATCGAGCGGCCTCGAGGAGATCGATCTTTTCCCGACCCGGACGTGGGGTGTGACCAGTTGGCTGTACGAACACTACGTCCACGCGGTAGCCAGCCTTCCGGAGGTTGATCACGCCGTCTACGTTCAGGTCTTTGATAGCGAGGCGCCGCTTCAAAAACGTATCAACGGTCAACCGCGTATTCCCGTAATACGTTCCCGTACATTCGGATACGTTTACGAACAGGCTGGTGTCCCCTGCCTTGAACGCTTCGAATCGTTTGCGGCCTTCTTTGTGGGGAACGATTTCCAGGTTCAGTTTGTCTTCGCCCTTGCGAAACGACCGAGTCATGAAGCCGGGCAACAGGCCAAACCGCCAAGGTTGTTTCTCCGTCACTCCTTCGGCGATTACGCTCTTGCCTGCTCCGCTTCCTCCCACAAGCGCAATGATGAACGATTCATTGGACCTCGATTCTTCGTTGGTCTTCATGTGACACTCCCTATATGGCTGGAGTGTTCTATCAAATTATTCGCAAGTTCGCAAGAATTCAACGAGCTCATGGGTGGCGCGCTCAAGTCCCCCTTCGCTGAAATTATTTATAATCGTTTTATCTATTTTGATCGGAATTTGCTCGCGTAATTTGTCGGCCTCGGCTCGACCTTCCCGAGTTTTGTAACCGACCGGTTCGATTTTCACGACGACAATAGGAATTCCGGCGTCGATGTAAGTTTGAATCCCTTGTTCAATAACAGCGAGAATGCCGATTTTGTTTTTGAGTACACCTTCAACATGCGGTTTATCAGTTCCGTAATAATTTCCGTTGAACTCGACCAGTTGCACGACAATGCCGTCGGCTTTACGTTTTTCCACTTCTTCGCGCGAGACAAATTCGTAATACAAAGAATCTGCTTCGGTTCTTTTTGCTCGAGTAGTGAATGAGATGACTCGATCAAATCTGTCTGGCATGGCCGCCACAGCTCGATCTATTAGGCTAGTTTTGCCAGCCCCGGAAGGGCCAACTAAGGCGACGATTGGATTCATATACGCACAGTTTACCAAAAAATATCGACGCCCGGGCTGTGCCACAGGCGTCTGCGAGTCCCGATTCGGTTATCCTTCGCCTTCAGCAGCTCCCCAGCCCTTGCCGCCAAACGGGCTATTGTCTACTTCGCGATCATTCACGTTCTCAGGCGTTATGAGCGCGTTTACGAACTTCACAACCGCACTCACGATGAAATCATCAAATTCATCTTCGTCGCCGGGGAGATCTTCCAGGTCAGTTGTTGGATCAAGGAACACCTTGAATACCTCGTGAACGAAAAAGTCTGGCGCTACTCCCTCGCCCAGGCCGATCTCATGCTCAATCAAGAGGGCGTGCAATGCCCAGATCGAGCCGGTGATCACTTTGTCGATCTCGCACCATACTTCCAGGGCTTCTTTGAACAAAATCACTTCACCGTTGGCCATGTTCTGATACTTTTCTTCCATGGTCACGAGTGCCAGAGTGAAAAGCAAAACGCGATATGGATCCGTTCCGGGGGTCAAAGCATTTCTAACGTGCTTGAGATCCCGTCGAATTTGTTTTGGATCAGCGCCAATGCTTTCCATGACTTCCCAAATGGTTTTGAGATCCATGCCGAGCGCATAGAGAACAATCATCACCTTCCGACGGGTTTCCCGATTATGTACAAGCTGCCGCGGTGTTGAGCTCAAGTTCCCTCCAGACATGCACCGCGAAACGTTACTCCGTCTTCCCATGAAGGGTCAAACGTGGTGTATTGTATGGGCCGACTTCTATGTCGGCCCTCCCTGTATGCTCCTCTTTGTTTACGGTGACGATCACTTACGCGTAAAAGAACGCGTCGACGATCTCAAAAAGAAATTCTTGGAAAAATATGACCCAGCGGCAATGAATGTCGATGAGTTTGTGATTACGGCGAAGTCTGATCTTGAGCCTGGGAAGATTTTAAATGCGGTTCAGGCCTCGCCATTTTTATCTGAGAAACGACTAATTATTATCACTGGTTTGGTCGAGTCTGTAACAAAGGCGGAAGCGAAGCCGTGGATTGCGGGGTTCGAGCGAGCGCCAGAGTCTAGCGTTGTAATTTTTTCAGATGATTTGTCGGTTGAAAACTTTTCCAAGAAAGAACTCGGCAAGACATTATCGATTCTCCCGAACGTGCACACATATCCCCTTCCGCGTTTAGCCGGCGCCGAACTAATTGCTTGGGCGCGTGAGCGTGTGGTCAAGCTCGGTCTTACTATCACGCCGTCGGTACTCGATGAGATATTACGACGAACCAAAGATGACGCCTGGCGAACTGGTGGCGAGCTAGAAAAACTTTCGGCATACGCTCGACATGAACCGGTAACAATGGAAATGGTTGATTTACTCGTGCGCGCGGATTACGAGGCCGACATTTTTGGCTTTATGGACGCGCTTGCCTCGCCTGTCCCGCGCAAGGCACTCGACAAGTTATTCAGCGAGCGTAAAGCAGGTGGCGACGATTTTGCCTTGTTCGGCATGCTTCTTCGCCAAATTCGTCTACTTATTCAGGCTCGTTCAGTTCTCGACGACAATCCTAAGGCTCAAAAACAAGACATCGCTTCCCTACTAGCTATTCACCCATTTGTTGCCCAAAAGCTCCTGGCCGAGGTTCGTTCCTGGGCCGCCATCGACCTTGCCAAAACCCACGCCCTCGCCCAAAAACTGGACCTGGCCATGAAATCTGGCATCAAACCGGCCATTTCGGTTGATCGACTAGTTAGTGAATGGCTAATTTAGATTGACGAAATCACTCTTTTGATGGTAAATATCTCTGTTCTGTCGCTTCAAATAGTCCCAGAAATTCCTTCACAATTTGATTTAGGAGTGTGTCATGAGCATCACTGCGGAAAAGCTTCTTCGTCCCTACCAGCTCGATGTGCTCGAAACGCTCGATGTCATGGTTGCCAAAGAGATCAAGAGCGCGCTTATTGTGCTTGCAACCGGCCTTGGAAAGACTGTGGTGTCAGCTCGGTTCTCACGTACACACTTGAAGGATAACGAGCAGTTGCTTTTTCTTGCCCACACGACGGATATTCTTCGTCAAGCGCGGAAGGAGTTCGACGAAGCATTTGATGGTTCTCGCCGAACGGGGATCATCACGAGTGCGGAAACGGAAAATACCGACGCGCAGATTCTCTTCGTCACCTTCCAGACCATGTTGAACATGCTGGACGAGTTTCTGCCGGACGCTTTCACGTACATCATTGTTGACGAGGCCCACCACGGGCAGGCGGTGCAGTACAAGAAAGTGATCGAGCACTTCACGCCCAAGTTCCTCCTTGGGATGACCGCGACGCCAGACCGTATGGACGGTCAGGACATTCGCGACATCTTTGGAGAGGAAGTCTACAGCTACCCGCTTGCCCGCGGCATTGCGGACGGTTGGTTGGCGCAAGTGGATTACAAGGTGATGACGGACAACATCAGCATCAAGAAGCTGCGCGAGCTCATCCGTAAGATTACGGGTGGCGATCGAACCGTCAGCCGCCGGCAAATTGACGACACGATTTTCCTTGAGGAACGCCTTGAGGAGATTGCGCGCATTGCCAGGACTGAGGGTGAGGGAGTGAAGAAGACCATCATCTTCTGTAACTCGCTTACGCATCTTGATATGGTGCTGGCGCAATTCCCGAATGCGAAGCCGTACCACTCTAAGCTGCCTATCAAAGTGATGGCGCAGACGCTCCAGGACTTTCGTGATGGAGTGCTCAAAACCATCTTCGTTGTCGATAAGTTGAACGAGGGCGTAGACATCCCTGATGCCGAGCTCATTCTGTTCTTGCGGTCAACGGACAGCATGACGGTCTGGCTTCAGCAACTCGGACGCGGAACGCGCAAGACTCCCCTCAAGCACCGCATCACCGTCCTCGACTTCGTTGCCAACTGCGACCGCATCATCGCCGTCAACGAACTCAAGCTCGAAATCACCAAACACATTGGTGAAGCCGAAAAACCCGAGGGAATCGTGGTGAGCGACACGGGTTGGATGATTGAGTTTAGTGAGGATGTTCGAGATCTCATCGAGGTACTTGAACGACTCAGTGTTCCTTTCTACAGCTACCATGAGGCAAAGGTGGCTGTGCAACTGTTGAACTCGGTACCGAAGTCGGGGCCGGAGTATTCGGACGTCTACATGAATGATCCTCGGTTGCCGTCTGGACCTCAAAAGATCTACGCTGAATGTGGTTGGATCGATTGGTATGACTTTCTCGGCCAAACAAGGCCGCAGGAGAAGTACGAAACGATCGAAGAAGCCAAGGCGGCCGTGCAGCTGTTGAATCAGGTACCGAAGTCGGAGCCGGAGTATTCGGACGTCTACATGAATGATCCTCGGTTGCCGTCTAATCCCCGTCAAACATTCGCCGGAAAAGGTTGGATCAATTGGTATGACTTTCTCGGTCAGACAAGACCGCAGGAGAAATACAGAACGATCGAAGAGGCCAAGGCGGCCGTGCAGCTGTTGAATCCGGTACCGAAGGTGGGAAGGGACTACGATAAAGTCTACAAACAAGATCCTCGGTTGCCCGTCACGCCCAATGAACATTATGCTGATACAGGTTGGATCAATTGGTATGACTTTCTCGGTCAGACAAGACCGCAGGAGAAATACAGAACGATCGAAGAGGCCAAGGCGGCCGTGCAGCTGTTGAATCCGGTACCGAAGGTGGGAAGGGACTACGATAAAGTCTACAAACAAGATCCTCGGTTGCATAGTAATCCCAATACAACCTACGCCGGAAAAGGTTGGGTTGATTGGTGCGATTTTCTCGGTCAAACAAAGCCGCCACAGGATAAGTACGATAGGTACGAAACGATCGAAGAAGCCAAGGCTGCCATTCAGCTGTGTCTCCCTGCTCCTAGAACAAGACATGAGTATCGTAGCTCTTGCGACGAAGACACTCGATTGCCCCGCGAGCCTCAGCGGGCCTACACTGGTATTGGCTGGATCGATTGGTTTGATTTTCTCGGAAAACCCCGCAGAGGTCCAGGAAGTTGAGCTGATATCAGAACATCATATCCCCCACTTCCGGCCCAACGGGCGGCCAGAGGTGGGGGTTTTCATTTTCTTGACTTCCCTCCCTTTTTTCACTATAGTTCCCGCACTAATTTACTGGTCCGGCTTAGCCGGATTGCTACGGCGCCAATGCGCTGTAAGGACGGCTATGCCGTTTTAATACACTATGCCAATTCTCAAGAACGCAGAAAAAGCACTCCGTAAGTCAAAGGTTCGTGGTGCTCGTAACTCTGATGCTAAAGCTAAGATTGCTTATACTCGTCGCACACTCCGTAAGCTTGTCGAAGCGAAGAAGTTCGATGAAGCCACGAAGCTCATGACCGATCTCGGCCAGATGCTAGACAAGGCCGTTACTCAGAACCTCATGAAACGTAACACCGTTGATCGCGTAAAGAGCCGAACAATGCTCGCGCTCAATAAGGCGAAGAAATAATTCGTTCCACAAAACAAACCCCCGTTCGGAATGTCGTCGGATTGCCGACTAAGCATTCCTCGCGGGGATTTTGTTTTGTCTCACTCATTCGAGCTTATTCAAGTGCAGGTTTGTCGACGACCTCTATTTCTAATGCTTCGACGATGTCTGTTTGAGTAATCTTCGACACGTCTTTTACGATTTTTTTCAGTTCCCCGCCGGATAGGTTGAATTGATTTACGGTTGTTGCGAGGTTTTTCGCGACCTTACCGTGGTAGTCGGCGTAAGCTCGAACGTGTTTGCCGAGCTCGCCAACCTGTTGCTGAATTATTTGCGCGTCTTCTTGAATCTTCAACGCTCGCAGGCCTTGTAATACTGTTTGTAGATAGGCGAAGAACGACGTTGGCGACACGATGATAACGCGATACTTGCTGGCGGCACGGGCGATCAAGCTGTCTGTCTCGTCTGCCACTGCGCCGACTTTGTTTACAAGTAGATCATAATAGACCGCTTCGTGTGGGATGAACATGAAAGCAAAATCCATGGTTCCTTCGTTCGGCCGAATGTATTTTGACGTCTCTTGAATGCGAAGTTTGAGGTCTCCAACAAATAACTTTTCGAGTTTTTCTTTTTCTTGCGGATTTGTTTCGGTTGAGAGTCGATTGTAGTTTTCTAAACTAAATTTTGCATCGATCGGAATAATTTTTCCTTCGATAAATATCGCCGCGTCGACAATTTCGCCGTTTTGAAATTTATACTGCATTTGATAATGATCTGGTGGCAAAACATTCTTCAAGGCGGTCTCTAGAAAATATTCGCCGACGATTCCGCGTTGCTTTGGGTTCTTCAGAATGTCTTGTAGCTGCTTGAGTTGTGCCGAAAAGTCGAGAACCTGTTTATTGGTCGTGTCGAGTGAGGCGAGTCGGTTCGTAATGTCTTGAATGATTTTTGATGTATGTTCGTGTTGCACCTGCTGTGATCTCTGCGAGTCGGACATTCCTTTGTAGACCTGATCGTTGACGCGTGTGAGGTGCACCTGGATCTCCTGACGCGATTCAAATTGGGTGCGTTGTAGTTCCTCGCGCATTTCCTGGAGCCGGCGAGCGAGATCGTCAGTGCCAGCGGTGTTTGATGCGAGAGACTTGCGGACAACGACCACAAGGAGACCAACAACAATGAGAAGTAATGCGATTATTAGGGGTAGAAGTAGGTTTTGCATATTGACCTAGATGGTTCAATCTCTTATACTTTTTTAGCGAGCTAACAGTATACCACGAAGTAAAAGTGTTTTGCGACACTAGTGATTAGAAAGAGCTAAGATTAGCCATAATCTTGTGCGAAAAGGCAAGTCCTCATAGTTCAATTGGATAGAACAGGGGCTTCCTAAGCCTTAGATCCTGGTTCGATTCCAGGTGAGGGCACCATGGGCCAATAGCTCAGTTGGTAGAGCGCGGCATTCGCATTGCCGAGGCCTGGGGTTCGAATCCCCATTGGTCCACCAGTATATAAAACCCACTAAAATTCGCCCTGGCGTTGTCGCTGGCACTGGGCTCGGACTCTACGTACCATTAAGTACGTCTCGTCCTGCGCCGCGCCTGCTCCTAGCCAGGACGCATTTTAGAGGGTTTTATTGTTTCGTGTAATTTCGGTGTTTTTCGATCTATAATCAACTGCATTCGAGTGAGACGCCTCTAACGGGGTGTTTTTTGTAATATTGATCTATCGTTCGGTAAATGTACGAAACATATGAAACGAGGTCTGGGGATAAACTGTGTACTCGTGTGTATAAGTTGCATGTGTGATGATTCGGAGGGCAAAAACAAAGCTGCATATTAACCAATGGAGGCTAGTTGCTCTGTAATGAAATCATTATCTGTAAATCATTACACATGGTTGGGGATAAGCTGTGGATAGAGAGTTAATAGGTTTGGCTACGCTAGTGTAGACAAAAAAAGAAGGGTTATCCACAGCTTTTTGCTTGTGGAAAAGTTCCTGAGTACTTATAGTGTTCATAAGGAGGTATGAAGACCCTTAAATTTTTAAATTTGTGTTTTGGCCTGATAGCTATTTGGCTAACCTCAGCCACTTTTCATGCTGAGTCAAATATGTCCTCAGGCAATTACCAAATTCAGTGGGACTCAATTGGACCCGGAGGAGGGGATACGAGTAATTCGGCTTCATACAAGGTTCGGGATAACTTTGGCACGACGTTGGGGATAAGTTCGTCGGCAACTTACCGGGAAGATGCGGGTTTTAGAGCGGGAATTTACGATCCAACGGTTTCTTTTTCAGTTTTTTCCCAGGATTCATCTAGTCAGGTTGCCGCCACCTTCTTGGTCAGCAATGTTGTAACCGTCACTTCCGTCGCCGGGTATTCAGTTGGGGACTATATTGCGGTGATTCAGGACCTGGGCGCCTTGCAGGTTTCTGGAATTGGCCGAATAACCGTAGTTGGAGGCTCGACATTGACCGTTGACGAGCTGAAAGACGGAGGCGTGGCGCCGGTGATCGACGGTTCAAATGACTTTGTTTACAAACTAAGTGGCACCTCTTTGCCTTTTGGGGCATTTTCGACATCCGTTGTGAATACGGGAATTGTGGGTTGGGACGCTGCGGCTGACGTTTCGAGCGGCTATAGCGTGTATATGTTTGAAAATCAGGATTTATCTGGCAGCGCGGGAACGATCCCGGATGTATCCGATGGAACAGTTACGGCCAACGCTAACGAATATGGAGCCCGATCGTCCGATGTTTCGTTGGCTGGTTCGACATTCGATACTCAGGATGCGCCGATCACGGGCGTACTTCAGGAGGTGGCGAGTAGAACTGATAATTCGCTAAAGGCGCGAGATTTTTTGACACTGAAGGTTGGGGTTAACGATACTCAGCCGAATGGTTCATATTCGCAAACGCTAACTTTCGTGTTCGTAGGGAACTATTAATATGCGTCGATTTGCAGTCTTGTTGACCTTGATCACATCTTTTGCGACGCCACTGTTTGCGTTTGGGGCGACTATTGAACCCAGTGCTTCAGATCTAACGGTGATGCCCGGCGAAAAGGCGACAGCAACGATTTTAGTAAAAAACGATACTGATTTACTGAGGAATTACGATATTTCTTTTGTTGAAGCAGTTTTTGGAAAACAGGCCGAAGAAATCTCCTTTACTGCGTTAGCTGGAGACTTGAAAACGGCAATTTCTGCATTGCCCAGCACGTTCATACTCGAACCGCACTCTTCGCGGACGATCGATATATCGGTGAGCTTGCCGACAGGGGTCGATGCACAATCTCCGACAGTGGTAATTCTTGTCACTGAGAAGGGGAACTCGACGTCTGTTGGTAATGTTCAAGCCTCTGTGGCTTCGATGTTGTTTATTCATGTTCCTGGTCGGATGACGCGGTCAATGATTATTGACTCATTCGCCGCCACTCCAGCAGTTACCTTTGGAAAAAGCACGATGATATCAGCAGTATTTCAAAATGATGGCGAAGAGACGATAATTTTACCGAATGAAGTCCGAATAATCGGGCCATTTGGTCGTGAAGTTGGCCGGGGTCAGCTTTCTAATGAGCCAAAACATTTACCACCAGGAACCATTCGTGGGGTTTCGCTAAATTGGCCGGCAAAAACTGGATTTTCAAAGTTTTTACTTGGGTCGTATAGGTTTGAACTCTGGGACGGTGATGCAAAACTCGCCCAGACATTTGTTACGTTTATTCCGCCGATTGTTATTTTCGGTGCGGTGTTAGCATTGGCACTCGTCCTTCTTGGTATAATCAGTTTAGTGCGGCGTCGCACTTAATGATTGCCTGTGAGATTTTTTTTGCAGCGTGCCGCGATGTTTTGTATTATCACCCTTTTTTTGATGGGTGTTTTTCCTATTTCGAACGTACAGGCGGTCACTGACGTGGTCACAAATCTTTCCGATCAGCCAAGTACGATAGTCATTAGTCAGCCGTCGAATCACTCGTTTTTATTCACGTTAGCTAGTCCTGATGCATGGGATGAAGGAGAGACGGTTATATTAACGTTCCCAAGCGGATTCACGGCTTCCTCTATTATTGAAGATGATGTTGACGTGACTGACAATGGCGTTGACCGAACCACGGCGGCTGATTGTACGGGAGTCGAACAGATGTCTGTGGATCGAGTGGTGAACGTGTTCACGATCACTGTTTGTGCTGGTGATGGAGGCTCGATCATTGCCGGTCATGTGGTGGGAATTGAGATCGGAACAAACGCGTCATCATCTGGAACGGGGGCGAATAAGATTACTAATCCATCTACTGCAGGTACGTATTATATTGATTTAGCCGGGACATCATTGAATAGGGGCTCGATTCCTTTACCGATTATTAGTGCCTCGACGTCTGGGGTGTCGGGATCCGTGATCACGGAAGTTATCCCAGTGCCTCCACCTTCTGGGCCGCCACCGGCACCACCGCCAGAACCGCCACCTGAACCTCCGGTTGTTCCTCCAGAACCTCCACCAACGCCAACTCCTGAGCCAACCCCAACCCCCACACCGGAACCTACTCCAACCCCGACTCCACCGAGTCCTTCGCCTGCACCGACGCCATCAACTCCGCCATCTGGTGGAAGTGCACTTCCAACCGATATTGATGTTTCAGTTACGGTAACAGCTGGAGGTATCCCACTATCGCTCGTCGGTGGTCAGATTAGTGTGTTGCCCGGAACTACGCCGGTTGTGCGCGTGTCTGTGACGAACCCGACGGATGTTAGTGCGGTGATGGTAGTGATTGGCGACGCCAATTATATTTTGTCGCAAATATCCCCGGATACTTACCAGGGGTTAATTCAGGCTCCGACTGGAAGCGACGTGCTCAATGTAGTTGTGACTCGAAAAAGTGGGGGGACTAAAGTTGTTCCAGTCGCGGTACAACCAAGTTCTTACGGTTTAGTTTATGAAATAGTAAATGGCGTGCGACGACCAGTAGAAAATGTAATAGTCACTGTATATTCCGGCGCACAAACGTTATGGAATGCGTCTTCTTTTGGCGAATCTAATCCACAGCGCACAACGATTAATGGAACTTTTGGTTGGTATGTACCGGATGGAAGCTATACGTTAGTCGCGGAACGTGATGGATATGAAACCGCTACAATTTCTACTGCATCACGGGACCATGTCTTGTCAGGATCGATCGAGCTTCGACGAACTGCCGAAGTTGTTGTCCCGATTGTGACTCCTGAACCTTCGCCTATTCTTGCTGTCTTGCCCCCACAAGTTGCGAAGACGGTGACTGCGGTAAGTGTGGCTGCTACTCAGGCGGTGGCCGCAATTAATGAGGTTCTTTCGTCGCCAGAAGCACAGGCAACGGCTACTGTGGCGGCGCCAGTAACGGCTGCGGTAGCGGCTTCCTCAACTATAGTCTTGGCCTCGAGTTTTAACCTTGGCGCGTATCTCCAATACCTAATCACCTCGCCATTATTGCTTTTTAATCGTCGAAAACGAAAGGCTTACGGTGTAGTGTATAACGCAGTGACGAAGATCCCTGTTGAGCTCGCGGTAGTTAGGCTATATCGAGTCTCGGATAACCGACTGATTAAGTCAGCGGTTTCTAATGCTGAAGGAAAGTATTTTCTATTCGTGCCAGAGCCGGGCGTCTACAAACTTAAGGTCGCTAAAGGGGGATTCATTTTTCCAAGTGTTTATTCGGCCGGCATTAAGGATGACGGAGTATTTCTTGATGTTTATACTTCGCAGCTCATAACCGTCAGCGAAAAAGACGCGACTATTGCGGCGAATATTCCAATGGATCCGTCTGAAGCGCCGGCGCATCAAGGTGAACACAGACTAAAAATGAAACGATTTTTGCGCACTCTTCAAAAGGTTGCTGCGCCAACTGGTGTTTTGCTCTCATTTTTCGTGTTCGTTACATTGCCGGGGGTGTTTTCTGGAATCGGTCTTGGTGTGCAAATTGTTACCTTGTTAATTTCTATTCGATTGGCCACTCCGAAGAAGCCGAAGGGCTGGGGAATCGTTGATGCGACTGTTGGAAAAGCTCCCCTGGGGAATGTTGTCGTGCGGCTCTTCGAACCGCGGTATAATAAACTTGTCGAGTCTACGCTCACGGATAACCGTGGCCGTTATTCTTTCCTTTTAGGTCCGAACGAGTATTACGTAAGCTTCTCTAAAACGGGGTTTGCGGAAAAAATTGTTCGCCCTATTGATTACCGGGATAAGAAAGAGCCCGCACCATTAACGGTGAATGTGGCGCTCGACACAGTTTAGTAACTACATGAATCAACGTGCACACCACGGATTCCCGCAAGTAATTGCGAGGCTTCTCCTCGTGCCCGTTTTGATCGGCTTCGCGGCCCTCTCCGCGTTTTTCGGCGTTTCTACGCATGCCGCAAGCGCCCCAAACATTACAAGTTATCAAGGCAGAATTCTTAATACTAACGGCGTGCCGGTGGCGGCGACAACAGCGAGCATGAAGTTCGAGTTTTATGATGCGCTTTCCGGTGGTACATGTTTGTGGTCAAACGCTTCTGCTACTTGTGTGGCCCCAGCGGCTCGAACAGTCACGCTAACTGATGGCCTTTTTTCAGAAAATCTTGGTGATACCGCCGCCGGCGTTCCTTATGCCGCCATCGCTGATACAGTTTTTGGCAACAATGCTGGCGTCTATCTCGAAGTTACCGTTAATGGTGAAATACTTTCACCTCGAAAACAGATTGTCGCTGCGCCTTACGCTTTAAACGCTGACACCCTCGACGGTTTAGACTCGAGCGCCTTTACTTCGTTGTTTACTGACGGTGGTACATATACGTATTTGACTTCGGCGACTGATGATTTTGTTATTGGTGGAGTGACGCCAGCCGCTGGTAAGTTTTTCTTTGATGAGTCTCTTGCTGAGCTAAACCTTGGAACCGACAGTACACTTAACGGTCTTATCCGTATTTATAATTCCGGTGCCGCTATTCCTGGCGCAACATTATCAACCAACACATCGGGCGACCTGATCTTAACTTCAGTGAATGTTATTTCTACCGCAAGCAACATTACTAGCAGTGCCGACCTTGCGTTAAACGGAGGAGATTTTACTTCTACGGCTGGGACATTCAATCTATTGAACGCCACTGGAGATTCGGCCACGATCAACATTGGCGGATCTGGTCCGATTGTTGATATTGCGAATAACCTCAACATCGCCACGAACGGAACCAGCGCGGACACGATTATCATGGGAAATGGAAATGCTGGAACTACCGTTTCGCTCACCGGTGGTGATGATTGGAATATCTCATCGACTGGCGTGCTAACCCTTTCCGCATCTGCCGCATCGACGACCGCTATAGTTGCGACTGACACTGACTACACGAACGCTTTATCGGTCGGCGATAATAATATTATTGGAACTACTGGCGCCATTGATTTTACAAATTTCGATGTTTCATCTGCCGGAACGATTAATATCGCGGTTAACCAAGGGCTGGATACAAATGCCGCTGGAGCATTAACAATCGGTGGCGTAAATGCTACTTCTCTAACGCTTTGTAACTCACCTGCCTGTGCTTCGCTAAGCATCGGAACGAGTTTTAATGCTAACACTATTTCTATCGGTGAGGCTTCTGACTCTATTGATTTGACTAGTGCTAATTGGAGCATAGCGAATAACGGCTTGGGTACATTTTTGAATCTTACGTCTGCAAGCTTAGACAAAGCTTCGGCTGGGGTGCTCGCCATCGGAAATACTAATGCGACTAGCATGTCTCTTTGTAACTCGGCTGCTTGTGACACGATCGACATTGCCAATTATTCAGATGCAGATACGATCAACATCGGTCTAGATGCGACGGCTGGAGATACGATTAGCATTGGAAACTCGAACGTTGCTACAACTTTAGCACTGATCGGTGGACCTAGTTGGTCGCTAGACGCAAGCGGTCTGTTGACGTTGGCAAACGGTCTGGCCTTGAACTCTCCATTTTTCTCAGCAATTACTTCCTCTGCAACAGTCGGATTCAATTTTTTGGATAATACCGGTGATACACCAACGATCGATATCGGTGGTGTGGGAACGGATTTAGCTAACACGATCAGCATCGCTACTGATGCCACCTCTGCGGACACGGTTTCTATTGGCAGCGCGCATGCATCATCTGTGATGAATTTAAAATCGGGGTTGATAAGCATTAATGATGGTTTGGGGATAGCGACGTCGATCAATATTGGCACCGGAGCCGCTTTTCAGGACACCATAAGCGTAGGGAATACGAATGCTGCAACGACGCTTTCACTGACCGGCGGAACTGCTTGGAGCGTTTCCGGTGCCGGATTAATTACATCGGCTGATGATTTGGCGCTAAACGGCGGAGACATTACTTCAACATCCGCCACCTTTAATTTCCTTGATTTGGCGACTAACTCGTCTAATATTGATATTGGTGGTGTGGATAGCGATCGTGCAAACCAAGTTCGAATAGCGACAGATGCTACTTCGGCAGACAACGTTACCATCGGAAGCATGCATGCCTCATCTACGCTGGATCTTTACGGAGGCAACAACGTTCGTATACAGGGAGGAACAGTATATATGGGTGAGACTACTTCTTCCTCTACTATTACCGTTGGTTCTATTGCCGACTCCGCAACTACAATAAACTTAGCAACAGAAGGCACAACTGCGGACACTATTGCTATCGGAAATTCACACGCATCTACACTCCTTACTCTGACTGGTGGTAATGACTGGTCAATCACTAACGCCGGTGATATCGCCATGAATGGAGGAGACTTTACGTCAACCTCCGCTACTTTTAATTTCTTGAATGCCGCGGCTGATTCCTCGACCATTAAAATAGGTGGGGTAGATGTAGATCGAGCGAATTCTATACAGATTGCTACGGACGCGACTAGCGCAGACTCGATTACTATTGGTAGTTTTCATGCATCAAGTTCGGCATGGATTAGGGGCGCAAACACGGATCTTACCGGTACGGCAGTTCTAGGATTAAACGATGGTGGTGGTGCTAAGACGACAAATATTGGAGGAGTTGTATCCAATGGTGGCGACACGATCAACATCGCAACGAACGCTTCAACTACCGACGTCATTACTATCGGAAACAGTACGGCCGGTACAACTGCCTCAATCATCGGCGGAACCGCTTGGCAGGTGACAACTGCTGGTGATTTTACAATGAACTTTGGCGGCACGGCCACCACTAACGGTGTCTGTCACTCTGGTGCAAACTCGGATACTACCGCGGTGTTCCGAGCACTTGTTGTTTGTTCTGGCGCACCGGCTGACTACGCCGAATGGTATGAGACAGACGGAACTCCGACGAACGGAGACATCGTTGCGCTCACGTCATCAATGTTTACGTATCAAGCGCAGGAGAGTGACGCTTTTACCGGTGAGATATTGTCTGGAACCGTGACAAAATCACTGCCAGTATTAACACGTGCCACTTCCGCTGATTTACTTTTCGGCATTGTTTCTACCTCGCCTAACGAAACAATTGGTACGAATGTTCGAGACCAGGGCGCGCACCCTTTGCCTATTGCACTTGATGGTCGAGTTCCACTTCATGTGACAAGTGAGAACGGTCCTATTATTGCGGGCGACTATCTAACGGCTTCCTCAACTCCCGGTTACGCCATGAAGGCAACGGCTCCTGGTCGCGTAGTTGGTCGCGCGCTAACGAGCTTTAATGGCGTTGGCATGACAACGATTACGGTATTTATCGACAACACTTGGTACGGCGGAAACATGTTAGCTGCAGACGGATCGGCATTGGCAATCAGTGGCGATCTTCAATTGTCTTCTCTTGCCCGAGCCACTGCATCGACTCAGACTCAGAGTTCGCACGCCTTATTGCTGGCTGGTAGCGGTTGGGATGGTGCAACCTCGATCGACGTAAACATGGGATTGCGAACCAAGGTCAACTCGCTTAGCAAATATCGTTTAGCCTTTGAGAATAACCTTGGTGGCGAAATAGCTTCTATTACAAACAGCGGTGATATTCTAGTGTCTGGTAATTTGTATCCATCAGATCGCGGACTTACCCAAACAAACGCATACATTTTCTACGATTCGTCAGTTGGTGGTGGTTACATGAAAACAAACGCCGCTGGTTGGAATGTTGGTTCATATGATTTTGCTGAAATGTTCCCATCGGATGAAACTCTTGCGGCTGGTGAAGTAGTTGTATTTGCAGATCACGCACAAGGTGTAAAGAAGTCGGGGACAACTAAGTACGACGAGAAGCTCGTTGGTGTCGTTTCGACGCGTCCAGGTTTCCTTGCCGGTGAGTACAAGGCGGGAAGCTATCCAATCGCGTTGTCTGGTCGAGTGCCAACGAATGTTTCTGACGAAAATGGCGCAGTCGCGATTGGCGATCCGTTGACCACCTCGTCGACTCCGGGTGTGGCGATGAAAGCGACTAAGGCTGGGCCGATTCTTGGTTACGCAATGGAGCCATGGTCGAGCGGAGCTGGTCAGGTTGTCGCATTCATTCGTGCATCATATTATTCGGGCAGTGGAACGAACGCGGCGCCGGATGTTAGCAACACTGTATCCGGAATTACTTCGTCGAACGGACTGGACCTTTCTGGCGCGCTTAACATGAATGGTGGAAACATTTTGTCAGTTGGTTCGATGGAAGGGATTGGTGGAGCCTGGAAAATTGCCGAGAACGGTGACTTCACAACACAGGGCGCAGTGATCAAGCAAGTTAAATCATTTGCTGGTGACTTGGTAAGCACGTATCCAGCAGCGACCACCGAGCGAACGGTTGAGCTCTCGGGGACAAGTACATTGCAAAATGGTATCGCTACCGTTACCTTCTCTGATGTAGACGTGCACTTTAATCAGATCATTTCAAATACTGCTTCTTACAGAGTTCTTGTCACGCCGGCTGGGGCAACTGGTCAGATTTACGTGACCGATCGTTCAAATGGGGGATTCATCATCCATGACACGGGTGCATCGACCGGCATTTTGGTCGACTGGCTTGTGATCGCCTACGAGAAAGACCACGAGCCGCAACTTGTGACACCGGCACCTGAACCAACTCCGGTTCCTGTACCAGAACCAGTAGTTGCTGGCGTAGTTGACCCCGCTCCGGTTGACCCGATGCCCGTTGATCCGCCAATAGTTGATCTGACGGTACCGATTGATGCCCCGGTTGACCCCGCGACGATCGATCCTGTACCAGCTGACCCCGTTGCGCCGGTCGATTCCCCTGTGGATCCGACTCCTATTGATCCGACAATCACTCCATAAAATATGTCCCACAAAATTGGCCTCATGTTACTGAAGATTTCTCGGGTGCTTTGGTGCCTAGCGGCAATTTTAGTACCGCTTGTCATGTTCCCGTGGACTACGGACGTGTTCGACTTTAATAAATCGTTCATTCTGGTGATTTTGGGGACGGGAATTGCGGCTACATCATTTTTGGGCATGGCATTGACCAAGTCGCTCCACGTAAAAACACATCCGGTTTTGCTTTTACCTATTGTATTCTTAGCTATTGCGGCACTATCTAGTGCTTTCTCGCTGGCTCCTTCCACTAGCTTCATGGGCGAGGGTGGACAGGAGCACTCGAGTTTACTTTTGGGAGTTCTGTTGTACTTCTTGATGCTATTAGGCTCGGTTTTCTTTGAAGACGAGAAGTTGCAACGGGACATCACCACGTCATTACTGGTAGGTTCTGCGATAACCGGCTTTTTGTCTTTTTTGACGTTTTTTGGCCTATCTATTCCGCCATTCCAAAATACTATCGGCGTGCCTACTGCTTTTGCCGTTTATTTGGTGACTATGACAATGTTCGGAGTTAGTACGTATCTCACTACCGGTCGCCGAACTTCAGCTCGACAACAAATAATTACCGCTATCAGCTTTGGAGTCACGGCTTTCACGGCCGCGCTCGCGCTTATAGCCTTTGATTCAGTGTTGTTGTGGGTGATGGTTATCGCTACAACGCTTTTCCTGTTTACCTTCGTGTTTGCTCGACCGGAATTGCTACAAAAGACGGCGGTCTTAACAATTCCTGGACTATTTTTGGCGCTCGCGATTGTTTTTCTATTTATCCCTTCGCCGTTGCATGGAAAATTCCCGCCGGAGGTTAGCTTGAACCTGAAGTCTTCAATGACCGTGGTTTCTCAAACCTTGGCCGCACACCCACTAATTGGTTCAGGGCCGGGGACATTCGGAATAGATTACACGCAGTATTCGCCTGCGGAACTGAATTCTAGTTTGTTCTGGGATACGCGCTTTAGTTCTGCCATGAGTGAGTTCTTCACTATGCTGGCTACTTACGGCATTCTAGGAATTATTGCCGCGCTATTATTTCCGTTGGCGCTTATACTATTCGTCTTCCGAGCGGTTGTTTCGACTAAACCTGATTGGGATAGAATTTTGCCTCCGGTTATTGGTTGGGTGACGATTGCTATTGCCTTTTTCATGTTCTCCTTTACTGTGACAACATTATTTATCTTGGTCTTGTTTACAGCTTGGATAGCGGCTATTGCTTTACCGCAAAGTAAGGAAGTTTCTCATGCACATTCTCCTCGGCTAGCTTTATTGTCGAGTTTTGTTGCTTTGCTCGGGACAGTCGGCGTCATGATTTCACTGTTCTTGTCGATCACTCGGTACGGCGCCGAAATGGCGTTTGCCAAAGCTGTGGCTCGAGATAAAGAAGGCGCACCAGCAGCCGATGTCATCAAGCTTTTGAACAGTGCTGCTACGCTCAACCCCCACAACGATTCATACTATCGAAACCTATCAAACGCCTTGTTGATCCAGACGTCCACCTTGGCAGCTGATCCAAAGGCTGATCCTACGGCTCTCCAAGGATATTCATCTGCGACAGTTAATTCGGCAATTGCTGCTGTAAATATTGGGCCAAATAGCATTGCTAACTGGCAAATGTTGGCCACCGTTTATAGAGAATTTTCCTCTGTGATGGCAGATGCAAATAGTAAGGCTATAGGTGCATCAGAAAAGGCTGCTTCACTCGCGCCAAATAACCCAAAATATTTAGTTGATGTAGCTCGAGCGTACATCGTCCGTTCTGATTTGCTGAATCCGTTAATTGACGGAAAGGTTGAGGCAGACGCCAAGAAGGCTAAAGACGCGCAGGCGGAAGCACTAACTAAAGCCGGTGACGCGCTTACAAAAGCAATTGCCTTAAAGGGTGATTATGCTTCGGCTCGGTATTATTCGTCATTCGTTTCTGAGCGAAAAGGCGATCTCGCTGGTGCTGTGCAGAGCATGGAAGTTACTCGCGCTATTAGTCCAAAAGATGTCGGTGTCAGCATTCAGCTGTCGCTTCTCTACTTGCGCCAAGGCAAGAATGACCTGGCGGCAACTGAGCTTGAACGTGCTCTGGCGCTTGATCCAAAGAATGACAACGTGAAGTGGTACCTCTCGGTGGCTTACGAAGCACAGAGTAAGAAAGATAAAGCGATTAACTTGCTAAAAGAACTAGTCGCAACTAATCCAGACAATGAAACTGTAAAGACAAGGCTTGATAAGCTGCAAAAGAACGAGACAACGGTTAAGCCGGTAATTCCCGAGCCAATCGAACCTACCGTTCCGCCGGCTGACACAACGATACCGGCTCCAACATCGATAACTCCCTAGCCCGCGTACATATGGTTGAATTCGAATCCAGGCGAAAGGGTGGTGTTGATGAAATGATTAGTTCTATCGAGCAATCTGGTGAGCGTGGTATTAGGCCGAGAATTCATTTGTCTGAGTTAGGTTTGAAACAAACAAATGTTCTTGAGACTAAGTTCGAACAGGCGAAATCTGAAGCCTCGGCTATAGTTGTGGCGATTGTTAGATGTTGGAACAAAGATGAGGATGCTATCAAGTTGTTCGCTGAAAAAATGAAGGTACTTAAGGAGAAGATTCCTGGCTTGCAAGGCGTACTCATGAGTATCAATCAGAAAGAAGACGCGGGCGTGACCGAAAAATCGCTTAAGGCAATCAGTGCTAATACTTCCGAGCTCGACCTCGTGCCTTTGCAGATTGAAAATTATTCGCTGACAGCCGGTTTGAATTCCGGAGCGGCGCTTATTAATGAGCTTTGTCTGCAGAAGAAAATTAATCGTGATCGGGTGAGAATATTAAATTTGTCATTTGATGTCGAGCTAACACCTAACGAGCTCGAACAGATTAGTGAACTAATCAATCAAGATGCCCGATATATTTTTACAGTTAGGGAGGACGAGGCAGACGTGAGCCAACCTAGAAACGATATTCCCGCGAATCGGTTCGAGGCCTTAGCAAAGATCATTCGAAACCCGGAATCTGCGAATTTGACTGAGCTGGTTCCGTTATCAAGAAATACCTTGTCCATTTATAAACTCATGGATGTTGTAGATTTGGGCGGGTTTAATCCAAATTGTAACGGCCAAAAAGTAGAATCTCCAACCGGTGAAGAGGTTTCAATAAGAGGCATGGAAGACCATGAGCTCTGGATGAGGACTATTTTACGAGCTCTGAAAGAGAATAAAATAAGCGTGATTAAGGATTTAAAAAAGTCTTTAGACAATCCGGTGACATATAACGATGCGGATTGGAGCAAGATGTCCGACGAGCAGAGGGCGGCAAAGCTTAAAAATGAAAAAGAGGCCATTAGGCAGATTTTTGCTGGGCTGGCTAGCAAAGCCTTAGACGGACAAGTTATTCCGGTAGAAAAGCAGGACTTTATTTTGACTAAGTAGGTACGAGTCAGGTAACCTGGCCTCTTATTGTAACCAGTCTATGCTAAACGTCGGTATCGTTGGCCTCCCGAATGTGGGCAAGTCAACCCTTTTTACAGCCCTTACAAAAAAGCAGGTAGACTGCGCGAATTTTCCTTTCTGCACCATCGAACCTAACGTCGGTGTTGTTGAAGTGCCAGACCCGCGCGTCGATGTACTGGCCGAGATCTCGCACACCACGAAGAAGATAAAGGCTGCTATTGAGTTTGTTGATATCGCCGGTCTTGTGAAGGGCGCGCACAAGGGCGAAGGACTTGGTAACAAGTTTCTAGCGAATATCCGGGAAGTGGACATGATCGTGCATGTGGTGCGTTCTTTCGAGAACCCGGACGTTATGCACGTTGACGGTTCCGTCGACCCGGCTAGGGATGTCGAGGTGATCGAGCTCGAACTGGCCATGGCGGATCATGCGACCGTCCAGAAGTTGCTCGACAATGCTAATAATAAGATGAAGGGCGGAAAAAATCCTGACCTTGCGCCACAAGCTTCTGCGCTACAGAAGTGGTTTGATGCTTTAAGTCAGGGAAAGATGGCGTTGTCTGTCGAGTTAACTGATGAGGAGAAGGAGGCGGTGGCTACAATCCAGTTGCTAACAAACAAACCTATTTTGTACATTGTTAACTCTGATGAAGAGTCAGCAAAAGATCCAAATTGGGTGTCGCCACTCGGGCCAATAAGATTCGCGGTTCCTATTTCAGTAAAGATCGAGGCTGAACTTGCAGGGCTACCAGAGGCAGAAGCGAAAGAAATGCTCGACGCGCTCGGCATGAAAGAATCCGGACTAGATAAAGTGATTAAGAAATGTTATGAGTTACTGGACCTCATCACCTTCCTGACAACCGGCGAGGTTGAAACTCGTGCGTGGACAGTGCATCGAGGCGCCAAGGGACCAGAAGCCGCCGGTGTAATTCACACAGATTTTACAAAGAATTTTATTCGCGCAGAAGTGATCTCGTATCAAGATTTCGTTGAGTGTGGCGGGGAAGCGGGGGCGAGAGATAAGGGAAAGCTTAGAATCGAGGGGAAGGAATACGTGATGCAAGACGGTGATGTTTGTCATTTCAGAATCGGGGCGTAAATAAGAACGCCGGCCCTTGGGGTCGGCGTTTTTGGTAGCTGGCGTGCGAGCCTGCTACATGGATTGGAGGACACCGGAGTCGGTGACGAGGTAATTCTCGGTTTCGAACGAGATCTCGGTTCCGGTCCTGAAGTTCTTGAGGCTGATGAACGGCTTGCCGTCCATGGACATGTCGATACTGCTCATGACGTGATTAAGGGCAATCGTGCACGAGACCACGGAGACTGAGCGGTCAGAGCAGCCCATGACGTAACCGTCGTGGCGGATGGGGTTTCCGCCGTTCAAGCGATTGACGATGGGTTCTCCGGTGGGCGGAGTAACGGTGGCCCAGCCATCGTCCGTGATGACTATTTTGCACGTGCCGGGGTGTTCGCCACCGCCTCCCGTGCAGTTCTGTTCCAGGAACTTGATGAGCGTAAGCTCGTCAGAGTTCAGGATGTACGAGGACTGGGTGACTGGGGGAGCGGCCTCGGCAAGACCCAAAAGGGCGATCAAGGTGAGCATGGAACCTCCAAAGGCCAAATAACTTTATCTAAGATTAGCGAAATTGGCAAGTCTCACCTCCTATAAGGGGATGGACAAGGGGCCATATTTTTGCTATGCTTCGCGGTTGGTTCGGCGAAGGCTGGCCAGCGGAATAGTTCGAAAACCCCAGCAATCGAGGTGATGTATGTCAGAGCAGGAACGGCCGATGAATGTCGGCGAGCGGGCTCGCGAGCTCGCAGCCCCGCATCTACACCCATCGCGGTGTGAATGCGGACTCTGCTTTCGCGGTAGCCCTGTTCATGAGCTTGGTCCCCGAGTTCAATGACGCGGAGGTCTATTTCATGGACGCGGAGTGGAACGGGCACATGGGTCCCATGCAGGTCGCAGTCGATCTGAACACTGGCGGTGTGGGTTTCAAGGGCGAGGTAGACGGTGAAGGCCGGGTACACTCGGCATTCGAGGCCGTTCTCCAGACCTACGGCGCATTGGCCGAGGACAAACGCATCATGGACGCGCTCAAGCCCCTCGCGCAGTTCCTGGACTCTCAGGAGGCGTACGGGTCCGAAGGGATCCGCATGATCGTCCCGAACCTGACCGAGAGCGACGCCGAGTTCATCACAGATCACTCCTTGATCGGGACCTTCCGGATCATGGTTGGGATCATGTGGGAGCAGGCGGAGAGCATTGGCGAGTCCCCCGAGTGGGCGGACTACCAGCTCGTGTGCTTCGCGCGTGACTACCTGCGCTTGTACGTCCGTCAGAAGATCGCTTACATGAACGCGGAGGCCAACGTGGCCCGAGCGATCAGGAAGCAGAAGATCATCATTCGGGAAGAAGGAAAGGTCGCCTTGTGCTTTGACCCGATCAAGTTCGTCCAGCTCGTCCTCTTCCGCAACTACGGCATCCGCGCCGTGGTGATCGTGGAGGACAAGGACAACATCGTGGTCCGCCGGAAGGACAGTGAGCGCACGCGCATGGATCACCCGCTTATCCGTGAGGTGATCGAGCGCGCCGGCGAAACGATCGGTAGCGGCGGGAACGGTTGGTTCGCCCACTCGTCCGGCTTCCTCCTTGCCTGGCAGACTCGCAAGAGCGAACGGCGCGGGCGCCGTACCAACGTGGATGCGTGGGACATGGCCGAAGCCGTGGAACGCGCCATCCTGGCTACGGACTTGCGCACGGCCGAAGCCAAGTAACACGTCAGAGCTCAGACGGAGCTTAGCCCCGCCACACAGACCAGTAGGTCAGTGTAGGCGGGTGCTTTTTATATAAACTTAACGCCCAGTTTTTGGCTGGGCGTTGACGGTCACAACGGCGGAATGAATAGGGTTCTGCGCGGCGGTTGATTGCCGTATGCGTTCGGTACATGGCACCTTATGAGGTGGATGATTTCCCGCAGAAGCGCTTTGTCTGAGGGGTGCGGGTACGTTTTGAGCACCTTTTTTGTGGCCTGGAGACGCTCGATAAACGGATACTCCTGAGCGAATATTTCCATGCCTGGAAGTTGCCGTTCAACGGCTCTGACAAGTACACGCACTTGTAGCTCTGGTTCGAACGGTTTAAGACCGATCGCCAAAAGGAAGGGCCAGTATCTCCTTCATTTCGTCTTCGCTGTACACCTCGGTTTCCACTAAGTATTCAGCATCCGAAAGAATTTGAAAAATGGTATATCGGTCACCATTTCTGACGGTTGGGAGCTCAATGCAGAGAGGTACGACCATTCGGAGGAAGGTCGTTGGGTTGCGTGCGATCTCACCGATCGTTAGCTGAGCCAAGGAAGCCTCCTAGGATTTGGTTGGACGGAAAATCAAAATCTTCCGACCAACTAATTGGTTCTGGTGGCGATACATGAGAGGATCAAACGGAGTTGGCACATGGGTGTAGCCAAGTTCTTCCATTATACGCACGCCATCGAGTTCGATAATTTCGTCATCGACAACATGGAACGGTGCGGTCAAAACAACAACGCCATCAGGTTTTAGGGTGGTTTTCAGAATAGAGAAGCTTTCGCGATACAAAGTTTCAACGTAGTCAATAGTTGTTTGTACTTCCTCAACTGACTCTACCCCGCGGCGAGGGCGACCAAGATAGGTTTCAGTAATAATGGCGTCTACTTCTCCTGGACCCATCTTTGAAGCGACGTCACTAGCTTTAGAGACGTAAAGTTCAGCTTCCGGCATGGAAGGGTTCTCAGAACGAATCCAAATGAGGTTTGCTTTTGAGTCTTCAACAGCAATGGCTGCAATATCGCCGCCTATCAATCTGTCAGCACCAAGCAAACCAGCTTCCATGAGTACGGTGCCAGAGCCACAAAATGGATCCAGTACAACTTTGCCGTTCATGTTCCCGCCGGCCAAGTTCACCATCATGCGAGCCAGCTTTGGGGGCAACATGCCCTGCTTGGCGTTACGGCGAGGGCGTTCCATGTCGCGGTGTGACCAAACATCGACGTCCTGGACTGCAAGCGTCTTGCCGATCAAAATGTCATCTTTTCGAATAATGAAAACGAATTCCGCGCCCTTTTTGAGCAAATCGTTGTTCTTGATGACTACGCTTGAAAGGGTTGGATCACGGGAAATGACGTATCGAGCACTTCGACCAGCCTCTTTCAAATAGCTCTTAATATCAAAACCAAGGTTCTTGAGCTTGGCGCGTACATCACCCAGCTTTTGACCGTCTTCGCCATAAACGCTAACACCAACGTGCAATTTGCCTTCTGGGCTCTGTTCAATTAGATCGGCGCCGAGGAATGCGGCTAGTTCTTTAGTGTCAATATTTGTGATCGAGCCTACAACACTGCCCAGCTTCTGGACTCCGCCCAAACGGTTCTGCAGGTCAGAAAAAGACCATTGAACATCATCAAACACTGCAAATTCTCCTTCATTCCAAGAAGGTTGAGAGCCAGTTGTGGCATGAATTTCAGCTAGTGAGATGTTCGGATGTGCTCCGAGAAGGGCAAAGGATTGCATAGATTCGCCCATGCTAGCAGTTCCTTCTTGACTTTACAACCCCTTTTCGGCTAATCTTCGGGCACTAAATATTGTCCAAAGGTTCCAACTGGCACCTGTCGAGCAGAACTCGACCAAAGACCTATGATCTATGAGATCATGACAGTCATCCCGTCCCGTTATGCGGATAACGAGATCGATGCAGTCACTGGTGAGATTTCCAAGGTTATTGAGGCAGGTGCTGGAAAGATTGAGAAGACAGTTAACTTGGGCAAGCAGAAGCTAGCCTACGTTATTGAGGGCGAGCGTTACGGTACATACATGCTTTTCTACGTAGCCGCTGATGCGTCTGCTATGTTAAAGATTGACCAGAACCTCCGCCTAGCGGAAGAAGTTCTTCGTCATATCACTGTTGGTCGTCCTGATGGAATCCCATCTGGCGCCTACAAGCTCATTTCTTACGTTGCTCCACTTACGGCAGAAGGTCGTCGTTCTAGCGAACGAGAGGACAAGCCAGCTCGGGAACATCATGTTGCTGAAGCTCCAGTGAAGAAGTTGTCTACAGAAGAACTTTCAAACAAGCTTGATCAGATCTTAGACTCGGATATCATGAAGAATGTCTAAAGGATAAAACCTATGGCTTCCTCACTCAACAAAGCAATGCTCATTGGAAACCTGACCCGGGATCCAGAGATGCGGAAGACTACTGGCGGACAATCCGTGACCACGTTCTCAATGGCTACGAACCGTGCCTATACGGACAAAGCGGGGATTAAGAAGGAAGAAGCGGATTTTCACAACGTAGTTGCCTGGGGACGCTTGGCAGAAATCTGCGCGCAGTACCTCACTAAGGGCAAGAAAGTGTACGTTGATGGCCGTATTCAAACTCGTGATTGGGAAGGACAGGACGGTGTGAAGAAGTACCGCACAGAAATCGTGATCGAAAACATGATCATGCTCGGCGGTCCAGGTGGGTCGACATCGAAGTCGACCCCTATCACCGCCTCGCCGGAATACGTTGCTTCACCAAACTTTGAAGAAGCGCCAATTGCTGCTTCTGAACCCTCACAAACTCCGGATGATGAAATTAAGTTAGAAGATATTCCGTTTTAATCTATGAACCCTCCAAATACCAAACCAAAGACTTCAGCTCGTTACTGTTACTTCTGTGTTAACAAGGATATCGTTATCGACTACAAGAACACGGACATGTTGAAGCGTCTAGTTTCTTCCTTCGGTAAGATTGTTCCTCGCAAGCGCTCTGGCGTTTGTGCAGCTCATCAGCGTAAAGTTGCTGTTGAAATCAAGCGCGCAAGAATCATTGGTCTTCTCCCATTCGTAAATGCTTAAGCATGCTCGGTAAGGACGATTTGATACTTCGTGCAGAATTATGGAATGGCGTGATCTCCCAAGTTCACGCCTTTTTCCAATCTAAAAATTATTTAGAAGTCCGCACGCCCGTCCTCGTGAAGTCCCCCGGCATGGAACCGAACCTTGATCCGATCGGGGTTGATGTCAGGACGATTGGTGCGCTTCTTCCTCTCACCGAAGGGGAGAGGGTAGGGGTGAGGGTGACAAGAGCTGGTTTGATCACTAGCCCCGAATATTCGATGAAGAAATTGCTCGGCGCGGGGCTCGACAAGATCTACACGCTGACACCAGTGTTTCGAAATGTTGAAAAGATGGGGGAGAGGTGGAGCGTAGAATTTACGATGCTCGAGTGGTACAGAACGCATGCGGATTACGATGCATGCATGCGGGAGACTGAGGAACTTGTAAATTCAATTCTTCTTATAAAAGGGGAATGGCTCCGGATAAGTTACGTGAAAGAGTTTGAGAAGGCGTTTGGGGTTCATCCGGCTGATGCGACAATCGAGAATCTGAAGGAGGCATGTGTCTCGCGAGGTATCGACTTTCCTTATCGCGACTCAGTCGCGTTAGTAGTTGCTGACCTGTTCCAATACCATATCCAACCTAGGCTCGAGGCTGAAAACGATCGATTCTTCTTAACCGAATATCCGGTCGAGGAGGCTGCTCTCGCCCAGAAGAACCAAGATGGCCGTTCGGCGCAACGTTTTGAGGGGTATGTTAATGGCCTCGAGATTTGTAATGGGTTTACGGAGCTTGTCGACGCGACAGAACAGCGTAAACGCTTTGAACTAGAAGCTGAAGAACGTCGGACAGCCGGCAAAGAAGTCTTCCCAATTGACGAGGAACTGCTTGCCGGGCTATCCTCCGTCCCGTCGCCGACTTTCGGCAATGCATTGGGCATAGATAGACTGATTATGCTCAAGGCAGGGGTAAAAGATATAGATTCGATTCATTTGTTTCCACCATCATCTCGTTTTTAACGGGTCGACATAGAAGTCGACCCTTACAATATGGCATCACCAAACGACATCAGAAAGGGTACGGTTATTAAGATGGACAACGGCCTAGCCGTAGTTGTCTCTTTCCAGCGTGTATCACCTGGTAAAGGCAGCTCATTCGTTCGCACCAGAATTAAGTATTTGTCTTCTGGTAAGGTTGTCGAAAACAACTTCAAGAGCGCTGAGACTTTGACCTTTGAAGATGTTAGCCACAAGAAGATGCAGTATATTTTTGCCGATCCTGACACGTTGACCTTCATGGATGGCATTACCTTTGATCAGGTAACCATCGGCCGCGATTTAATTGGCGACGATGCGAAATATTTGAAAGAGGGACTTGATGTGACGGTAGTCATGCATAATGACGCCGCCATCTCAATGGAATTACCACTTAAGATTCAGTACACAATTGCGGAAACAGAACCAGCCACAAAAGGCGATACAGCTTCCGGAAACGTGCTCAAGGATGCAAAGACTGATAATGGCTTAATGGTCCGTGTACCGATCTTCGTCAAAGAAGGAGATCAAGTCATGATTAACACGGAAACGGGAGATTACGTAGAGCGAGTTGCAAAGTAACTAAGAAAACAAAAGAACAGTGTTGTTTCAACACTGTTCTTTTGTTTCTGCTACAATGTATCCGTTATGGCCAAGCGCAAAAAGCAAGAACCGGAAGATTTTGGTTTATCTGAAGAAGTTCGGCGAAGTATAGTCGCTGTTGTTTTAATTGCGGTTGGAGCTGTTGGTCTCCTGTCCGTTTTTGGTTTTGCGGGCGCCGTTGGCAATAAGGTAGATGAAGTTTTGGCGATGGGTCTTGGTTTGGCGAGGGTAATTGTTCCTGGTCTCTTCGTCCTGGTTGGCGCCGGCATGGTGGCCGAACGAATGAATGTCCTGCGCCCACGAGTATTACTTGCACTGGCTGTTTTCATTATTAGTTTTAGTGGACTTGTTAATCTTTTCTTTGCGTCAGGAATCGACGATCCTCGAGTGTTGAAGAACGCAGGGGGAGCGCTCGGTCTTTTATTTTCGAGCGTACTTGTTCGATACATGGGTTTTGGAGCCGCACTTATTGTAGCGTTCGCTTGTTTGCTAGTTGCAGGTCTTTTAGTGGCGAACAAGCCGCTACAGGTTTTGTTGGCCATGTTTAAGAAGGGAGGAATAGAAGATGACGGAGAAACAAAATTCGTCGGAGATGATATTCCGGAGGCGGAGGCTGAGGTCGAGGAGAGCGGGGAAGAACCCCCCTACCCCCCTGGGAGGGGGGAGGATCAGGAGAGTGATGAGGGCGAGCCGGAGGTGAATGAGAAAGCTGCTGCCTATTTTGCTGACAAAAAAGCAGGGGCTAATCCTGGGGAGACTGTCATGACTTCTAGCGCTAGACGAAAAATCGAGATTCCTCTTGATTTGCTCGATAATAAGCGCAGTGAAGCGAAACCTGGCGATATCGATCGCAACCAAGAGATTATTGCGCGAACAATGGAACAGTTTGGTATTCCCGTTGAAATGAGTGACGTTCGAGTTGGTCCGACGGTTACCCAGTACGCGTTTCGACCAGCTCAAGGAGTGAAGCTTGCTCGAGTCGTTGCCCTGCAGAACGACCTCGCGCTCGCCTTGGCAGCACACCCAATTAGAATCGAAGCCCCAATTCCTGGAAAGGCGCTGGTTGGCGTTGAAGTGCCGAACCAAACGGTCGCTCGTGTTGGTTTGCGCGAGTTGCTTGAGTCAAAAGAATTCCGTACGCGGAAGAGTTCGTTCGCGGTACCACTTGGCAAGGATATTTCGGGCGCAACGCAGATGTTGTCTGTCGACAAAGCACCTCACATGCTGGTGGCCGGTGCGACTGGTTCGGGTAAGTCTGTTTGTTTGAACGACATTATTATTTCGCTCTTGTATCAAAATGGTCCTGATGATCTGAAATTCATCATGGTCGATCCTAAGCGCGTCGAACTCGGCGTGTATACCGGTATTCCTCACTTGCTCGTCCCGCCAATCGTGAAAGCCGACGAAGCGGTGAATGCTTTGAAGTGGGCGATCCGAGAGATGGAGCGTCGATTAGATTACTTGGCGAAGTTCGGTGCACGCGATATTGATTCTTATAACGCGAAGGCCGAAGAGCGAATGCCACGCATCATCATTGTGATTGATGAGTTGGCTGACTTGATGATCCAGAACAAGCGCGACGTCGAAGCGGTGATTGTTCGACTCGCCCAAATGGCGCGTGCAGCGGGTATTCACTTGATTCTGGCAACGCAGCGACCGTCCGTCGACGTTATCACCGGTACAATTAAAGCGAACATTCCTACCCGTCTAGCCTTTGCTGTTGCTTCACAGGTCGACTCTAAGACAATTCTCGATACAGCCGGTGCGGATAAGCTGCTTGGTAGGGGCGACATGTTGATTTCGACGCCAGACCTTTCAAAGCCTCGTCGCGCTCAAGGCGCTTACGTGTCAGATGAAGAAATTGAGCGCGTGGTTAAATTCTTGAAGAAAGAAAGCGAGCCTGATTATAATTATCAAATTATTGAAGGCGGTCGAAACACTGGTGATTCAGGAGGCGTGGCTCTTGGCGGTGGCGATGACGCCGACGAGTTGCTTGAAGACGCAATTAATATTGCGATTGAAGCTGGTCGAGTGTCCACTTCGTATCTTCAGCGTCGCATGAAGATTGGCTATTCCCGCGCCGCCCGCATCGTGGATCTCATGGAAGAGATCGGCGTAGTCAGCGCTGGCGACGGTGCCAAACCGCGCGAAGTCCTGGTCACCGAATGGCCACCGGCGGGTGTTGGGGTTAATACTGATCTAACCGGCGCACCAATGACCCGCGACGTTGGGGTCGACCCACGCGTCGACCCATCCTCGGACGAAGAGGACGAGGATGAAGAAATCGAGGACGAAGAATCCGATGATGAGGTGGTAGACGTCGAGGTCGTTTCCGTCGACGCGCCAATGGCAGATGATGAGAAGATTTGATCCTCCCCCCCTAACCCCCTCCACTACGTGGAGGGGGAGAAGTTCGGGGAACAGAATTCAGTCCCCGAGCGTAGGCGAGGGGCCTAGAGGTGGTGCGATTGGATAAATAAAAAGAGGCGGCGGGAATTTCTTCCCAGCCGCCTGTTTGTACGTTGCTAATCCGTTTCTCGTAAGAAATCCGTCATGAGTTCTTCGCGCCATTTCATGACTTCACTAACGAAACCGAATTTGATGTTGTAATCATGCACGAAGACATTTTTATCTCCACAGGCGCTACGGTATTGCGTCACTTGCTCCTGAAGCTTTTCGAAGAAGTGTTTTGGTCCGAAGCGTAGAATCCTTTCGGGGAGTACTCCAACGTTGAAGTTGAAGTAATCGCTGAGCTCCGATTCGTATCCCTGGGTTGCATACGCTACAGCAGAAACCGAGCCGTCCATGCCAAGAGTGATCTTCCACTTGGTCGAAACCCAAAGAGGTGGTTTTGAGCATTTATCCGCTTTGATTTCCGGGATGATGAAAGTGGTGTGATCGGGAATAGCTACGACCCAACGAAGCTCTCCGTGCCCGATTTTTGAGAACACGGCACTGTCCGGAAGGACAACCGTGCTGGTCAATTTCGGTACGAACATCGAGCCGGTGTAGTTGAGCATTTTACGGAGCTCAGTAATCACCGTTTCTGAGTAGTAATTTTCCCGTACGATTTCGATGTGATTAGGAATGCGCGCGTCGTATTCAGGCTTAGACATACCGACTCCCTTAAAGCCCACAAGTGTTTACGGGCTTTAGTAGAGCGGCGGCCGGGAAATCGTCCCCTGGCCGCCTTGGTATCGTTCGAGGATCTATTCCGGTTTGTAGAGTTCCCAGACGATGATCGTGTCATCGTGGGGGATGACGATATGTCGTGCGGCGAGGTTGGTCAGTGCGGTGATCAGCTCTACTACACAGTGAAGGTTTCCATCGATCCGGAACTTATCATCCTCACGTTTATTGCTGTACGAGAAGTTGATCGTTCTCATACCTTTTGGGTCCATGAATTTGATCAGGTTCCATTCTTTGTAGAAGACAATCCTGTCTCCTGGTTCAATCGCGCACTGGATATTCCGTTTTTTGCTGGAATGGAAGGGCCTGGTTTCGACGAGCTGAAGCTGTATTACGCCATTCATGACGGCTCCGTTGCTGATTGTTGACTTCCTAACAGCCCATCATAGCATTTTCTCATGTTTCTGTCCATAACAGTATTGGGTGGTATGGTGTGAATATTTGCTAAAACGCAATAGATATGCTAGTATAATACTGTTGGGATTTATAACAACTATGCCTGAACCAAAAGAGATACTCATGCAGTTGGGGTATGGAGAGGACGATGCTTCGTTGTATTTAGCCTGTCTCGAGCTTGGTGAGGTGCCGGCGGCGGATATTGGGAAAAGGGCGGGGATGAATCGTTCGACGGCTTATATTCATTTGAAAGAGCTGGAAAAGCAGGGGATTGTGAGTGTGGTTGAGAAAAATGGTATTCAGTACTTTTCGGCCATTGATCCGAGAATGCTCGTCGACCGTTCAAAAAACGCTATTCGGCAGGCTGAAGCATTCTTGCCGGACCTGCTCGCCATCAGCGGGAAGATTTCGACGGAAAGACCAAGGGTTCAATATTATGAGGGAATCGAGGGAGTGAAGGTCGTGCTCGAAGATACACTAACTGCGAAAGAAACTATTCGCGTGTTTGGTAATGCCGATTTGATTGTTCAGAACTTGCCCGACTACTATCCAGATTATGTGAAGCGTCGCGTGGCTGCGGGCGTGCGCACGAAGGCAATTTTGAATGAAGGTAAAATTGGCGAAGCATATAAGTTGAATGCTAAAGACGAGTTACGCGAGGTTCGACTTGTGCCAGCAACTTTTCAGATGCCAAACGAAATCAAAATTTACGGCGATACCGTTGCCATCATGTCCCACGCACGACCATTTGGTGCAGTCCTCATTCGAAACGCAGCGATAGCGCAAACTCAAAAGACGATTCATGATATGGCATGGGAGTTTGCGGGATTGTCGCGAAATACGGTCGCGGGGTAGAATGAATTTGCTATGGTCTTCGTCATGCGAGAATTAGAGGTTTCGCCGAAAGCGTTGGGCGAGAAGCTGAGAAACCTGCGCCGCAGTCAAGCGGTTAGTTTGGAGATGATTGAGACTCTGACGCGGGTACGCAAATGTTATCTTGAGGCGCTTGAGTGGGGGAGATATGATTTGTTGCCGGACCCGATGTACACACGGAATTACATTCGATCATACGCGCGAGCACTAAACGCGGACGAGACTTACTTTTTAGAACTCTACGCGGAAGAGTCTGGTAGAACGGATTTACTTTCGCCGCATAGGTTACCGCGCGAACGTTTGAAGAAACAAAACTTTTTTGTAGCGACTCATTGGCTATCTGGTTTGGTTCTTGGCGTGGCCGCGCTGACTGTAGTTTTATATTTAGGTTATCAAGCGAATAGGTTATTATCAGCGCCGACTATTGCTCTCTTGAATCCCGCTAATGACTCTGCTGTGGGTTCTGCGTTACTTCCGGTGTCTGGAACCGTTGATAACAAAGAAGTGCAGTTAAAAATCAATGGAACTAATGTTGTTATCAAAGATGACAAAACTTTTTCAACTACGCTTGACCTAGTCAGAGGATTAAATGTTGTCACAGTTGAAGCGAAGCGTAGATATTCCAAATCAGCAATTATTTATAGACGAGTTGTGTTTGATGAGACGTCAAAACCGGTTTCTTTAAAGTAGGCGGGGGATAAGTTTCTATCGAGTGCTTGCAAGTTAAGGTAAACTCTGTTCGAGTTCTGTTCGGTTATCAATAAATTATATTATGGCAAAGGCAGCGGTTAATCCAAGAATTGCAGCGGCGGGGGAGGCGATCTCACAAATCAAACAACGTTTTGGCGAGGGAAGCATCATGCGTTTTGGCGAAGCGAAGCCGACGAATATTGATGCGATTCCAACAGGATGTCTTTCGATCGACCTCGCTCTTGGTGCGATGGGGGTTCCTCGAGGACGCATCATCGAGATTTACGGACCAGAATCTTCTGGTAAGACTACGCTCGCCCAGCATATTGTGGCCGAGTGTCAGAAGCAGGGAGGCATTGCGGCCTTCGTGGACGCTGAGCACGCGCTTGATCCAGACTATGCTCGTCGATTGGGCGTGAACGTGGACGAACTTTACATTTCGCAGCCAGACACCGGTGAACAGGCTCTGGAAATTGTCGACACACTTGTTCGTTCGAATGCCATCGACGTCATCGTCATCGACTCGGTCGCGGCCCTGACGCCGAAAGCAGAAATCGAAGGAGAGATGGGCGACAGTCACATGGGTTTGCAGGCTCGATTGATGTCCCAGGCACTTCGAAAACTTACAGGATCAATTTCGAAGTCAGGCACCGTCGTTATTTTCATCAACCAGATCCGCATGAAGATCGGTGTTATGTTCGGTAATCCAGAAACAACGCCTGGAGGTAACGCGCTTAAGTTTTATGCCTCAGTTCGTATTGAAATTCGTCGCAACGCCCAAATCAAGCAGGGCGACAAGATCATTGGTAACCGCGTAAAGGTGAAGATCGTTAAGAACAAAGTTGCTCCACCATTCCGCGTGGCAGAGTTCGACATTATGTATAACGAGGGCATTTCGCTCTCCGGCGACTTGCTCGACCTTGGCGTCGAAGTCGGAACTATTGAAAAGCGCGGCGCATCTTATTCTGTCGGCGAGGAAAAGCTCGGCGTTGGTCGCGAGACCGCGAAGGCATACTTGAAAGCGCATCCAGATCTCATGTCTAAGTTGCGTGGAATTACTCGTGACGCTGCTATTGCACGCGAAGCAGGTGCAGTCATGGGTGGCGCAGCCAAAGACGCATTCGATGCAGCCGAGGCTGGGGGAGCGGTTGATGAGCTTTAACGACAGAGCGAAGGATCTGAATGGTAACCAATCAGATCCTTCGTCGCTCAGAGCTCCTCAGGATGACTGAACACAGCTTACTTGAATCGAGGATTAAATTGCGGTAAAGTGAAGGGGCTCCCGCCTAGAAGTTGCGGGGTAAGACGCATAGTTTTCTTGCTAGATCTGTTCGTGAACTATTCATGGGGTTCGCCTGTGAATTCTCCGGTTCCCGCGCGGGTTTGGCTTATATCGTAAACATCTTGCTGTTCTTATCCTGCATCTCATGGGCGGGAGTGTTTTATTTGGGGCATTTCGTTACACACCCCATATTGACTGTCTTTGGTTTCTCGGGTACAATCCCGCGTACGCGCGTCATTTTGACAGGCTGTGAGGTCAAACACGGCCAAGCGCAGCGAAAAAATCTTCACTCGTCTGGCATGCAAAACAGCATCCGGGTCACTGCCTCTAAGGGTAAAACCTCTGCCGCGGTACCAGTACAGTACGAGAACTAAGGATAACCAAGTCACCCCTTAACCCCGGGTGCCTTTTGCGTTTTATGGCAAAGACTGTCTCCATTCCGAGAATGTTTGGTAACCGCAAGGCTTTTAGCCCTGTTAACGTGGCTACTGACCTTCCGGATTTAATTGAGGTTCAGAAAGCGTCCTACGATTGGTTCATGAAGGACGGACTCCGCGAGCTTTTTGCGGAAGTTTCTCCGGTTAAGGACTTTATCGGACGCGATTTAGAACTTTCGTTTGGTGATTATTATTCGGACGAACCAAAATTCGACGAAGATACTTCCCGCGCTAAGAACGTGACCTATGAGGCACCTCTTCGTGTTAAAGCTCATTTGAAGAATCTCCGCACTGGAGAAACTAAAGAGCAGGAAATCTATTTGGGCGATCTGCCAGTCATGACTCCACGCGGTACGTTCATTGTGAACGGTGTTGAACGTGTAGTTGTTTCCCAGCTCGTTCGTTCGCCTGGTGCCTTTTTCACCGCTGAAGTAATGCGTGGTCGTCGTTATTACGGCGCCAAGATCATTCCTAACCGCGGTGCTTGGCTTGAATTTGAAACGGACGCAAAGCACGTTATCTGGGTGAAAATTGACCGCAAGCGTAAGGTGGCGGTGACCTCACTTTTCCGTGCCTTTGGTTACGGCACGAACGAAGAAATCAGCAAGTTGTTTACTGATGTAGATATTCACCCAACCATTAAGTACATTGAAGCGACTCTTGAAAAAGACGTTGCTACCAGTGAAGAAGAAGGTTTGCGTGAAATTTACAAGCGTATCCGTCCAGGCGATTTGGCTACAGCTGACAACGCTCGATCGCTCATTCACGCCATGTTCTTTAACTTTGATCGTTACGATTTGGGCGCCGTTGGTCGCTACAAGTTTAACTCCCGTTTTGGAGTAGCTGATCCACACGCTGACGTCATGGATGAGTCACGTCGAATCATGACTCGTGAAGACCTTGTCCTCATCATTAAAGAAATTGTTAGACTAAACATTTCACAGGGCGAGCCGGATGACGTTGATCACCTTGGAAACCGTCGCATCCGTTCAGTGGGCGAGCTCTTGCAGTCCCGTTTCCGTATTGGTCTAGCTCGCATGGAGCGTATTGTTAAGGACCGTATGTCCACTCAGGACATTGATACTTTGACTCCTGGAAAATTGGTTAACGCTCGCCCAGTGATTGGCGCGGTGCGTGAGTTCTTCATGAGCTCCCAGCTTTCTCAGTTCATGGACCAGACTAATCCTTTGGCCGAGCTTGAACACAAGCGCCGTTTGTCAGCCATGGGTCCTGGAGGACTTTCTCGTGAACGCGCTGGATTTGAAGTCCGCGACGTGCACACTACGCACTACGGTCGTATCTGTCCGATTGCTACTCCTGAACTAACCAAACATTGGACTTGTTGGTCACTTGGCTAGTTATGCTCGCGTGAACAAGTACGGATTTATTGAAACTCCTTACCGCAAAGTAGTTCTTGAGAAGGGTAAGGCAAAGGTCACCGGTGAAATCATTTACTTGAACGCCTTCACGGAAGAAAAAGCTATTACTTGTCCTGCTACTATTAAGATGGATGACAATGGCTATATTTTGGAAACCTACGTGGAAGCACGTAAGTTTGGTGAACCTCGTTTGGTGCCAGCCGTTGAAGTGAACTACATGGACGTTGCGCCAACGCAGATTGTGTCCATTGGTACCTCACTCATTCCTTTCCTTGAACATGATGACGCCACCCGCGCGCTCATGGGAACGAACATGCAACGTCAGGCTGTGCCAACTATTCGCCCACAAGCTCCAATCATTGGAACTGGTATTGAAAAGCGTGCTGCGGTTGATTCCGGTCACGTACTTATTGCCGAAGAAGACGGAGTGATCACTCAGGCTGACGGTGTAAAAATCACTGCCGAGTACAAGACCAAGGGAACCGTTGTTTATAAGCTTACAAAGTATCTTCGTTCTAATAACTCGACCGCTATCACCCAGCGTCCAACCATTCTTCCTGGCCTAAAGGTCAAGAAGGGTGACGTGCTAGCTGACGGTCCATCCGTTGATAACGGCGAAATGGCGCTTGGTCAAAACATGCTCGTGGCCTTCATGAGCTGGGACGGTTACAACTACGAAGACGCGGTCATCGTGTCTGAGCGAGTTGTTCAAGCTGACCGGTTCACCACTATTCACTTGGAACACTTGACCCTGGACGTGCGTGATACCAAGCTCGGACCTGAAGTAGTGACCAGCGACATCCCGAACGTTTCTGAAGAGAAATTGAAGAATCTTGATATTGAAGGTGTTATTCGTGTGGGCGCTGAAGTAAAGTCTGGCGATATTCTAGTTGGCAAAATCACGCCAAAGGGAGAAACTGAATTGTCCGCTGAAGAAAAACTTTTGCGTGCCATCTTCGGTGATAAGGCCCGTGATGTGCGCGACTCTTCACTTTACCTTGAACACGGACGTAAGGGTAAGGTAGTAGACGTAAAAGTATTCTCCAGAGAAGAGGGCGACAACTTGCCACCGGGAGTGATCAAGTCTATCCAGGTGACAATTGCTGATCTCCGTAAATTACAGGCTGGAGATAAGGTTGCCGGACGCCACGGAAACAAAGGTGTTGTGTCTATTGTGGTGCCGGTTGAGGACATGCCATTTACAGCCGAGGGTAGACCAGTTGATGTTGTTCTTACCCCGCTTGGTGTGGTTTCCCGTATGAACCTTGGTCAGATTCTTGAAGTTCACTTGGGTCTAGCTGCTGAAAAGCTTGGTTACAAAGTAGCTGCTCCAGTGTTTGCTGGTGCGCCTGCTGAGTCTATTAAGGCTGAGCTTAAAGCTGCCGGTTATCCAGAGTCCGGACAGCTGAGATTGAACGACGGCCGAACCGGTGAAGCGTTTGATAACGCTGTTACCGTTGGCATCATGTACATGGTGAAGCTGAACCACATGGTGGAAGACAAGATGCACCAGCGTTCGATTGGTCCATACTCTCTTATCACCCAGCAGCCACTTGGAGGTAAGGCACAGTTTGGAGGACAGCGTTTTGGAGAAATGGAAGTTTGGGCGCTTGAAGCTTACGGCGCTGCTCACACTCTTCAGGAAATTCTCACCATTAAGTCTGATGACGTTCCAGGACGAGCTAAGGCTTACGAGTCCATCATTAAGGGCGAGCCAATCACTAAGGTAAACATTCCTGAGTCATTTAACGTGCTCGTTCGTGAATTGAAAGGCTTAAGCTTGGACGTTGAGCTTTTGAAGAACAATAAGAAGGTGGAGCTCGGCGACGGCGGAGCACCTAAGCGGAACTAAATATATGGCAATGAAATTCGACACATTAAAGTCTACTGACTTTGACTCCATTCGCCTAAAGGTTGCTTCCCCTGAAGTAATCCGTTCCTGGAGCTACGGCGAAGTAAGCAAGCCGGAAACCATTAACTATCGCACCCAAAAGCCAGAAAAGCAGGGTCTATTTGCCGAAGAGATTTTTGGACCATCCAAGGACTGGGAATGTTACTGCGGTAAATACAAAAAGATCAGATATAAGGGAATCGTGTGTGACAAGTGTGGCGTGGAAGTCACGCAGTCTTCAGTGCGTCGCGAACGCATGGGTCACATTGAGCTAGCCGCTCCGGTGACACATATTTGGTTCTTGCGCGGTGTACCTTCCAAGATTGGAACTATCCTAGACCTCGGTGTGCAGGCTATTGAGAAAGTAGTTTATTTCGGCGCCTTCATGGTGACTGATGTGAACGAAGAAGCTCGCCTATTAACACTTGAACAAGTTAAAGAGGAATACAAGGCGAAGCGAAAGATGATTGAGGGCGAGAAAAAGCGTGATGAAGATCGCGCTCGTGAGAAGTTTACTAAGCGTGAAGAGCTTAAGGCCGAGTTGAACCGCATCACTGATCTAGCTGACGGCAAGCTTGAAGAACTTGAGATCGATTTTATTCAGGTTGATAAAGACCTGAAAGAAATTGCGCCTCTTAAAGTTATTTCAGAAGCCACTTACCATGATTGGTCCATGCGTTATGGCCACGTGTTTGATGCTGGGATTGGAGCTGACGCCATTGTCAGACTTCTTGATCGAATCAATGTTCCTGAGACCATTGTTAAGCTTAAGGAAGAATTGCTCAGCACTTCGTCTAAAGCAAAATACGATCGCATCATGCGTCGTTTGAAGCTGTTCCGCGCGCTTGAGAAGAATGACATCAAGCCATCCTGGATGATCAGCAAGGTTATCCCAATCATCCCACCAGATTTGCGTCCAATGGTACCGCTTGATGGTGGACGTTTTGCTACCTCTGACTTGAACGATCTGTATCGCCGCGTAATTAACCGTAACAACCGTTTGCGTCGTTTGTTCACTTTGAACGCGCCAGAAGTTATCACGCGTAATGAGAAGCGCATGTTGCAGGAAGCTGTCGACGCGCTTATTGACAACTCGGCCAGACAGTCAAAGACAGTTATTGCTGCTACCGGTAAGAAGCGTCAGCTTAAGTCGCTTGCTGACATTCTTAAGGGCAAGCAGGGTCGTTTCCGCCAGAACCTTCTTGGAAAGCGTATTGACTACTCCGGACGTTCCGTAATCGTAGTTGGTCCACACTTGCACCTCGACGAATGTGGTATCCCGAAGAAGATGGCTCTTGAGCTCTTCCGTCCATTTGTTATTTCGAAGTTGATCGCTCGTGAATACGTGCATAACATTCGTTCAGCTAACCGCTTTATTGAAGGTGACAGACCAGAGGTCTGGGATATTCTTGAAGAAGTTACTAAGGACAGCTTTGTTCTTCTTAACCGCGCCCCTACACTCCACCGTCTTGGTATTCAAGCTTTCCGTCCAAAGCTAGTTGAAGGAAAGGCAATTAAGATTCATCCTCTTGTTTGTGAAGCGTATAACGCCGACTTCGACGGAGACCAGATGGCCGTGCACGTACCTCTTACGGCTGAGGCTCGTTATGAAGCTGAGCACATCATGCTTTCTATTCGTAACCTTTTGAAACCATCTTTTGGTGGTCCAGTGGCTACGCCTGGAAAAGATATTGCTTGGGCATCTTTTTACCTCACAAACATGGACACGGAGCCAGACGAGAAGAACTTAAAGTCCTTCTCTGATGAAACCGAAGCTTTGTATGCCTTGAAGATGGGCATCATTAAGTATCAGCAATGGATTCGTGTTCGCATGAATGGCGAGCGCATGATTACTACGGCTGGTCGAATTGTTTGGAACCAGAAATTCCCACCAAAGATCGGCTACCAGAACAAGACCCTTGGAAAGAAGGAGCTAGCAAACATTGTCCGTGACTGTTTGGAGTATTACGGACAGGAATTTACCGCCAGCTTACTTGATGATCTTAAGGAGCTTGGATTTGAGTACGCCACTAAGTCTGGTTATTCCTACAGCATGGATGGTTTGCCTGACGTCCCAGGAAAGCCAGAGCTAATTGCGGAAGGAGATAAACGCATTCTAGAAATTGAAACTTACTACGGTCAGGGACTTTTGACTCAGAGCGAGCGTCACACCCAGATCATTAAAGTTTGGACGGAAATTAAGGACAGAGTAGCTGAGCTTTCAAAGATTGCCTTGCCAAAGACCAGCTCGGCCTACACCATGATTGAATCTGGTGCCCGTGGAGCTTGGGGCCAGCTCACTCAAACCATCGGTATGATCGGTTTGAAGACGTCACCTTCCGGAGATATTATTGAACTTCCCGTTAAATCATCTTTCAAAGATGGTGTTAGCGTGCTTGAGTTCTTCATCTCTTCTCACGGTGTGCGTAAGGGTTTGACTGACACCGCGCTTAAGACCGCAAACGCTGGTTACCTCACACGTCGTTTGGTGGATGTTGCTCAGGACGTGGTTGTTCGCCAGGTAGACTGTGGTGATGATAAGGGTGTAGTCATGACTAAGACTGAATCTGATGAAATCGGAGAACCACTACTTATTCGTATCTTGGGACGTGTGGTGTTGTCTGATGTGAAGGTTCCTGGCACTAAGAAAACGCTCTTGAAAGCCGGCGAGCTCATCACTGAAGATCACATCCGTGAACTCAAAGAAGCTAAGGAAGACCTCCAGGAGGTTCACGTGCGTTCAGTTATGACTTGTAAGATTCGCCGCGGAGTTTGTCAGAAGTGTTACGGTTATGACCTTGCCCACAACAAGCTAGTTAAGATGGGAACAGCTGTCGGTATCATGGCCGCGCAGTCTATTGGAGAGCCTGGAACCCAGCTTACTATGCGTACTTTCCACACTGGAGGTGTGGCTGGAAAAGATATTACCCAGGGTCTTCCACGTGTTGAAGAGTTATTCGAAGCTCGCTTGCCAAAACGGAAGGCGATCATGACGGAAGTAGCTGGTCTAGTAGAAATTGAAAAGGCTTCCCGAACAGTTGTTCAAGCAGGCACCGGTAAAGAAATTATCGATACCATGCCAGGACAGAAAATTGTGCGCGTTCGTTATGAGGCCGTAGAGGAAAAACCATTTGTGCTTGGTCGCGGTGGTAAGGTGGTAGTGAAAGATGGTGAGAAACTACAGGCTGGTGACGTGATTGCGGAAAAGTCTTCCGGCGAAAAGATTATTACGGATGTTGGGGGAGTAGCCAAAGTAGGGAAGTCCACGGTCACGGTTATCCATGACGCCAAAAAGATTCGTGAGTACATCATTCCTCATGGATACACCATGTACGTGAAGGATGGTGACCAGGTAATTGGGGGAGACGCTTTGACGGACGGTCACTTGGACTTGCAGGCGCTATTTAAGGCCAAGGGTCAGAACGCCGTTGAAAAGTACTTGTCTAAGGAAATGCAGTTCATCTACTCTTCACAGGGTCAGAAGCTGAATAACAAGCACATCGAGGTAATTATCAGACAGATGTTTTCTCGTGTTCGCATCGGAGATCCAGGAGACACTGAGCTCCTTCCAGGAGAAGTTGTTGAAAAGGCAATGTTGCTCGACGAGCAGGATCGCATGGAAACAACTGGCGGCAAGATTTCTGAGTTCGAACAGCTATTGCTTGGTGTGACTAAGGTTTCCTTGTCTACCGAGTCATGGTTGTCCAGCGCTTCTTTCCAAGAAACTGCCCGCGTTCTTATCAACGCAGCCGTTACTGGTAAAGTTGATGAGCTGGCCGGTCTAAAGGAAAACGTCATCATTGGTCGCTTGATTCCAACTGGAACAGGTTTCCCTGGTAACGAAGTTGTCCTAGAGCTCCCAGAGCCAACTGAACGTGTCATCATCACGCCGACCGTCGCCGCCGAAATGGCAGTTGAAGGTCCAGTGATGGGTACCACGCCAAGTGAAGCTCCGGCAGAGAAAACGGAATAATATAACAAAACGAGTTCCATTCGGGACTCGTTTTGCTTTTGTGATAAACTATGTTTAACTCCCCAGGTCGAGATCGAATAGGATAAACTCCCCAGCTTTATTCTTAGTGACTTATATATGTTTGATAGCGACGAATTGGGTCAGATCGCACTGGTAGTAGGGAAGGTGATAGATGAGAAAGTTCCGCCGATCGTCGAGCGAATTATTGATGAACGAGTGCCGGTAATCGTGAACCGCATTGTTGAGGATAATCTTATTAGCCTCATGGAGCATCAAATCATGCCTCAGTTTGATTTGCTTCATGGGCGAATTGATAGAATGGATCGGAAAATTACTACGCAGATTGCCTCAAAGAGCTGGACAGAGGATCGACTGGACCGATTCAGTGCCGACCACAGACTGCAATACAAACCCGCATTTTAAGAAAATTGAGGCTTCGCATGAGGCCTCTTTTTTTGTTTTCGAGTAAACTACCGGTATGCGAATACTTGGATTCGACCCGGGATACGGGCGTTTGGGATTCGGGGTGATCGACGTCTCGCGCGGAAAGGCCACGGCGATTACTTTTGGCGTGATTACAACGCTCTCAACTCGAAAGCATCAAGGCAGGCTCCTGGAGATAAATAACGATGCCGAAAGCCTTATAAAAGCCCACAAACCTGATCTAATTGCCATTGAGGAGCTGTTTTTTGCGAAAAGTGTCACTACTGCCCTAAAAGTGGCTGAAGTACGCGGGGTATTACTCTATCTGGCCGCAAAACACGGTATAGAGGTGGCCGAGGTTAAGCCAGTAGAGGTCAAAATGGCTCTAACCGGCTACGGCAAAGCCGACAAGCGCCAAATGCAGGAAATGGTGAAGGCCGTATTTGGTCTTTCCAAGATCCCTAAACCAGACGACGCCGCCGATGCCTTGGCGATTGCTTGGGCCGCTATCGGGAAGCACAACGCGGTGTAAGGGTCGACTTCTATGTCGACCCATTTATCCGCTAGTATAAGCCATAAAATAGCGTCTTTGTCTTGACAAGAACGCTATTTTATGTTATAGTATCCCGTTGCAATGGAGGCGCAACAAAGGTCCCGCGATTCTCATTACCCTCCAATCCTTACTACATAGGACTGGCACACAGGTAACTGGAATCGCGGGACTTTCGTTGTAACGGAAGTCCACAAACGACTACATAACGGCCATTAGGCCAATCAACCGTGAGGCACTAAAAAATGCGTTCCTTTCTCTACCCGATCGCACTCCTGTCTCTCGCCGCATGCCGAGCGGGTGACGGGCGATGCTTGTCCGAGATTGACGATCTTGGGGGCGTTATTTCCGTCACTGGAGACAGCGATGAACTGACCGTCGTTGATGGCGACACCGTCACCTTCGGCTTCAGCGTTGACTCCCAGTGTCGTGTCCCCGCCACGTTCCTCCTGGCCCACGTCTACTTGCCACTCGAATCCGAAGAAGCACTCAACAGCTTCGAGGATACGTTGGCGGCGGACCCGCACGCTTTCGACGGAATCCTCGACGGCGTCCCGAACACGAAGGGATCCGTCATGGCCGAGCCCGAAACTGGGGGCGGCGTTGTCACCGCAGTGGGCGAGCAGTTGTTGTGGAACGTCTCGTACGTGTGGTGGCGGCACGTTGGGAGCATGCAGCTGCCTGACGATGAGACCATTCGGATGTTTGTTACGCTGCCCAGCATTACCGAGCTCATTCCGCCTGGCCAATCGGCCTCGGCGGACGTCACCCTCTGGGGCGGCGGCATTCATCATGGAAAGAGAGATCTCGCCGGAGGCGCGAGTTTCACGATCTTCCACGAGTAACGCTCTACCTACACCGTCCGCCGCGAACGAGATCGCAGCAAAGCCGGAACGTTCATCGTTCTTCTCCCAATCCGGCTGGGGGACTCTCAATCCCCATCACTACCTCCATTGTGGTGAGGATCGAGAGTCCGATTGCTGAAGACTTCCCGAAAAACTCGTGTGAGGTGAATATGCGTACCTTTACTCTGCTCTTTGTTCTCGTGGTCGGTTCCTTCGCCTCTTTCGAGGCGCAGGCTGCCGACACTGAGACGGGGGAACGTCTGGGCTGCCATGAGGCCAAAAAGCTCGCAGTCCCGGATAGCAATATCATGCGTCCGGCGTACAAGAAGTGCGAGAAGATGGAAGACGGACGGGTGGCTCTGACGGACGTCACGCATTATCGAGCCAACGACTACAAAAACTTTCCGACCAAGGAAGGTCAGTGTACCGGCACCTTGATCACCCTCGACTTCCCCATGTCGATGTGGGAGTGGGCAGGATTCACGCGCCCGCCTCCCGGTATGTACGTGCCGTACGCGAATGTGGCGATCAAGCAGGAGCCTCCCCCTCGTCCGTTCGGACCCGGCGAAACGCCCATCTGGACGTACGAGTCGGTGACCGAAAGCACAGAGTTGTATCGGCCAGAGGCACTCCTCTACCGGTCTCAGGATGGTGCCGGTCGGACAGATATCTGCGTGCACCAGGTGGACGTCTCAGCTCCCTTCACAGCCTCTCTCACCTTTGACCTTCGGGCAAACACGAGCTTGCACCGATCTGGCAAGCCGACGGGGTGGTGGAATGGCGGTGGCAAAGACGTGGCCAGCTACGAATTCTCAACGGTTGTTCCTCCCGGGAAGAAGGCGTACCACGTGGAGATGGTCAAGGGCACCATGTCTCTCCGTCACGGACGATTCATGGATGACCTCGGCACGATCCCGTTCGACTTCACTGTCACGGTGACGCCAACGCCTTAGTTGACTCGTTCACAACTCGCCCCGCACTCACTTCGGACAATCGGTCTGAGATGAACTGCGGGTGCCCATCAGTGATCATCACCCTCCAGTGGTGGCCAATGATGGGCCTGAAAACTAACTTGTACATTCCCCGGCTCTTCGAGCCATTCACACGGTGATTCATGATCAATCTCTTGGTTGCCACTGCGTTCGCTGGTAAGCTGTCGGCCGTTTCCATGACTGTGGAGGAGGGCTATGCCCTCAACCTCGGTTGTCGGACGGACACTGACGAGACCGTTGTCCTCTTTCGGATCACGATGGTCGACTCCGTCGCGTACACCTTCATTCCCGAGATCGTGTACTCGAGCGATGAGCCGAGCCCCGAAGAGTACACCGAGAAGAACAACGAATACACCGGCAAGTTCTGGCGGTTCCTGGCGGAGAGCGATGTGCGGGTCTACGATTTGATCCGGTCCGGCCTCGTGGTTGGAGAGGATCTGTCGCGCTGTCGTTCGCTCGCTGGTCAGACCGTCAAGATTCCGCCCGGGGGCGCCATGACCGAGTACTACGTCCGAAACTGGGATATGCCGTACAACAATGATCAGCATTACGAGCAGGCCTACCCCGGTCTCCCCGTCGACCTGACCGTGGTAGAGGACGGCGAGACCTACTCGCTTGATCATGCCACTGTAACGTTTCACGTCGGTGGTCACTTCAAAAAGCGTGAGCTCACCAAATACGGTATGGCTCAGACGGACTCCGATGTCTCGTGCGTCTACGTGGACGCCACCGATAAGCCCATCTGGAACTACTTGGGGAGCTGTATGCGTTAGTAACGGTTCACCTGTTACCACTTCGCCCCGCACTCACTTCGGACAATCGGTCTGAGATGAACTGCGGGTGCCCATCAATGATCATCACCCTCCAGTGGTGGTCAATGATGGGCCTAACTACGAAATAGGAGAATGTCATGCCGCCAGAAATGGTACTTGAATCGCTCCAAGTGCACGAACAAGTTGTTCGTACAAGGCTGGAGGAAATGGAAATATTCTATGAGCTCGCGCTTGGAGATGGCATTCCGGACGTAATTGCTAGGTACAAAAAGTTGGTCGAGGTTGCCGAGCGCGACCTTGCCCTGACACTGAGCACGATTCTCGTCGCGCAAGGAAATTAGTTAGCACACCCCAACATTGGAGACACCATAATGTCCTTCTGGAATAGCTTTACCGAGGACCTCCTGCCCAGCCTCACGTTCCTCGTCGTCTTGGCTGATCTCACGCTTTTGATGGCCGGCTCCTAAGCCCCGCTGTCTAAGCAGAAGATTCGCCAGACCCCCGCATCGATGCCAAGCGTCGATCGGGGTTCCCTCAATTCTCATGAAGTATATTCGTGACAATCGAGGGTACAGACAAACTGTGCCCGTATCACCCCCGGAGTTCCCCATGAACACCACCGCCCCCCGCCGTTCCATCGTTCGCTTCTTGTCCAATGGCACCACCCAGGTGCAGGCTGTCGCCAGCAACTGTTCGCCGGCACCTGCGCCTGTCCGGGTCCAGACCCCCTCGCTCAAGGACATCGCGACCATTCGCGAACAGCTCCTCGGCAAGGCGAACATCACCGGTCCGGTCGGTTCCTCCACCTGTAACTGGCGGCGCGCCCGCTAGTTATCTCCCGCAGCATTTCGGTCTTTTCCGAAGTGTCTGCGGGCGCCCTCAATTCCCATAACCGACCTCCATTGGTTGTGAGAATCGAGGGTTAGACCTAGATACTTTGTTCGAAGCTCCAACCCAGAGGTGCATCATGTACTCGCCCTGCCTCGAAGATGTTCTTCTGCACGAGTCCCCAAAGCCGATTTCGGCGGTGAGCCTCAGGCTCGTTGAAGAGATCAATGAGAACGGTGACTGTCGAGTGGTGTTCGTCCTCAAGATGACGGACGGCTGCACCGAGCTTGCACACCGGTTTCGCGCCGCCCCGCTCACGCGCCACGCGATGGAAAGGCTGCGGGACTTGTTTTCCCGGGCCTTCCGTCACGCTATCGTGTGGTGGGAGGACGTGAATCCACGCCTCGTTTACTAATATTCTTCTCGATCGGCAGACTCGTAAAACAGCTTGCCGGTCTTGCGCTCAATTCCCATAAACTTACCTCCTTGGCCGTAGTCGAAAGACGAGGCCATAAGTTTGTGGGAATCGAGGGTAACCATCCCTAAAGGAGTCGTAATGCGGCACATTGATCACATGAGAATGGCGAAGGATATCTTTCGCCTGCTAGCCAAAGAACGGCTTGGGATAGTAATCTCAGCCGAGACGCTTCAGAATTCTTCGCCGAGCGTATCTATTTCTTCTGATGAAGAAGGAAAGTATGTGGGCGAGCTGACGGTCATCACGAACGCGGTGATCATTCGGGCCAAAATCTGGCTGGTCGAGGTAGAACCATTCGTGCACGCCGCAGCGTGCGCGATAAAATACTTCGATAAGGTTCAAGGACGAGATCGTACGCCACTGGCAAACGCTTTTGCGCATGCTTGGCTACGATTGTCTGACTACGAGATCGAGTGTGACTGCAACTAAAACGCAGCCAACTCGATCGACCCTCAATTCCCATCACCGACCTCCATCGGTTGTGGGAATCGAGGGTTGAGCGTTTGCTCGGCCAAAGCTGGAGGACGGATGTACATTTGTTGGTTCGATAAATTGAACCCGATCAGTTCGGGGGTCGAGGAGTGCAAAACGCTGGAACAGGGCTATGTCCGATTCCACGGCGACAAAGCCTGCCCGTCGATCGACAAGATCGTGATCGGCAAGGAGTTCGCCGTTGGCAACATCACCTATGTGTTCCTCGAGGACGATTTCCTTGCGGGGGCATGGGTGCAAGATCATCAGGCGGAGGCTCGCAAGAGCTGATTCCTGAAGGGCGACTAGACTCCGTCTTTTTCACTCGGTCGAACCGAGAAGAAAGAGGCGGGGTTTATCTTTTTTACAAATATTTATAGTTCTGCTAAGCTATTCCTGGATTCGCGGGTGTCGTATAGCGGTTATTATCTGAGTTTTCCAAACTCATGATGAGGGTTCGACTCCCTCCACCCGCTCCAAAAAAATCGTCCTATGGGACGATTTTTTTGTACTAGAGTTTATTCTTAACTATCTCCCACTTTTCTCCCACTTTTTGTAAGGTCGAGTCCATTACTTTGAATCCTGCAGCGAGTTTGTGGCCACCTCCACCGAAAAGGTCGAATACTTGCTTGGCAACGTCTCGACCGCGACTGCGCATACTGCCTTTAACTGCGCCATCGTCCGTTTCGTACATGACCGCCACGGCTTCATACGCGTTTTCAAGCATGGCGTGAAGGAAGCCGGAAACGCCAGAGAGATCTTCGAGCGTAGCCTTTGTTAATTCAAGGTCGGCTTTAGTGATCGCTGTGGTAATTGCCTTTAGTGTGTCGTCGAAGAAAAGGCGCTCCATGGCAATGCCCCAAAGTTTGAGCGCGGGGACGGACTTATTCATGAGTGTGTGGCGAACGATTGATGGCAGACTGGCGCCGAGCTTAACAAGTTCGCCGGCAGCGTTCATCGAGTCGATGGTTGTGTTCGAAGTCGAGAAGAGAACGGTGTCAGTTGAGATGCCGGTCAAAATGCATTGCGCGGCGTCAGCAGATACGGGGTACTTTGCTCTTTTAATAAATCGCCAAACAACGTCAGCGCTAGAGGCTGCTTTCGGCTCGACAACATTCACTGTGCCATACATTGGATTAGTCGAGTGGTGATCGAAGACTACTAGAGGTACTCGGCGTTTCATGCTCGGCAAAAACTTTTTGATGTATTCGCCATCTGAACAGTCGCAAATGATCACGAGGTCAACTGAGCTATCGGCGAACACCGTTTCGTCGCGTCGAATAACTTCGACGCCTGGAATAAACTCAAGCTGTGGTGGCATTGGCTTTGGCGAAAAAACCGTCACCTGTTTTCCCTGGTCTCGCAAAACGTAATACAGGCCAAGGGTTGAACCAAGTGTATCGCCATCTATTCGCTCATCAGTCAGCAACAAAATATGCCCCGCCTCACGGATTAGTCCCTCCACTTTTTCCTGCACAACGCTGTTCATAGGAAGGGGAGAGTTTAACAAGGGTTTCGATTATAGGCAAGGTTGGGTACAATACTCACATCTATGTACCTCAAGCGCCTCGAAATCCAAGGATTCAAGACTTTTGCTCAAAAAACAGTAGTCGAGTTTCCCGACAAGAAGGGAAATTCAAACCCGTTAACCGTTATTGTTGGCCCGAATGGGTCGGGTAAATCGAATATTGCGGACGCTATCCGTTGGTGTTTGGGCGAGCAGTCCATGAAACAACTGCGCGGGAAGAAAACGGAGGATATTATTTTTTCGGGTTCCGAGGGCCGAAGTCGGTCTGGTTTTGCTGAGGTGACGATGTTGTTTGAGAACGAGGACAAAGCGATGAAGACGGACTTTGCGGAGGTTGCGATCACTCGTCGACTATATCGTGACGGCGAGAGCGACTATCTTTTAAATGGACAATCGGCCAGACTCCAAGACATTCAACTTTTATTAGCCGAAGCCGGAGTGGGGCAACGATCGTACGCCGTTATTGGACAAGGGATGATCGATCACGTGCTTGTTAGCTCGCCGGAAGAACGCAAGATGTTTTTTGATGATGCGACTGGAGTTCGAGGACTTCAGATTCGACGACACCAGTCTTTGCTTAAGCTCGAAAAGTCAGCGGTGAATTTGGCTGAGGTCCAAATGGTTATCGACGAGCTTGAGCCTCGACTAAACATGTTGAAGCGCCAAGTTCGCAAGCTTGAAGAACGTGAAAAAGTTACGGCCGAGCTGAAAACTGTGTCGCTCGAATATTTCCAGGGCAAATGGGCCGAGCTTGAGGCTGAGAAGAAAGCCATCGCAGTGAAGCTTGGAGGAATGGACGCGCGAGTAGACGCCAAGCGAGCTGAATTGGCCGCAGGTGACAAGAAACTGGCTGCGTTTGAAATTGAAGAAATCGGCAAAGTTGATGGTGCTGGAATTGGGATGGGGGAGTTGCAATCTGCGTACAAGCTCGCTCAGGCTCAGTTGGCTGATTCTCGACGCATTCAGGTATTGGCCGAACGCGAAGTTGAGCTCGCCAAGGTACGCGCGCAGTCTTCTTGGTCGCCTTTGCCGTTACAGGACATTGTAAGCGAGGTGAAATTCATCGCCGAGAGCCACCAGACACTTCTTGAAAAGCTAAAAGCGGTGACGACGGTAGAGGAAATTCGACT